>CAZXEG010000009.1:0-23724 GCA_964639835.1 uncultured Candidatus Saccharibacteria bacterium | reverse complement strand
AAGTAGGGTGAACAAACAAAGTGAAAAGGTAGCGAAGATTCCGGATAATGTCTGATGATGGGAATGTTTGATATAATTTTTGATTGATTGTAGTTGTATGACCTGCATTTTACCTCTTGAGATACCTCTCTTGTTAATTTTATTTCCTGCGAGGCTGATTGCAAAAATCGGCACCGTAGGCTTTCGAAACTAAACGCATCGTACAAACTCGAACGAGTTCGACAGCAATTAGTACCTAACGGTGCCGATTTTTGCTGTCGAACAACGTGTGTTGTACGGATAAGGTGCGTTTAGTTTCGAAATTTGTATAATTTTATTATATCACATTTTGGTGATTGCAAGCAAAATTTATGCAAAAATCTCTAAGATAGGTTGTAGCTCAAGCGGGTGAGGTCGTTGACTTCGTCTGGTGTGAGTTGGTGGCCGGCGAGGACGATTTCGATACCGCCGCTACCGAAGTAGCGTGAAACCATGACGGATTCGTACTTTGCGACGAGCGTGCGCAGGAGTTCTGGGTCGGTGCGGAGCTCGATGGTGGGACCGTTGTCGACGAGGAAGGCTTTTTTGCCCTTTTTGTAGAGAGTGCGGGATTTCGCGGGCTGGCCGTCTTTGAATTCTTGCTTGATTTCGATGTCGTAATCGCCAATGCCGGTTACTTTAGAAAGGTCAAGTACCATTTGAGTTCTCCTATTGAGCCCTCGATGTCGTCCAACGCGCGGTGGTTCTCGGGCTTGTTAAATTTATGATTAAGTGCGTGTTCGAAGTAAATTTTCCAGGCGGAGACGTCGAGCATGCGATAGTGGAGCCTGGCGTTTAGGCTTGGCATTTCACGCTCGATGAATTTGCGGTCCTGGTGGATGGAGTTGCCGGCGAGGTAGACGTCCCCTTTGAAGTGGGCTTTTACGAACTGCAATAATTCCCTTTCGACTTCGGCGATGGGGCGGCCTGTGGCGTTGTTTTTTTGCAGGGCGTCGCGGGAGGCGGGGTTCTTGTCCCAGAAATCGCCGACCATGCGCTCTTTCATGAGGGCGTCGTCGACTTTGACGGTGGCTTCATAGCGGGCGATTTCGTTCAGGTTTAGGTCAGTGGCGATGGCGGCGACTTCGCAGATCCTGTCTTTCTCCGGATCGAGGCCGGTCATCTCTAAATCAATCCAGAGAAGCATGGCATTATGGGCTTCAGAAACAGGCTCTCGCTCGCCGCTTCGCTCGCGCCTGTCGTTACAGGGCTCGCTCGCTAGTTTGCTCCCGTCGTCGCAAATGCTCGCGAGAGCTCTGTTTCTGAAGCCCTTGATACTCATGGTCACATTTCCTCCGGGATGTCAATGCCGAGGAGGCCGAGGCCGTGGGTCATGACGTTTAGATAGGCTTTTACGAGGTTGGCGCGCTCGGATTCTTCGGGAGTGCCGGCGACGGGGCAATGTTCGTAGAAACGGCTGAAAGATTGGGAGAGTTCGTAGAGGTAGGTGGCGAGTTTGTGTGGGGCCATTTCGGCGACTGCTTCGTCTAATACGCCCTTGTACTCCAAGAGCTTTTTGGCTAAGTTATGCTCAGGTGTGGTGGCGACGGGTCCTGCCGTCGTCTCCTCCCCCACGTCGCTTGACGCTCCGTGGGGGTCCCCCTCCGACGGCGTCACCCGTCGCCCTGCAACGGTAACCTTATCCAAAATCTTCTTAGCGCGGACGGCGGAGTAGAGGAGGTAGGGGCCGGAGTTGCCGGTCATTTTGACGGAGTCCTCGGGGTCGAAGATGATGTCGCCGCCCATTTTGTACTTCAAGAAGGCGTATTTGATGGCGGCGAGGGAGATGACGTTGTCCTCGGAGCCGTACTGGGACTTTAGCTCGGCGCGGACGAGATCGAGGACGTCGACGGCTTTTAAGAAGTTGCCCTTACGTGACGACATCTTGACGCCGCCTTTCAACTTGACGAGGCCGTGGGTTAAGTGGGTGGTTTTTTCGACGAGGGCGGGGGCGTACTGCTCGATGGACTTTAAGACGACGGCCATGTAATCCTTTTGCTCGCCACCGGTGATGACGATGGACTTGTCGAAGTGGTAGTCGCGGTCTTTGGCGAAGATGAGGCCGACGTCTTTGGTCTCGTAAGTCGGGACGCCGGCTTGGTTGATGAAGACGCGGGTGTGGAGACCATATTTCTCGCCGTTGAAGATGACGGCGCCGTCGGAATATTCGTAGATTCCCCTTTCTAGCTGCTCTTTGACCTTTGCTAGGCCGAGGTTTGCGACGGTGGACTCGGGGTAGTATTTGTCGAAGTGGACGCCGATTTGGTCGTAGAAATCGTTAAAATACTGGTAGGACAATTCCCTGCCCTGCCAGTAGAGGCGGGCGAGAGGGGTGGAGTGGTCGTCTTCGGCGTTGATGCGGTAGATGGCTTGGTTTAATTCGGTAATCTTTGCGTGGGCCGCGGGGTCGTCGTCGTAGAGTGCGGTACCTTCGACGTAGCACTTGGCGATGTCCTCGATGGTGAGGTCGGCGGGGTCCTTTTGCGCTAGGACGTACATGGTCTTGGCGACATGAAGGCCGACGTCGCCGCCGAAGTTGGCGCGGATGACTTTGGCGCCGGAGTATTCGTAGAGGCGGGAGATAGCGTCGCCGACGATACTAGTGTAGAGGTGGCCGACGTGAAGAACCTTGAAAGGATTGGGGTCGCTGAATTCGCAGATGACCGTTTGGCCCCTGTTAGCGCCTGAGTAAATGAATTGTTCAAAGTCTGTGACCACTGCGGTGATGCCGGTTTGCAAAAATGTGTCAGACAGAGTGAAATTCAGGAAGCCTGGGGGAGTTGGAAAGGCGATTTGTTCGCTGCTTCGCTCGCGTCCTCCCAACTCCCCCGCAATTTCTGTGGCAATTTCCATGGGGTTCTTACGGAGTTCCTTGGCGAGTTTTAGTGGGGCATTCGTAGAATAGTCGGCATTGATGTTCTCTGGCGAGGGTGTAAAGTCGGGGTCAAAATCAAGACCGTAGAGGTCTTGAATAACAGTTTTGAGATGATTTCGGAAATCTTGCATATAATATATGGTGCGGGTACAGGGAGTCGGACCCTGATCTCATCCTTGGGAAGGATACATAATAGCCGTTATACGATACCCGCGCTAAGTTTATTATAGCACACTTGAGTAAAAAAAGATAGTCTAACTAGCGGGAGTGGTGTCTTCGGAACCGAGGGTGATGAACTCTTCGATTTTGCCGTCTTCGCGGAGCTGGTCGAAATCGGTTTTGAATTTGGTGAAGGGGACTTTGATGGAGACAAAGTTGACTTCGGTTTCGGTTTTTTTGATGAGCTTGACGAAGTAGTAGCCGTCGCCGTTCATGGAGACGAATTTGCCGGACTGGCCGCCGGGCTCGAGCTTGACAGCGGCGCTGGCGCGGCCACCGTCGATGTTCTGGCTGGAGACCATGCCACCGGTTTCCTCATAGATGATTTTGTCGCCGAGAGCTTCGGCAACGGCAGCGTAGTCGCCACCGTTGCTGGTGAGCAACTTCTCAACTTCGTTGGCGATTTTGGTGGCGGTGGTGTCAATTTCGGCTTCGACCTTGGCGCGAGTGATGGTGAGGGTAAGCAGGCGCCGGTACTCGTCTTTGGTGAGGCCGAAATTGTCCTCGACAATCTTGAGAAAGGCGGCGTCGCTACGTTCGACACCACCGAGCTCGCGGTGGCGGGTGAATTCGGCGTCGACTTCTTCGGCGCTGACGGTGATGCCGTGGTCGTCGGCGAGCTTCAAGGCGTAGGTGTATTCTTCGGCTTCTTCCAGAGCGGCGCGCTTGTACTGCTCGCGGAGGTCTTCGATGGAGCCACTGACGTCGACTTGGCTGGATTGGCGCTCGATAGAGGTGATGCTACTGCGGTAGAACATGAGGTAGTCGGAAAAGCGGACGGTCTTGCCGTCGACGGTGGCGACGGGGGCGGGGATGATTTTGGTGATGCGGAAAAGCATGTCGCTGTACATGTTGAACCGATAAAGCGCAAGCCAGCCGCCGATGAAAACAATGCCGATCACGACGGTAGCAATGAGGATGGTGTTAATCACGATGCGGTGCTTAGTAAACTGGAGCGGATACTTGAACTTGCGGCCAGTGGCAAAAACCTCTTCGCGACGTTCGTCGACCTTTTGTTGTTCGGTCTTTTTGGCGTTCTTTTTCTTGAATAGTTTCATAATCGGATCTGTGGTGACTCCGGTGCGAGTCGAACGCACAACCTTTTCCTTAGGACGGAACCGCTCTATCCATTGAGCTACGGAGCCATAGTGTAATTATATCATATTATGTTATAATTGCGGTATGCGAGAAGTGATTTTGGTGGTACATAATATACGGTCGTGCTACAATGTGGGGGCGCTACTTCGAAGCGCGGAAGGATTTGCTGTATCTCGGGTGATTTTGTCGGGATACACTCCGCGAGTGCATGACGATTCCCTGTTGCCACATCTGAGAGAAAAGTTGGATCGGGAGATACATAAAACGGCGCTGGGAACAGAGGAGATGGTGCGAATTAATGCATGTGATGATATATTTTCTGAGCTAGCGTCGCTACGGCAGGAGGGGTGGCAGATTGTGGGGCTTGAGAATAATGTGGCTGATGTGCCCCTGTTAAAGCTGGGGTCGCCGGAATGTTCATCCGCGCTTAAACCGCGGGTAGTGCTGGTTTTGGGAGAGGAAGTTGGTGGGATAAATTATACCTTATATGATATAATTGATCTGTTTGTGGAGATACCGATGCGGGGGCGGAAAGAGTCGTTTAACGTGTCGGTGGCGGCGGGAATAGCGCTGTTTGCGCTGACGATGGAGGGATAGACTCGGCTACGGTGTAGCGCGACCGGTATTGGGGGCTTTGGGGATGATGGAGGTGGCTTCGGTGATTTTGGCGTTTTTGGCTTCGGCGGAGCCGGTGGCAGAGAGGTCGACGGTGACAGACTCGCCACGGCGAGTGTCGGTGAGTGGGACGAGGGTGAGGACGTTGGAACGAGTGGGGTCTAGATCCGTGATGGTGAGGGTGGTTTCAGTGGTAGCGCCGAGGACGGCGTCGCTTAGGGCAACAAGGGTTTTGGTGCCGGTGGTTTTGAAAGTGATTTCAGTAGAAGTGGCGGTGGGGCGCGTGATGGCGGTGAGCTCGAGAACTGGAGGGATGGTGCCCTGCTCCTCGTCTTCGAACTCTTCTTCGACGCGAGGGAGACTGTCGTAGCGGGCGATGATGGTGTCGGTGAGGGTTGAGAGGTCGTCGGCGCTAGAAACGACGGCGCCACCGGTGGCCTCGGCGAGAGAGACATAGGTGCTTTTGATGGGACTTTCGGTGATAATGTAGAAGTTGACTGGGTCGATTTGTTTGCTTAATTTCTGGACGTCGTAGAAAGTGGTGCCATCGAGATCGGGCGAGTGGTAGCCGGCGTCGGTCAAAATGACCAGTGATTTAGTGGAGCCGAGGCGCCAGCTCAAATTTTTCATGACATGGAGAGAGGCCGAGAGAAGTGATTCGGGGGTGTCGCCGCCGTTTGCGGTGGCGATGCTATCTAGGCCGGATTTGAAAGTTTCGAGTGTGCAGGTTTCGAAATCGCAATGTTTGACCGGGGTGTAACCCTCGGCGAGGTCGCGATAGTCGTAAAGGGCGACGCGACCACCGGAGCTTAAAGTTTTTTCGGCGAGGCGGAGGGCTTCGTTTTTGTAGTTATTAATTAGCGATTTCATGGAGCCGGTGGAGTCGATTAGGATGGCGGTGTCGTGGGGTGAAGTGTTGGTGTTTTCTATTTTGAACGTTTGGGCGATTTTGGCAGCAATGACCTTGGTGGCGTCTTCGTAGAGTCCGTCGCTGATGTAGGCAGTGTGGCTGGAGGCGCTGAGGTAGGATGAGCAGAACATGTCGTATTTGTTACACCAGGTGCCGAGTTTGCCTTCGTAGCCGAGCGGTTGGTAGGGACGGTAGGAGCCGAGCATGCCTTCGTAGGCGTAGCAGTCGGGTACGTACATGCGGTATTCGGAGAGGTTTTCGCCTTTGCAGGCGGCGGGGATGGCGCCGGTGTGCAAGAGGTTTTTGTCGGTGCCGGTGAAGGCTTCTAAGAGTGAGAGCGAGAACCAGGCTTTGCCCTCTGGGAGGTAGAGTTTGGGGTCGCCAAAGGTGGCGGCGTAGATGATGTTTTCTGGGGCGATGGAATGGATGGCTTTTGAGACCACCATGGCGCCCTGCGAGTAGCCGCCGAGGACGAATTTGGTGTCGGGGCAGGCGCTAATGATGCTCGTGAGAAGCTTTGCGCCATTTTCGACGCTGGCGCCAAAATCGTAGGCGTCGCCGGCGCCGAAAAAAGCACCGAGGAGCGTGAGGACGTTGTCGGCGCCGATGCCTTTGGCTTCGTAGGGCAAATCTAGGTAGTCGTGCGAGATGCCCCAGTCTTTGATTTTGGCTTCGATGGTACGCTTGAACTCTAGGTAGTTATCGTTGGTTCCCTGCTCGGCGCCGGAACCGCGGGCGAAGATGATTTCGAGGTCGGGACAGGCGGTGGCGTGGGCGCTTTCGGCTGAGGTGGCTGCCTTGAAGAAGATGCCGGCTAGGGCTATAATGGTAGTGAAGATGGTGGTAAAAATGGCCTTTTTGGGTTTGGTTTGAGTTAGCATTACACTCCTTTTTTAAATGATGACGATATTATAAGCACACTCTCGCGCAAAAATCAACCCCCCACTTCGACCAAGCGTTTTGACCTCTGGGAAAATTTTTATTACGGTATTGGTTTTTGGTGGAGTTTTGGCGTAAAAAAGAAGCCCCGTGGGGCTTCTTTTTGACTTTTCACTAGCGAGTGTACTTTTCGTTCAAGTCGGAATAATCGTAGAGTTCGTTGGCGTTGAACCAAAGGTCGATTTCCTTCTTGGCCTCTTCGATGCTGCCGGAAGCGTGGACCAAATTCGGCACGCCGGTACCCTTGGCGTCGGAATAGCCGAAGCTCATGTGTGAATAGTCGCCACGGATGGTGCCCATCTCGGCAGACTTCGGCTCGGTGGGGCCGACGATTTTGCGCACAAGTGGCTGGGCCTCGACACCCTCCAACACCATCGCGATGACTGGGCCGGTCATCATGTATTCGACATTGTAGCGGTAAGCCTGCTCGCCGCGGCGAGTGATCATCTGGCCGATGTCCTCGTAGTGCTGGCGGTACAACTTCTCCTCCGGCATGACCATTTTCATGCCGACGATTTTGAGGCCGACGCGCTCGAAGCGCTGGATGATTTCGCCGATGATGCCGCGCTGGACGGCGTCGGGCTTGAGCACGACAAGCGTGCGCTGGATGTAATCTTCTGTTTTTGCCATATTAACTCCTTTGCTATATTATACCACTATTTGGAGAGATGGTGGTAATTTTGCAATGGAACCTACGCCATTTTGCTGCAATCTGCTTTTGGTATTGACCATATGCGCAATCTGCGGTAAAATGGACGTAGGTGACAACGAACTAGGACGTTGCCTGGGTTGAAGTAGTTACTGTTCGTCGTTTTCTTCTACGACAACAGTAACTTTTTTGGTTTTGGGTTTACGCTTGAATTTAAAGTAGAACTCTATTTCCATTCGTATTCTCCTTTCGCTTTTTGTTTTTACAAATTGCTAACGGGAAAACGGGAACCTGACATTTACCTAGTACACATCACGAATCGCAAATTCCCGTTGAGAGTCTTATGAACCCTGCCCACGCAGCGGCCCACCATCTAAAACTTGCTTTTCGTCACCAAAAGTTGCTCCAACCACGGTGCTACTCTATCACACTCTACGACAAAAAGCAACCCCCTACTTGCACTAAAAATAGCATAAGAATGATAGGTAGGGGGGTGGCTCTTTGCATTCCACTGCTTTTTGCGCCATACTCCGAGCAGTTCTGCGCTCCACCCGAGTGGGTCTGCGCCCCGCCCGAGCAGTTCTGCGCCCCGCCCCAGACAATTCTGAGAGCAGGACTTGAAATGTTGTAATTCTCACAGATTTTCGTCGCGCGCTCGTGGCTTAGCCCTACCTGCGGGATGCCTATTAAGTGCATGCGCCCTTCCCAACCGTGAAGTTGGGCTGTTCCTATTGAGCGCTCAGGGCCACTCGCGCAGCGGAAAATTGTGAGAATTACACATTTCAAATCTTAAAAAGCTCTCAGAATTGCTGGGGTGAGGCGCTAGAGCAGAACCCGGGTGGAAGTCTGGGGGAAGAGTGATACTGGCGCCCCGCTCTAGCGGGGCGCCGAGCCCTAGGTAGTACGTACGCAACGCACATAGACCCCGATGCTGCGATAGTGGCTGTTGGTAACCAGGCTACCATTGTAGTAGTTCAGGCGGTAGCGACTGGTACTGTTGTTAGCCGTAGCAGACCACCAGCTCCCGCTCATAGTCGCATCGATAGGGGAGCCACCGTTGTAGTACCCGCCGTAAACCGGACTAAAGGCGTCTTTGTATGAAGTTACACTACCAATCTGACCGGTAGAGGAACCATTAGCTGGTAGATGCCAGTTTTTGGGGCAGAGGTCGTATGAGGCCGTAGTGGTGTTTGAACTACCAGTGATAGTACCAGCCGAAGCTGCAACGTAGTTATACCAGACAGTTGGATTGTTATTATTGTCTACGCCAACATGAATTTCTGCGTAGGTATAACTATTATCACCAGTCGTTAAGTCTTTATAAGCGAGGGTTCTGTCTGCCGCAATGTTTGAAGTCGTAGCTTTCATGGTCATGGAGGTGGATGCACTGCCAGTGTCGCCAAGGTAGCGGAGATTTGATGTCATCCAGCAGGCGCCGTTGATGTAGCGAATAGAGTATATATTATCATCGCGTACATCGCGGACATAGGCTGGGCTACTTGAAGCGTTTGTTTGGCACATGGAGGCAGTATAATCTTGCATGGATGGTAGTGGCGGGGTGTCGGGGATGTTGGCTTCATCTAAGACCCATGGGTCAGTGGCGGTGCCGGAGCCGGAGGCGATTTCGGCACCGGGGTTAATACTAACGGCCGGACGAACACCAATCGTACCCGACACGAGGCTGTTGGTGAGGACCCCGTCCGAGAGCACGTAGAACCCGCCGACACTACCGATCGAGTTCCGGGCGCTCGGCGAGAGTAGCCAAAAGCTCCACCCCGAGTGGAGAAAGGCATTTGCATGATAATTGGCCGAGTATGAAGAACCAGCGCCAGAGCCAGCCAAGGCAGCTTCGTCTGCAGTAAGTAATGCCACTGGATAAAATAGTTGTTTGTTACCGTTGGATGCGGAGGAAGTCGTATAAAGGTCCACGGTGTTGCGGGCACAAGTTAGTGTCGGTTTGTTTGAAGAATTGTACATTCTTACATAGGCGTTGAAGTAAGCTGTAGCAGAAGAAGTGCTAGAAGGTCTAATACTAGTTAGTGCGGTGCCGCCAGAACTACTAGAATATACTACACGGTCATTGCAATAGCCGGCGCTAGGTTCTAGTTTGCTAGTATAGCTAGTCATATTGCTGGAGTACCAAGTGTTTTCTAGGTAAGTCTTCATTGGGGAAGCGGATGAGTTTACGCTATAGTTACTATTACTACCAAATACTGTATCTACGCTAGTACTGGAATATCCAGTTCTGATACTATCGTTATATGTGTAACCTACGTCTACGATATAGCCCTGATAATCGTTACCAAATGCGTTAGTTGTTACTTGTGCTTTAGTATTGGCATTAGCACAAGAACCAGAAGTGGTGGCGCCATAAGTGCCGTTATAGATCATCTTTACGCCACCAGAACCAGTAGTGCGGACAATGCGCCAACAAGTGTTGTTGCTTAGTTTAACGTAATTTGGGTAAGTTACTGCAGAGCCATCAGAGCCGTAGGAGCCGACTGAGTTTTCTAGGACGCCGCGGTAGTAGTAGATTTTATGAGTGTTGGCGGCATCAGTAGCTTGGCCAAAAACACTGGCATCATATTCATAAACACCGGAGTTGGAAGTATCTTGCGTGCGGTCAGCACTGGTAGGGACGGTGATGGCAGTTTTTAAATCTGCCGCAGTTTGCTTGCCCTTACTCATGGCCGCAATAGTATCGTATAGTGGCCTACTGCTGCTTTTGCTACTAGCATAGAGCGTAGCAATACCAGCTCCTACGGTAAAGGTGGTACCACTCAGTGAACCAGCGCCACTGGAAATGGTGAGAACATTGCTATCGGCAGCTTCGTAACCATCATTGTAGTTAATGGTGATGGGATAAGTCTGATTGTAAGTAAGTGAAGCGGTGCCACCTTTGGCTACGGTGCTACCGTTAACGGTGAAGTTATTGACTCCATCATCGCCATTGAAGGTAATGGTATAGCTATTAACTGTCCATAAGGCATAGAGGGTGGTGGCATTATTGGTCTTTCTGTCAAAGTAGAACCTTCCTCCGGCAGAGTAAGTAGTGCCTGGTGTACCGCCACAGGTAGTGCCATTATTGCTAACGGTACCTTCACACCAGCCAGCAAAGGTGTAGCCAGTTCTAGTGGGGACAGCAGAACTAAGCGCGACACTGGTTTCGCTGCTAGTACCAGCTAGGGTGTTTGTGGGGATACCAGTTACTGTACTGTCGCCAGTATTGTCACTATAGCTAATGGCATACTGGGCGGCATTGGCTACAGTAGTAAGGACAAAGGTCTTGGTATAAGTACCAGAGCTTTGGGTGTAATTAACTCTAGCACCTAGAGCAATAGTATAGGTGTCTGAAGCATTAGGACAACTGTAAGAACCATTAGTGCCACTATTAGCACAATGGGTTTCGTTCATGGTGATGGTGGTGTTGGAAGGAGCGGGGAGATAGTTAGAGTTGGAGGAAGAGCTAAGCATGCTAGGTTTATAACCCCACATATTATTATAAGTACTATTAGTACTGAAGGTGGATTCATTAATGGCAGTACTTAGTGGTTCTAGGGTATTACTACTATCACTTTTGTCTACCAGAGTATTATCACTAGAATTTGTGAGAGTCAAAGTATAGCCAGTATAGTTATTGGTGGTAACAGTAAAGGAAGTTGCTTGACTACCAGAAGTGTAGTAGGCGGAAGTAGAATCATTCGTAGCAAAAGTGCCATTAGAACTATCGGCACTAATGGCAAGAGAGGCAGTGTTACCGGTAGTAAGAGTGAGGGTGGTAGTAGAATCATCTAGGGATGAGGCGGCTTCGGTGTAGTTAGTGCTGCTGGTTAATGGGGCGAGGGTGAGAAGAGTAAGGAGGGCTAGGATGAAGGAGGCGCTGATGCCGGCAACTCGTATTCTGCGGCTATCACTAATATAATGATCAATTTCTGAAATGGAATTCACTTTCATTTCAGAAATCTTACTGGTTTCTTTTGCTGGACTTTTCTTTCCTAAAGAAAAGTCCAAGTATGTGCTACTACGCCACGGGAGAGGTAACGTCGCACCAGGCCTGATGCGGCTAGAAATTATTTTAGTTATGAATAAAGGTCTAAAAATATTTCTTAGACCGTGGCGTAGTACAAAAATGAATGAATGGTTAGTTAGTTGGTTGTTGTTTGGTTGATTGTGTGTTGTATGACCTTGCATGTTGCTCCCTTGAGGATTCCTCTCTTTATCCTGCGGAGCGTGTCGACACAAAACAGCACCGCAGGCCCGAGAATCGACAACCAATCATAACCTTTCAGTTTTCATCGGCTAACAATTCACCTGACGGTGCTGTTTTATGCCGACGAAGACTGGACAAAAGTATACCAAATTGTAGGTTGCACGCGTGAGCGAGCGATTGTAAATTGTCGATTCTCGGTTTAATTGATAATTTACCTTTTTATTATAACACGAGATTTTGGCTTTGTGTGTTGTAATTTTTACAACGTTATAGGTTGGTGAGGTAGGTGATTTTGGCTTTTCTGAGGATGGATTCGTCATGGGCGGGGATGTTGGTGATTTCGGAATACTGGGTGAAGGGCGCGAGCGAATCTTTGACTGGGCCGTCGTAGATGGGTTGCTCTTCGTAAGTGTTCCAGAGGATGATGCGGGTGTCGGGAGCGGTGGTTTGGTAGAAGGTGAGGGCCTGTTTAGTGGCGCGGATGAACTCCTCTTCGGTGGCTTTAGTATGGCGCCAACTGCGGTTGCCGAGGTGTTTTTCGGCGATGGCCGGAGAGATGGCAATCATAACAAGGAAATGGTCGTAGCGGTTTTTGGCAAGAAAGCCGAGGAGAACGGCTTCGATGGCGGGGTCGAGGAGGGTGACGTCGAGAATAATGTCGTAGCCTTGGCTGGTGAGTTCCTTTATGGTAAGGAACATCATGATGGTGCTGAATTCGTCGGTTTTGGCGCGGACGTGGGCTTCGCCATAGAAGTCCGAGATTTCCTGGTAATGCGGGTGGTAGGGCGCGAAGCGACGGGCGGCGACGAGGACGGGATTGATTCCCTGCTTCTCACAGTAGGCCTCGACGGCGGGGAGAAGCTGGGTGGTTTTGCCGGAGCCGGAAAGACCGGCGATGCGGATGAGGTGGTGGCTCGTGGTTTTATCTTTGGTGAAATCGGCGAGGACCCGCTCCAAAATGGCGGGGTATTCGTCTAGTGCAACTTGCCACTCTTCCTTGACGTCGGAAGGCCAGTGCGATTTCATGTAGGCGATGATTTGGTTTAAAATGTTATCTTGAGGCATGGTGATTCCCTTTCCTGCGATGTTGAATGACCTTGAGAGCGGGGCCGCCCTTTTTGACTTCGATGGTCTTTATACCCTCGAAAGTCTGGTACTCGCCTTCGGCTTGGAGTTCGACGGTGGCGGGTTGCTTGAATTCCAAAACGTCCCGCGTGGTGGGAGTGCCAGGGGTGCGGAATAAAATTGACTTCGCCATGAGATTGAAGAGGCGCGGAAAACTAATGAGGCGACAGTTTTCGCTACGGAAGACTTTGGGCTTTTCGTAGTCGTCGCCGCCTTTCATGACGCGACACATGGACCTGCCGTTTACGGCGGCGTAGTCGCTGATGCCTGGCTTGGTTTTGTGGCCATTTAAGGTGAACTCTGGGATGAATTGCTTGTCGTGGCGGTGTTTAAAATACCATTTGGCGAGCTGGAGATAGGAACGCCAGGAACTTTTACCGCCTTTTTGCATGTAGGTGCGGAACTTGGGGTCGTCGAAAAGCTCGACGGCTTCGGCGGTCATGCCGATGGTGACGTAGCAAGTCGCGTAGCGCCAAAACTTGCCGTCGATGAAAATTTGTAATGGGTATAGATAGTCGGCGGGAATTGCTTTTCTGGCGTCGCATTGTCCTAGGTCCTGCAATTTCATCGTGCCGAGGGTGCGGGCGAGATCGTTGAAGTTACCGTAGGGCAAGACCGCGAGGGTGGCGTCTTTGCCGGAGTTCAAGATGGCGTTGGCGCAGACGGAGGCGGTGGCGTCACCACCGAGGGCAAGGACGAGATCACCGTCCTTTATGGCTTTTTCGGTGGCGGTGACGTTGACTTCGAACGGGGCTTTTTTGATGGTGTGGTGCGAGACGGTTTGGCCGGCAAAAAGCTCGGGGTGGTCTAGGATCTCGCGTTTGACACGGCAATACTTGGAAGAATTGGGATTGTAGACGAGGAGGATGCGGTCCATGGTTTAGCTGCCTGAATAAGTGGGGAGCAAGAAGCTGAGCAGGGCGCTGATGAGCACGTAGACCGCGAGGCCGATGACGATTTCGAAGAGGCGACGCTTGGCTTTTCTGGTTTGTTCTTCGTTGCCACCAGCGGTGAGATATTGGATGCCGACGATGGTGATGCCGATGGCGCCGACGATGCCGACGGCGACAGAAAGGATATTGACTGCTTGTCGCAAGAGGCACAAAATACTCCCGCCCTTGCCGTCATCTTCGGCACATTCCGTAAGGATGGCGGTCTGAGCAGTGTCGCCGAAGGTGGTAATGGGGCTACTTATAGCCATGGCCGGTGTGGCGATGGAAGAAAATCCGAGGATGAAGGCAACGATGGTGGCAATGAGTTTTTTCATGGTGGCTCCTATCTTAAATATTCGTGTAATTTCTTGGTGTCCTTGTTTTTGCGAAGCTTGCTTAAGGCTTTCGCTTCGATCTGGCGGATGCGCTCGCGGGTGACGTCGAACTCGGCGCCGACTTCTTCGAGCGTGTGCGGGCGACCGCCGCCGATGCCGAACCTAAGGCGAATGATCTTTTGCTCGCGGTCGGTCAGGGTGGCGATGATTTCGGAAAGTTGCTCCTTCAAAATCTGGTTGGCGGCGGACTCTTCGGGGGAGTCGCGCTCTTCGTCTTCGACGAAATCGCCGAGGACGGAATCTTCGTCGTCGCCGTCGCGACTAACGGAAGCGTCGAGCGAGGCGATGTCCTGCTTGATGCGCATGACGTAGTCGACTTTATCTGCGTCGAGGCCGAGGGCTTCGGCGATTTCTTCGTTGGTCGGCTCGCGATTAAGCTCGGAGGTGAGCTTGCGCGTGGTCCTTAGGACTTTATTAATCGTTTCGACCATGTGGACCGGGATGCGGATGGTGCGGGCTTGGTCGGCGATGGCGCGGGTGATGGCCTGGCGGACCCACCAAGTAGCATAAGTGGAAAACTTGAAACCTTTGGCGGGGTCGAACTTCTCGACGGCGCGAAGCAGGCCGGTGTTCCCTTCCTGGATGAGGTCGAGAAAATCAAGCCCACGGCCACCATAGCGCTTGGCGATGGAAACCACGAGGCGCATATTGGACTCGACCATTTTGTCCTTGGCCTTTTTGTCGCCTTTGACAATCCTTTCGGCGAGGTCGGCTTCTTCCTCGGGGGTGAGGAGAGGGATTTTGCCGATTTCGCGAAGATAAAGCCGCACCGAATCGTCGGCAAAAGCATCGACGTTTTCGGCGGTGATGGCAAGGTCTTCGTCGGAAAGCTCCTCTTCGTTCTCGAGGTCGGAAGAGCCCGGCTCGTCGAACTCAAACATTAAGTCCTTTGCATTCAAAATATCGTCATTTTTCAAGCTCATTAACATACATTATACAGTACTTTAGGATTTTTGCAAGTCGGTGATCTCGCGGAGGACCTTGAAATAATCGTCGGAATCTTCGTCGAGAGTGGCGAGGGTGGCGGTCAAAGTGGCGATTTGGTGCTTTTTTTGCTCGCTCTCGTAGCGGGCGAGGAGGTCGGTGGCTTCCCTTTCGTAGTCGGGGCTCTTGATGTTTTCGTGGTCGGTATTAAAAACCAGCTCGAGCTCGTCGAGGCGAGTTTCGTCGTCGGGGACGTCGAGGGGGATTTTGGTCTTTGTGACGCCGCCGAAGATTTTGAGGGCGAGGAGGGAGTCTTCGAGTTTTTTGAGGTAGTCGGGAGTGACGGTGGTTTTGGGCTTTTTGCGGTGTTTTCTGGCGAGCTCTGCTTCGAGTTTTTCGGTGAGGCGGGCGCCCTTTTCGCGGAGGATTTCGACGGGGACGTCGATTTTTTTTGCGACCTTTTCTTCGTAGCGGGCGCGTTCGACTTCGTCGGTGACGTACTTCAAGAGACTTAGCGCGACGTCGGAGTACTTGCGGATGTCGGGGGCGAGGCGGAGGTTTAGGTTCTCTTCGTATTTTTGGAGGAGCCAGTCGACGGCGGGGACGCGGTTGTTTACGGCGTCCTGCCAGAGTTTGGGGTCCTTTTGGATGAGCTCGTCGGGGTCTTTGGCGCCGTGGTAGTCGGAGATGACGGTGAGGTCGATGCCGAGATCGCCGGCCATCATGATGGCGCGCTCGGTGGCCTTGATGCCGGCGGCGTCGCCGTCGTAGGCGAGGCGGATGTCTGACGTGAGATTCTTGAGAGCCTTTAAGTGTTGCTCAGTCATGGCGGTGCCGGAGGTGGCGACGGCTTCTTTGACGCCGGCTTGGTGAGAGGAGATGACGTCCATGTTCCCTTCCACGATGACGACGAAGCCGTTTCTTCTGATGGCTTCTTTGGCTTGGTAAAGGCCGAAGATGAATTTGGATTTTTTGAACAAAATGGTTTCGGGGGTGTTCAAATATTTTGGTTCGCCCTGGTCGAGGATGCGGGCGGTGTAGCCGATGACGTTGCCGGTGGTATCGATGAAGGGGACCATCATGCGGTGTTTGAAGAGGTCGGTTTTGAAGCGGTTTAAGAGGCCGGCGTCGTCTAGTTCGCTTTCGGTGAAGCCGCGCTTTTTGAGGGCGGTCGTGAGAGCTTTACCAGAGGGGGGCGCGTAGCCGATTTTGAACTCCCCTACGGTAGCGCGGTTGAGGTTGCGCTTATAAAAAACGTATTCACAGACGGCTTTGCTACGGACGAGGCAGGCTTGGTAATATTTGGTGGCGAGGACGAGGGCTTCTTTTGCGCGGGCCTTTTTGCGGGAGAGGTCGGGGTCGCCGTGGCCGTATTTACTGAGATCGACGCCGGCTTGGTTGGCTAGCTTTTCGAGGGCTTCGCGGAAGCCGATGCCTTCGACTTCCATGACGAAGGTGAAAATGTCGCCACCCTTATTGGCGGAGAAGTCGTGCCAGATGCCTTTCTCGGGTGAGACCATGAAGCTCGGGGTTTTGTCGACACCCCAAGGGGAGTGGCCCTTTAAGTTGCGACCGGCGCGCTTTAGCTCGATGTATTGGCTGATGACGTCCTCGACGGCGAGGCGTGATTTGATTTCCTCCTTGGCGTCCATAGTTATATTGTAGCACAAAATTGGGTGGGGTTTGTGGTATAATTGGGGTATGAATGGGCAAGATTACTTGGACAAAATAGCGGCGACTTCGCGACCGGGGGTGCCGGCCAAGGCTGGCGGGTCATGGCCGGCAAAGTTATGGGCGAATCGGTTTTTTAAGGTGGGGGCGATTGGCGTGGTGGGGCTGATTTTAATTGTGATCGTAGGGTTGATAGTGGGAGGCGGTTCGTCGCCGAAAGAGCAGACTTATCGGCTGATGCTACACCTGAATAATACGGGGGAGTTGATTTCCGAATACCAGCCGAGTGTGAAGTCGTCGGAGCTGAGGTCGTCGTCGGCGTCGCTGGCGGGGGTACTGGCGAACACAAGTCGCGAACTTATGACGTATGTGACGGAGAAATTTAACTATAAAAGCGAGCGCGATATTGACGAAAAGCTGACGGAACAGGCGAAGCTGGAGATGGATGGGCTGAATTCGGAGCTGTTTGAGGCGAAGATTAATGGGCTACTCGACCGGATTTATGCGCACAAAATGGCTTATGAGATTTCGGCTTTTATGTCGGAAGAGTCGAGCTTGTATAGTGCAACTTCTGATGATAGCTTGCGGACACTGCTTAAAACATCTTACGATAGTCTGGAAAATCTTTATAGCAAGTTTAACGATTTTTCGGAAACTAAATAACTAAACAAGGAGCGATTATGGACAAAACGGCAGTGCGCGAAAAAGCAAAAGAGGTGCGGGAGAAAGATTCCGGGTTTCGGAAGGAGTTTATTGAGTTTATAAACCGGGGGTCGGTGGTGGACCTAGCAGTAGGCGTGGCGGTAGGCGGGGCGTTTACCGCGATTGTTAATTCCCTGGTGAACGACATTGTGATGCCGATTGTGGGGCTGATCGGCGGGGGCGTGGACTTTACCGACCTAAAGCTGGTGATTCCGAATTTCTTTGGTGGGGATACGGAGGCGGTGATTGCGTATGGAAACTTCATCCAGAATGTGGTGGAATTTCTGATTATTGCGTGGGTGATTTTCCTGATCATTAAGGCGATGAATCGGTTGAATCGGAGGCGGGACAAGAAGGCGGAGGGGGCGGAGAAA
Organism: uncultured Candidatus Saccharibacteria bacterium; assembly: GCA_964639835.1. Classification (GTDB taxonomy): domain Bacteria; phylum Patescibacteriota; class Saccharimonadia; order Saccharimonadales; family Saccharimonadaceae; genus Nanosyncoccus. The sequence continues at coordinate 6,068 of CAZXEG010000009.1, read as the reverse complement.
GTCGCGAAGGCTACGAAGTAGGGGGGCGTTAGCCCATTTTAGCCCATGATTTCTTCTGCTGTTTCTAGCATTGCTTGTGCGATTAGCATTTCTAGCGGGTCGGTTTGCTCGCGCGTCTGCGCTAGCTCCAGATATTTATAATACGCGAATCGACGCTCCTTCTTGAGAATTGGCGGGACCGTTTCTAATTTGAGCGCTAACGCAAACAGCAACAATCTCCCGGTTCTGCCGTTTCCGTCTGTAAACGGGTGAATCCGCTCAAATTCTGCATGCGCCCTCGCCATGAGGCCGATTTTGTCGGTCGTCTCGCTGTTTGTCAAGTTGCACCAACTCTGGACCAGCTCGGGTACTTTCAAGTAATTGGCGAGCGCTACATTGGCACCGCGAATCCTCACTGCGTGGTTTCGGTAATAGCCAGCGTCTGAAATCACTCCGTTCATCATTCTAAGGTGGGTGGACTTGACCAAATCCGGCGTGAACTGAAAATCTCTGCCGGCCTCCGCCAGCACATCTAGCAAGAAATAGAGGGCGGTCTGGTGGTTGATGGCTTCGCGTTGCTCTGTCGCAGTGCGATTTCTGAGGGTCTGGTTGCCGTACACTACCGCGGCCACATCCTGCTCGGTCATTGTGCTCCCCTCGGTACCGTTGCTATGATAAGTCAGCGAAGTCGTCAGACGCTCCAACAGTTGCCGGTCGTTGGCTAGCCTTTTTGCACTATATCTCTGCGCGACCGCTCGCCTTTTTAACTCTGCTAGCTCCTTGACATCCACCGCTTCCGACCCCATAACGTCGGCAAAAATTGCTTCGATTTTTCCTCGCACACCCTCTCGTGGCTCTGATTTTTCGTTTACCCAGCTGTTTAGCGTCACGAAAGACACCCCGAGCTTCCCTGCCAAAATTTCTTGGCTCCATCCGGTTGCGGTTAAAATCTGTTTGAGCTTTTTGCTATACTTTTCCATGGTTTTATTATACAAAACTTTATAAAGTTTGGCAAACTTTATAAAGTTTTGGGCGGGGTGCTGCTATGCCCTGCCGCTCCCGTGCCCTAGTGATCTCCGCGCCTTAGTGGTTGCCGCGCCCCGCCCGAGCAGTTCTGCGCCCCGCCCCAGACAATTCTGAGAGCCTGGACTTGAAATTGGGTTTCTGAAAATAGTTATCCCAGTCGTAATTCGGCTAGGATAACAATAACCTGACACGAACAGTTTTCTAGTGGCTGTTCTTATGATTAAGATATCATGCTATGATTAAGAATGCAAAAGTAGGGGCGCCGAGCGGATTGGTTTCACAATGGGGATACAGTACGTAGGAAGAGTGTAAACAAAATGGGGCAAGTGCGCAGTAGAGTATGAACAATTAAGGGTATAGTTCAACTCCCTAAGATGTAGTACGTATACAACGCACTGAGCCCCCGTGGTAGCGGCTAAGGCCGCCGATATACAGCGAGCCATTGTAGTAGTACATGCTGTAGCGATATTTGCCACCGTTCGCCGTAGCGGACCACCAGTACCCGTACGAGCTGTCGAGCGTACCATTGTCATAGAAGCCACTGTAGACGGGGGAGAAAGCGGGTTTGTTGCTGTAACTACCCATGTTCGAGAATTCACTCTCAATGGGCAGTCTCCAGCCTTTGGGGCAGACATCATAGGTTGCGTTGCTGGAGCTGTTAGTTCCGCTAATAATACCCGCAGAGACAGCTTTGTAATTGTAATAGGTGCCGTATGAGCTGTTGGTACTAGCTTTTATGCATGGATTAGAATAGCCCTTACCACTAGAATCACTACTACCATAACAATGCGTACTGCTAGTGCTTGCATCAGTTGCTAGATCATAGTAAGCGATGGTTTTACTGGTAGAGATGTTGGATGTAGCGGATTTCATGATCATGGTACCTGTAGTGCTACTGGGGCTGCCAACAGTGTCGCCAACATAGGCAAGGTTTTGGGTCATCCAGCAAGCGCCGTTGACGTAGCGGACGGTGTATTCCTTATTATCACGCTTGTCTACTACCGTTACTGCGCTAGAAGAAGCTTGCGCGGAACACATTGAAAGCGTAAAATCTTGTATATATGGAATACTACTTTTGGCATTAAGCGTGAGGGTTCCAGGGCCGGAGACGGTCATGGTGGTAGAATTAGCGCTAGTGTCAGCTACAATAACGCCATCGGCTCCGGACCAGCTACTAAATTCATAACCAGAGTCGTAGTTTCCACTAATGGTATGGCCGCCACAAGTAAGACTAACAGGAGTGTCGGTACGATTAGTGCCGTCAATGGTAATGCCACTGACGCCGGTACCCTTGCCAAGAGTGATAGCCTGAGATACATTGCTAGAGGAACTGGTGGCGGTGAGAGTGGCATTGCTCTTTGGCATAGTATAGGAGACACTAGTTCCTGCGGATGGAGCGGTGCCAGCTGTAGCGGTCCAGGTAGGAGTGGCGTAGGAGACGCAGGTGGTATTGGTAGCTTTAGTAACGCCTACGGTAACTGACTCGCCCCAACGATAGGTACCACTACCAGTAGCATTGCTAGTATTGGAGCCGGCAGAGATGGTAAGAGCATAAGTATTACGATAAAGACTAAGTTGCAGAGTAATACCATTAGTACTATTCATAGTACCGCTAGTGCTGGCGGTGGAGTTATCGGTACCACTCTCGCTATTCTTGTAGTCAGTAGCTGATTTACTATAACTGCAAGTAGCACCGTACTTTACTGATGCAGTAGAGTCGGTAGTGTAACTACCCCAAGTGCCATCAGCGTTTTGGAGACGGTATTGTTTGGTACAAGTGTAGCTATTAGGGTTCCAGATAGCATAGAGAGTGGTATTAACTTCTGTAGTGGTTTGATCTATGCCAAACTCACCACCAGCAGGATAGGTGGTACCATTACAGGAACCGTTGGTACCATTAGTATAGTTAGTGACTGTACCATCACACCAGCCAGCAAAGGTATAGCCAGTGCGCGTAGGAGTAACGCCACTCAAAGTGATGGTAGTATCGGAAGTAGAGCCAGTGGTAGGGGTAGTGGGGATACCGGAAACACTACTGTCGCCGGTGGTGTCGCTATAGTTAATGGTGTAGGTGATGGGATTGCCTGTAGCAGTTAGGATAAAGGTCTTAGTGTAGTTACCGGAACTTTGAGAATATTCTAGTCTAGCGGCTAAATCTATAGTATAGTTATCAGAAGCTGGGCAGGTATTACTACCATTGCTCTTACCACTAGCGCATTTGGTAATATTAATGGTATGGGGAGAAGATTTGGTAGGAGCTGGGAGATAGTTAGTATTAGTACTAGAGTTTAGTTTGCTAGGTTTATAGCCCCATTTGCCATTGTAGGTAGCAGAGTTAAACTGACTAGCAGAAAGAGCAGAGCCGGTGGGGAGAGAGGAGATGTAGTTAGTGTTAGGGTTATTGTCGCCACTATTTATGAGAGTGCCGGCATCGTCACTAGCGCTAATGCTCAGATTATAGCCTGTGAAGTTCGTAGTGGTAACACTAAAGGTGGCTTGGCCGGAGTTAGTGGAGGTTTCTGCGAAGGTGCCATTATTACTATTTACAGCAAGGTCCAAAGAAGCACCACCGGTAGTGGTCAGCGTGAGAGAGGTAGTAGACGCTGTACCGGTGGCGGCTTCGGTTTTTTGTTCAACACCTACTATGGGAAATACCGTAAGTTGGGTGAACAAACAAAGTGAAAAGGTAGCGAAGACTCCGGATAATGTCTGACGATGGGAATGTTTGATATAATTCTTGATTGATTTTAGTTGTATGACCTGCATGTTACCTCGCTTATTAGTTGTTCGAGATGCACGTCCAAATAAGAACGGCACCACTAGGCGTTCTACTTTGGCATTAACGACCAAAACCTAATGATGCCGTTTTTATCGTTAATGCCAAATTAAGTAGAACAATTTTATTGTAGCAAAAAAATGCAGACTGCGCAAGGGCCTGAGTGCTTTATTCTCTGCCGGTGGGGTCGTTTTGGGCGCGATTGACCATGAGGGCGACGGATTCGGACATGTTGATGGGTTCGAGCTCGATGCTGGGGTGGTGGATGTTGAAGACGCGGAAAATTTCGTCGGCGAAGGCCTGGCCGATAATTGAGATGCCGGCGAAATCGAAGATGATTTTTTTGTATTTGTCGAGGCCGGAGAGGAGTTTTTTGGCTTGAGAGCGGGAGATCCAGACGTCGCCACTTTCGAAGAGGCGGACGGGGATGACGGTGGTGTCGAGGGTGAGTTTGGTGTGGTCGAAAGAATATTCGCGGAAGAGGGACTGGAGAGATTTAGCGGTGTTAATGGCGACTTCAAAGTAGACTTCGGTGCCGATGAGGGGGACGGGGAGCTTCACGATGGTGTAATCTTTGAGGGAGTTGTCGAGGGTGAGCTCGTAGTCGTAGCTTTTGAGGCTGAAGCGGTCGGCGACTTTGGAAGTCCAGAAAATGCCTTCGCCGGAGTGCCAGCCGGGCTGGGTGGTGAGCTTGCCTTTGATAAGCTCACCGGCGGCGTCGGGTTCGGAGGCGAGGTGGCGAGAAGCCATGACGTTTCTGAAGACGCCGACGCCGTTGTCTTTGACGATGAACTTGATTTTGGAGTCTTCGAGCCAAATTTTGATGTAGCCGACGCCGGAGCGGGAGTGATCGATGGCGTTGTTGAGCATTTCGGTGAAAGCGAAGTAGAGGATGTTTTCGGCGTTTTCGGAGAGAGTTCTGAGGTCGGTGGCGCTTTCTCGAATTTTGGACCAAATCTCGTCCTCGCGTAGGCCGACGAGGCTGAGGGTTTCTTCGGCGATGATGACGTAGTCGGTGACGCGGTAGGTGATGCGGTTCCCTAGCCTGGTGGCGGTGACGCGATCTTCGGCGAGGAGCTTAGCGAGGAGTTTGCTGACGTAGGTGCGGTCGCCGAGGTGGCCTTTGTTGCGGTTGCTAATCTCGGCAGCGGAAAGGTTGGGATGGGTGCGGAGGTAGTCGTAGATTCGTTCTTTGTAAGTTTTTGCTGGGGGTTTCATACTACACATTATAGCAAATGTGTGTAGTTTTGTCAAGAGTTTGTGTAGTTTGTGTGTAGTGTGGGGTGGTTGGAGCGCCGAGTGGTTCTGCGCCCCACCCCAGACAATTCTGAGAATTACACATTTCAAATCTTAAAAAGCTCTCAGAATTGCTGGAGGTGGGGCGCTACTCCCCATTTTGGAGACGCTCCGTAGTTCGTCTGTCTACGAAATGGGTCTCGTCTGTAGATACGTGTCTATTTTGTTGGGAGTAATTCACTAGGTAGTACGTACGCAACGCACATAGAGCCCGCGGATGCGATAGTAGTCGTCGGTAGACAGTATACCACCGCCGTAGCACAGGCCGTAGCGAAAGGTAAAACTTTCAGCCGTAGCAGACCACCAGTACCCGCGCGTAGCCGCATCGTAAAGGGAGCCATCATTGTAGAACCCGCCGTAAACCGGGCTAAAGGCAGTGGTGTAGCTCCTAATACCAGACTGTTCGGAATCGGTTGGTAAGCGCCAGTTCTTGGGGCAGATGTCGTAGGTAGCTGTAAAGTAGTTAGACATATCAATGATAGTACCTGCTGTGGCGCCGGCGTAGTTATACCAGACGGTGGCGTTACTATTGTTATCAACTCCTTCCTGCATACATTGGTATGTAGAATTATTTGAGTTTAGTGAGGTGCCTTTGCAGGCAGAATCACTGGATAGGCTTTTCCATGTAGAAGCTCCTGTGTGGTTTTGGTTAATTGTATACGGTGAGGTATCGGTATAGGTAGTGGCAACATTGGAAGTACTGGAGCTGAGCGTGTTTTCAGTGAAACGAAGGTTACTAGTCATCCAGCAAGCACCGTTGATGTAGCGGACGGTGTATTCTTTATTGTCACGTTTGTCTACTACATTAATCGTGTCACCTACATTAGATTCATTGCCACCAGTGCCGACGTTGACAGAACAAGTAGCGAGGTCTAAATCCTGTATATAAACAGTTGATGCCTGGCTGGTAGCATAAAGAGTAGCCGTACCTGCCCATACAGTGAAGCTAGTGCCACTTAGAGAACCTGCTCCGCTTTGCAAGACGAATGTG
>CAZXEG010000008.1:0-26940 GCA_964639835.1 uncultured Candidatus Saccharibacteria bacterium | reverse complement strand
TATCATAGAAAACAGAGTCATTCTCGTACCATTTACTTTCGAGATTGGCACCATATGCAGTAGCCAGTTTGTAAAAGTCACCTTTTTGCCAACTATTCGCACTGTTAATGTCTTGGTTGCCAGACGTTGGTAACCGCCAACCTTTCGGGCAAATGCTAGCGGTCTGGACATCGGTGCCATTGCCGGACTCTGACAGACCAGAACCAAGCGTGGCCGTGGTCCAAGAGTAGTAGCTATAACAAGGCGAGGATGGACTGCAAGTGACACTGCCACTGTTGAATACGTAAGCAATAGTGTCGTTGCTAAATGCAGAACTATTGGCGAGGGTGGTGCCACTACTGATAGTTTCGGAAGTCGGGAGGCGGTTGCCAGACTGGAAACCATTGGCGGTAGGGAGGGTGTAGCCTGATGGCATATCGGTATTAGCTGAGGTCAGGATAGTGCCGCCAGCTAGGTTTAGGTTCTTAGTCATCCAGACTTTGCCATCTTTCAACTTGGCGATGGTATAATCCTGATCGTCACGGCTGTCCTTCAAAGTGTAATTCGTTTCCATAGCCATGCTATTCACGACGGACTGCTTGTCGTAGGCATCGAGGCTAGCAAAGTCTTGCATCGTGCCGAGGTCGGCGATGGTGGGCTCTTCTGTGTCTAAAATACATCGCACGGCTCTACCAGTTCTACGATCGCTGCTGACGGCCGAATCCACGTTACTAATGCTAAAGTGGAGATTGTATGCGTTAGTAGACGAACTAGAAGTGGACGACCAATAAAGTCCGTAGTTGCCACCGTAGCCAAACAGGCCAGAATAATAGTTACCTATGAGCAGAAAGTCTGGTGCTGCGGCGCCTGGACCAGCATTATTGTAGAAATTAGCACCAGTCGTGGCAGAATCGTCATAATAGTTGTTCTCTAAGCTAGCTCCATAAGCGATACCAAGAGTATAGAAGTCACCAGTTTTCCAATTATTGTCAGCAACGGCGCTAGTATTGCTAGTTGTAGAGGTTGGCAGTCTCCAACCTTTTGGACAGATGCTAGCTATGGCATTAGTGCCATTCGTGGATATGTCAACTCCAGAGCCGAGCGTAGCAGCAATCCATGAATAGTAACTGGAACACGGTGTATTTTGTCCATTTCCACCGCAATTTGTCGTATTGCCACTATTGAATACATAAGCCATCGCGTCATCTGAGAACTGAGTCGCATCGGTAAGATTATTATCATTCGTATTCTTCACTGCAGAAGCCGGGAGTTTATTACCGGCCTGGAATCCATTAGCGGTCGGCAGGGTATAGCCAGAAGGCATATCAGTATTAGCCGAAGTCAGGGTAGTGCCACCAGCGAGGTTCAGATTCTTCGTCATCCACACCTTCCCATCCTTAAGTTTAGCAATAGTATAATCTTGGTTATCACGACTGTCTTTTAATGTATAAGTCTTTGATTCCACCATACCATCTACCACTGCTTGCCTTTCCGTAGAAGAGAGATTAGCAACATCTTGCATGTAAGTAAAGTTAGTAATACTAGCACTACTATCTACATTAGCTATAATAGAAAAGTTCAGTGTAGTAGTATAATCACCAGCTGGTTTAGTATAATCTACTTTAGCAGCTAAGGTTACTGGTACAGTACTACCACCCTTAGTATTAGTAGAAGAAATCGCTCCATCAGTACCAACCCCACCATAGTTACCACTACCTACTTTAACCCCCCAATAGTTAGCAGGGAAGTTAGCTTCCGTATAAGTAGTAGTTAACATAGGAATTACAGAGCTAGAATCAGTAGTATTAACAAGATTATAGTTACTAATCTCACTAGCATTATGACCGGATTGCATAATAATAGTATAGCCATTATCATAGCTAGTCCCAGCTTCTATATTCAGTGTAGCAGAACTAAAGGCACTACTCCCAGGGTTAATAGACAAATTCACCGGGTTAGAAGGGACCGTAATACTAGCAGAAGGCTTGACGTTAATGGAAAAATCCATATTGGTGGCGTAAGTATCAATGCCATGGGCGACCATCCCCACGAGGACAACGGCAAAACCGCAGACCGCCTTTAGCCACAGACGCCCCTTCACGCCCGAAGGGCTCCCAGCCCGGCCTTCGCGACTGGCTCGTTTAAGTGCTGATTTATTTGATTGTATGTATGGCATAATACCTCGCTTTATCTTTTAATATAACTATGCCTCACCTTAAAATAAAAATGGTGCCGCAGGTTGCAACACTTTAACTATCTCCGAATTCGAGACAACCATCAAAGTACCATACGGCACCATTTTTATGGTCGTCTTTTAAAACAACCGAATCCGGATTGTAAATAATTAAAGTGTTGCACCCTAATTATATCAAATCAAAAACGAGCTTGCAATATTGACATTAATAAAAATACATGTTGTAATATGAGCACGCCAAGTCGCCCAGATGCGCCCCGGCTACTCTTCGCCCTCTTTCGCCACTTCGCTCGCCTGCCGAAACCCATCGTAGAAATTCTCCGAAATTTTCGGGTGCCCAATCCGGTTCGCGGCGTCCACCACTTTCTGGATGTCGTCCGTCACCTCAAAAATCTCCGCATCCTTCTCGCCAACTAGCCCCATCTCCGCCATTTTCTGGATGATCTGATCAAACGTTCGCCAGTAGTCTTCGCCGATCAAAAACACCGGCATCTTCGGCATTTTCCCTTCCTGCATCAGGCACAAAATCTCCGACAGTTCGTCCATCGTCCCAAATCCACCCGGAAAAAACACAAACACTTTCGCCGCCATCGCCAGCGACACCTTCCGCGCAAAGAAATATTCAAACGTAAAACAATCGGTCAGATACGGATTCGGAAACTGCTCATGTTTCAAAGTGATATTAAACCCAACCGACCTCCCACCGATTTCATACGCTCCGTGCGACACTGCCTCCATGATACCGGGACCTCCGCCTGTAATCACCGCATGTCCATTCTTCGCCAGCATCCCCCCGAGCTCATATGCTTTCACGCAATATTCATTATCCTGTGGCAACCTCGCCGATCCAAACACCGTCACCCCCTGCGGGAACGTCCGCACCATCGTCAACCCATTCCCTAAATCTTTCGCATACGCATTCGCCCGCTCCAGGTCCGCGATCGACAACTTCTTGATTAATTCTTCTTCCGACTTTAGCATTTCATTATCTCCAGTATATTATATTACCGATTATAGCATATTTTCTTGCCCCAACTAGCCATTTTCAGCCAACTACACAATAAAAAACACAAAAATCAAGTCTTCCCGACTGCCAAAAAGTGTACTACAATAAAATTGTTCCTTTTTCTTAAGGGCGAGCTTCCTCTTCGTCGCAGAGTCGTCAAGATACGAACGATAAATGTCCGGCGTTCTTAAGCGATAGAGTGAAGACAAAGTGCGTTTTTCTACTCCAAGCAGCCTACAACTTCTGTATCGGCATCGGATGCAGCCCCGCCCCATGACTTAGCGCCCCACCATTAGCCCCCACACACGACACCACCGCCGTCGAATTCGCCGACGCAAACACTAGTGCTTGCTTAAATGACTTCCCAGCCGCAATCGCCGACAAGAACCCACTACCAAACGCATCCCCCGCTCCAGTCGCATCCTTGACCTTGACGTCCTCATAAATCCCGAACCGATATACTTCCTCGCCATCCGTAGCAATTCCCCCCATCATCCCATCGGTGATAATCGCCGTCGACACATACCCACTCAGGTGGTATAATAGCTCGCCCAGCGACGTACCCGGTACCAGTTCGCGTGCCTCCGCCCGATTCACCAGCAAAATATCCACCAGCTTAAGCAACCCAATTAACCTCTCCGTCTGTCGCAACTCCTTCACCCCCGGATTCAGCATCACCTTCACCCCCATCTCCCGCGCCCGTACGAGAAATTGTTCCAGCGTGTCAAGGTCCCCTCCGAGCGTCGTAATATACAGATAGTCTGGCTGTGTCAATTCCAAATCTTCCGCCTTAAAATTCGCAAAATCATTGCTCGCTCCCCGGCAAGTCAAAATCGTTCTCTCCCCTCCGCGCGAATCCAGCAAAATCACCGACGTACCGGTGTTTTTCCGTGCGACACTCTCGACATAACTATTGTCCACCCCCTCGCGGTCCAGCGCCCCCAAAATCGTCTGCCCGGCCATATCGCGCCCGATGTTTGCCATCAAGATCGCCTCGTGCCCATTTCGCGAAAAAGTCACCGCCGAATTCACACCCCCGCCACCAACCTCAAACCGCATCTGGTCAATGTCCACTTTCGAACCCACCAGTACTTTGCCAAAAATCGCCTCACCCCCGATTGCGGTCGGCCGCAAATCATCGTGGTCAACTAGATAAATATCCATCAACGCCGAGCCGAGCGACAAAATCCGTGCCATTAGAGCACCACCCCCGACTTATCAATTTCCGCCACCAGCTCTTGGTATACTTCCGCCGGGTTTTCCGCCTGCGACAGCGCCGACCCCACGTTAATTACGTCGAGATCAGCGTGCGCAAGGGCCCGCATCGTGAGGAGATTCGCCCCTCCGTCCCAACCAATTTCCACTTCCGGCTTCATTTCCCGCACAATCGCGATTTTTTCCATTTGCATCATATCGGCCGCACCACCTTGCGCCCCCAAACTCCCCGCAAAAATCAGCACGTGGTCGCAAACGTCAATATACTGCTTCACCGTACCCGGGTAAGTCGCCGGCAAAAGCGCCACCCCGCACTTAATCCCGCGCGCGTGCAGCGCCTCAAAGGATGGCAACAAATCTTCCTTCGCCTCGGCATGCAAAATACAAAGCGACGGTGAAAGTTTCAGTACCGTGTCTAGACTTTGCGACGGATTTGTAATCATGAGATGAAGATCCACCTGCCAAGATTTCGGCCACCACAAATTCGTCACGTCGAGCGTCTGATTTTGCGTAAACACCCCATCGGTGCAATCAATCTGCACCCTTTTAGCGTAAGTATTTACCCGCTCGACTTGCGAACGGTAGTCTAGCTTATCGTTCGTCAAAATCGCCGGCACGATTGTCACGTTTCTAATCATCATCGCTCCTTTCATCCAAACGATTAATTCTACGCACCCGCCGTTCTAGCGCCACAAACTCAGTGCCAAGAAACGCCCCGACAATCCCCCGCATCAACTCCGCATCAACAAAGTGTGCCGACAAGCATAGCACGTTCGCATCGTCGTGTTCACGCGCCAGCTTCGCTGACTCAACCGAATCACAATTCGCCGCCCTGACCTTGGGGAAGCGGTTTGCTTGCATCGTCACGCCGTGCGCCGAATCGCAGATTAGCACGCCAAAACTCCCCGGGTTCTCGCGTACCGCCTTTGCTACCGCAATCGCCGGGTCGTTGAAATCGTCGCCCTCGACCCGCTCGTACGCGCCTTTATCAACTGCCTCCGCCCCCATCTCGGCAAGAGCCTGCATTAGCGCCTGCTTCAGTTCAAACCCGCGATAATCTGCCCCGACGTAAACTTCCATCAGCCTTCCCTTCCAAAATCAACCGCCAGTTCCACTAGTCGGTTCGAGTAGCCCCACTCGTTGTCGTACCACGCCACGATTTTCACCATGTTGCCACCTACCACGTCGGTCAAAGACAGGTCGATGATACATGACCTCGGGTCGCCGATAAAATCGGACGACACCAACTCCTCGTTGGTTACTCCCAAAATGCCACGGTAGTACGGCTCATTAGCTAATTTAGTAAAAATCTCATTTAATTCTTCTTTGGTGGTGTCGCGGGATAAAACCGCAGTAATGTCCGATAGTGAAACTACCGGGGTCGGCACGCGTATTGATAGCCCGTTAAATTTACCAGCGAGCGCCGGCACGGTTAGCGCCGCCGCCTTGGACGCACCAGTTGTGGTCGGCACGATATTCTCCGCCGCACTCCTGGCCTCACGCAAATCTTTCGCCGGTGCATCGAGTAGCCTCTGCGACCCGGTGTAGGAATGCACCGTCGTCATCATCGCCTTTTCCACGCCAAACTCATCCGCGAGGATCTTCATAATCGGCGCAATACAGTTCGTTGTACAGGACGCATTCGATAAAATCTCATCCGACGCTTCGATAGTTTCTTCGTTCACGCCGATTACAACCGTCCGCGCCCCCTCGCCCTTAGCCGGTGCCGAAATTATCACTCGCTTCGCCCCCGCCTCAAGGTGTGCTCGCGCATCCTCCGGCTTGGTAAAAAATCCAGTCGACTCGATCACCGTGTCCACCCCCAAATCTCGCCACGGCAAATTCCGCGGGTCTTTCTCTGCATACACCGGAATCTCCCGCCCATCCACGACGATGGCGTTTTCCTTCGCACTCACTTCCCCCTCGTACGCGCCATAAGCCGTATCGTATTTCAAAAGATGCGCCAAAGTTTTCGCATCCGTAATGTCATTAATCGCCACTACCTCCGCACCATCTCGTGCCATCAAAATTTTCAACGCATTCCTTCCAATTCTTCCAAACCCATTAATCGCAATTTTCATTCAAACCTCCATAATACTTACGTCTATTATACCACACTTTGACAGCAAGAACCAAAAAGTATTCTTTCGAATCTCAATGAGATTTAGACCACATTCGTCGAAAGAGAACCAAAACTGTTTTTCAACGTCTTAAAAATGATTTGAAATTTTAACACGTATATTCCTGCCGGACCCGAGAAAGCCGCCCGAAGGGCGGTCTTTCCCGGCGTCCCAGCGTATGACGTGCTTAAAATTTCAAGTCCATGACGTTGAAAAATATGTTTTGGTTCTCTCTACCGCGCGAAGTGCGCAAACGCGCGGTTGGCTTCCGCCATCCGGTGACAATCTTCCTTCTTCTTGAAGGCAGCCCCGGTTTCGTTGTAAGCATCTACAATTTCCGACTCCAGCCGCTTAGCATAAGGCATGCCACTACGAGCACGTGCCGACTGCACTAGCCAAGTAAAGGCAAAGTGCATCTGGCGATGTCCCGCAATTGGGAACGGAATCTGGTAGTTTGCCCCACCAACCCGGCGCGACTTCACCTCGAAATCCGGCGAAACATTCGCAATCGCCTTTTCAAGTACCTCGACAGGGTTTTCGGACTTTAACTTCTTGGCGGCACCTTCGATCGCTGCATATACCGCCCGCTCCGATGCTTGCTTTTTGCCATCAAGCATGGACTTGTTGATGAGCCTCTGCACCATAACCGACTGGTACTTGCGGTCCGGCGAGACTTTTCGTTCTAGAGATTTAGTAGTTTTGCGTGGCATAATTACTTATCCTCCTTCTTGGCGCCGTATTTCGAACGACCTTGCTTGCGACCTTGCACGCCCTGAAGGTCTAGCGTCCCGCGCACTACGTGATAGCGCACACCCGGTAAATCTGGCACCCTACCACCACGGACCAAGACTACCGCGTGCTCCTGCAGGTTGTGGCCTTCCCCGCCGATGTAGGCCCAAACTTCCTGGCCGTTGGTCAAACGTACACGTGCGACCTTCCGCATCGCCGAGTTCGGCTTCTTTGGCGTCTTAGTAGTAACCTTGATACATACACCACGCTTCAGTGGCGCAGCCTTTTCGTAGCGCTTGGTCTTCAAGGTGTTGATAATCGAACCGAGCGCCGGTGACTTTGACTTTCTGGTCGCCTTCTTGCGAGGCTTCCGAATCAACTGATTGATAGTTGGCATTCAAATCTTCCTATATATTATATTATTATTGTATAGAGCCACCTAACTCCTTAGAAAAGCCCTACATTTTCTCGCTCGCAGTACAGCAATAGCAAGCAAGATGAAACTCTTACCCTAATTATAGCACTATTTGTTATTTTTGACAAGAAAGTTTAGCGTTTCTTCGATTGTCATGCGGTTTTTGATGTCCATTTTGACATTCGGGTCTTTGAGCGATTTAATCGCATCCGGCGACTTCTTGTAGACTTCTTTGAGCTCTGCAATCTTGGCGTTCACCAACTCATCCGAAACGGTGATTTTTTCTTTCACTGCCAAGGTCTGTAGCACCAGTGACGCTTTAACCCGGCTCTCGGCGATTTTCTTGGCTTCCTTCTCCCACTTTTCTAGGGTCGTGCCAGCACGTTCAAGGTAATCTTCAAAGCCGACTCCCGCGCTCGCCGCATTGCGCTCCACGTCGTCGCGAATCATCTTCATCTGGTCGTTGACGAGGATTTCTGGCGCAGCAACTTTTGAGCCCTTCACTAGCGCTTCTACTAGATCATTCTTGTACTTTTCCATCAGCCTTTGCTCGTTTTGTGCCGACAAATTCGCCTTGATGTCCTTTTTCAGCTCGTCTAGCGTCTTAAACGGACCACATTTCTTAGCCAGCTCGTCATCCACTGCCGGCTCGGTCACTTCGTTGATTTGCTTCACCAGCACCTCAAACACCGTCTTTGCCCCAGCCAAATCTTTTACACCATAATCTTTCGGAAATGTCAACTTAAGTTCGAACTTATCGCCCGGCTCGTGCCCTACGATGCCGTCTTCGAACCCCGGAATAAACGTCCCCGACCCGAGCGTCAGCTTGTAGTCTTTGGCTGAGCCACCGTTAAACGCCACGCCGTCCTTCTTGCCGACAAAGTCGATAATCACCTCATCGGTCAACTTCGCTGCGCGCTTGACCGGCTTCTTCTCGGCAAAGGACCGCCTTAGGTTGTCCAAGATCTCCTTGACTTCCTTTTCCGTCACCTTGACTTCCTCGCGCTTCACACCCAGCTTCTTGTATTCGCCAAGCTTCACTTCCGGCACGATGTCTGCCGTTGCGGTGTACTCCGCCATCTCACCCGGGACGTACTTAGTGACGTTTACATTTGGCATTACCAGAGGCGATTTTTCGTTCTCAGAAAAAGCCGGAATTACCGTTGAGCGCACTGCAAAATCAATCGTTTCGGCATTGAGGTCATTTTCCGGCACAAACTTCCGCGCCATATCTACCGGCACTTTGCCCTTGCGAAAACCTTGCACGTTTACAGTTTTGGCCAGCTTCGCCAGGGCCTTTTCTTCCGCCTCGCGCAAATCTTTGGCGTCCAAAGTCACAGTAATTTCCACGCGAGTATCAGAAAGTTTCTTAAATTTTGTCTTCATAAAAACTCCTATTCTTATGCCCAATTATACCATAATTTTGGCAGAACCGGTAGTCCTAAAATGCGTAATCGTAAAACGCGCATTCGCCCCCAGTTTTACATTCGGATTCATAATGTCGTAGCGGTCAAAAATCGCCTTAATCGCCAGATACAAATTGCGCTCGCTCTCCAACATTTCGGCGTTAGTTACTATCGCCTTCACTCGGCCTTCCGGCGAGCCACCCGTGAGCGAACCGCCTTGCCGATTGATCACATAAGCGCCACTCCGGAGGAACGCCACCGCCTTTTTATTAAAATCCTTGTCTGTCAAGTTAAACTTCGGCCTTAGGCTGTAGTTCGAAGTCGAATACGACCCAAACAGCGCCAAATCCAGCTTTAGACTCTTTTCTAGAATTCGCATATCGTTCATAAAACTTTCCAAATTCCGCGCCGGCAGGTAAAAATCAGTCAAAAGCGGCACCCGCTCGCCACTGTGAGTATGATTCAGAAAGCTAATCAGGGAGTTCTCAAACTCATTGAGCGCATGCTCAGTCTTTGGCGACTCAATGATGAGCTGCGTCGACTTTGGCAGGACCTTCTTCACGCCGGCGATCTTCTTGAGGCACGCTTTCGAGCGATCATCAAACCGCGCAAACACCACAAAGCCGTTGTCGACCTTGCGCGTGATCTCGCTTAGTTTCTTACCCGCTTCCTCTGCGATTTTAATGATGTGGATATCATACAAATTTAGTTCCTTGGGCTTTAGCGAATTCGCCAGGTCCAAAAACTTTTGCGCCACTGTGAAATCTTCAAAGGTCGCCACCACTCGCCGCGGTTGCTTTTTGATCGGCACCGCCCGGATAATCACTTCCGAAATCACCCCCAGCGTACCCTGCGCGCCAAAGAACAGTGGCATCAGATCGAGCGTGTGTCCCTTCACCGCCTGCGCAATCGTCGGATAGCCCGCCGAGCCGGTGTTATTCTGTCGAATCGAGCGAATCAAATCCTCGTTGGTTTTGATTACGCTTGGCATTTTGCGATAAATGCCACCCTCGGCTGTCTTCTCCTTGGATTTTCTCGTCACCGTGCGCTTGTTCAGCCGATTAGTCTGCAAAATATCACCGTTTGGCAAAACCACTTCCAGCCGCTCCACGTAATTCATTATGCCACCGTATTTGCCAGCATAAGCATCGCTCGGGCAGTTAGAAATTAGCCCGCCAATTGTCTCGTTGTCGTGTCCGCCCACCGGAATGGTCAAGCCATTTACCGACAACGCGGTGTTAAGTTCCTTCAGTGTAATTCCAGCCTGCACGCGCACTAGCCGCTCACGCCGGTCCGACTCCAGCAACCGGTTCAACTTCTCCGTCGAGATCACCAGCCCATTCGAAAGGTCCGCCCCCATCTCGTCCAGCCCTGAGCCACGCACTGTAATTGGTATTTTGATGTCCCTGCTCGCCAATTGGTAGCAAAACCGCATCAATTTACGCACATCCTCAGTCGACTCCGGCAGAGCCACAAACTTCGGCCGAATCTTGAGCGCAGAACGATCCACCGAGTAAGCCTCCAGCACGTCAGGCGCGTCAAACACATTGCCTACTGTCAGCTGATTCAAATATCTAGCTATTTTGCTCATTCTGCTCCCATCCTTTCCAACTATTATAGCATAGGCTTTTTCAAAATACCACACCAAATTCACGCAAAAATCCCCACTTTTCCACAACACATGGAAAATTCAGAATTAAAAGGCATTACCCAAATCGCAAAGCGATTTGTTATAATCAAAAAAGAAATCAGGACATGTGCCTGATTTCTTTTTCATAATGTCTTTCTTTGCTGAACTTTCTTTCTCAGAAAGAAAGTTCAATATTTTGGTGCCCGAGACTGGACTTGAACCAGCACACCTTTCGGCATATGCTCCTAAGGCATACGTGTATACCAATTTCACCACTCGGGCCTAATACTATTATACCACAAAAAACTAGGAACCAAAAGCCCCTAGTTTTTCGCCCAGTTCTACGCCTGGCGCTTAGACATAATGTAGGCAGTACCGGCGGTCGTTAGCGAACCAAGACCAAGTGCCAGCGGCAACAGGTCTTCCGGACCCGTGCTCGGCATCGTCTCGGTGGTCGTCGCCACCGTGCTAGTGCTCGAAGAAGCGACCGTCTTTTCCTCGGCCTTAGTCTCGGCCTCGGTAGTCGTTTCTTTCTCCTCGGTCTTCTTTTCGCCCTCAGTAATCGAAAAAGTCGAGTTGTCTTCACCGCCCACATTCTCTGGGGTAGACTTCTTAGTGGCCACCACCACGATCGCCACAATCAGAACCAAAATCACCGCCACAATTGCGCCCGCAACGGTCACAATCTTACGACGATCCTTCTTCTCCATTTCTCCCTGATAATACATTATAAAAACTCCTTATACCTACCATTATATCATACTTTTGCTAAAAAAGCAAGTATATTTCAGAGAGATTGCTACTAATAGAGAAAAATGCTAATCTTTAACGTAAATCGAAATCGTCGCACCAGCATATTTACGGCTTTTGTCAAGCCGAACCCCCTTAAGCTCTGGTGGTTCACCGGGGTGCGATAGCACCAATGCCCCACCATCAAGCACCAATCTTGGCAAGTATTTTACCATCTTTTCGTTATATTCGTCATATGGCGGGTCGGCAATCACCACCCCGTATCTATCCGTCGCCGTCCGTGCGATCACCGTCAAATCCCCCTGAATCGCTCCGCCACGAAACCCATACAGCCCCAAATCCATCAAATTAGCATTAGCCGTCGCCACCGCGCGACTACTTTTGTCAATCATCAGCGTAAAAACCGCGCCCCTCGAGAGCGCCTCAATCCCCAGCGTCCCGCCCCCGCAGTAAAGATCCATCACATAGTTCCCAAAAATCCGGTCCGCGATCATATTAAACAGCGCAATGCGCTCGCGTTCCCCCATCGGGTGCGTCCCCTCGCCCGGCGTCCGAATTTTCCGCCCTCGAAATTCCCCGCCTGTAATTGTTACTTCCCCAGTTTTTCCCATGTTGCTCCATTTAGTTTAATGTCGTTATCTGCTGATAGCGAGAAATCCCCTCCATCAGTTCCTTATATTTTACCACATCCAGCCCGGCTTGCAAAAACTTATCCACATTCCGCCGAGCCGTAGCAATAGTCTTAGTGTCCGAAAGCGAGGCGATGCGAAGGTCTAGCGCCCCGTGTTGAAGCGCCCCGTAAATCTCGCCCGGCCCGCGTAGCTTCAAATCTACCTCAGCCAAGTGAAACCCGTCCGTCGACCGCTCCATCTCTTTTAGTCTTCGCGTAGGTGGCAAATCCCCTGACGTCAACAAATAACAATACGACAAGGACGCCCCCCGTCCCACGCGCCCGCGTAGCTGATGGAGCTGTGCCAGTCCATAACTCTCGGCGTTCTCAATCACAATCAAAGTCGCATTCGGCACGTCCACCCCCACCTCGACCACCGTCGTCGACACCAAAATATCAATCTCCCCACTAGAAAACCGCTCCATCACCGCATCCTTCTCTGCCGGCTTCATCTTACCATGCAAAAACTCTACCTTCCGGTCCGGAAACTCTCGCGCGAGCTTTCGCGCCCGCGTTTTTACCGACACCACTTCGGATTGAAGCGCGGTTGGTTTTTCCGGTCCACCCCTGTTTTTAGCCCCACCAGCCCCACCAGCCCCACCAACACTACCAGCCCCCACCGAACCCTCCTCAATCGCCCGGCAAATCCAATAAACCTGCTGCCCCCGTGCCTTTATGCCGTGCTTTTTGACGTCCGGCGCCATCGCCATCACCTCGCGCATCTTCGGGTACAGCACCTCGCGCGTCGCCACCTCCGTTAGAATCTGGGTCTTAATCGGCCGTCGCCCAGCCGGGAGCTCGTTTAGAACCGACACATCTAGGTCGCCAAACACCGTCAGTTGCAACGACCGCGGAATCGGTGTCGCCGTCATCGACAAGAGATGCGGCGCCAGCCCCGCCGGCGACTTCAGCATCAACTTCTGCCTCTGCTCCACCCCAAACCGGTGTTGCTCATCAATCACCACCAGCGCCAAATTCGAAAATTCCGTATCGTCAGTCAAAAGCGCATGTGTCCCCACTACTATGTTAATTTTCCCCGCCAAAATCTCGCGCTTAAGCTCCGCCTTTTTCTTAGTCGCCCCAGTCAGAAGCGCTACTTTCACCCCGAGAGGATCTAGTAGTCGCGAAATCCCTTCAAAATGTTGCGCCGCCAAAATCGCCGTCGGCGCCAGTATCGCCACTTGCCCACCCGACAAAACCGCCTCGTACGCCGCCAAGGTCGCCACCATCGTCTTGCCCGACCCCACATCACCCTGTAGCAACCGGTTCATCGGCGTCGTCCGCTCCATATTCTGAAAAATCTCCCACGTCGCCCGCCGTTGCGCCGTCGTCAGTGTAAAGGGCAGTCGCCCGAGCAAATCTTTAATCGGCTGAAGCTCAAATTTCAGCGCCGGCGCCCGCAATTTTTCGTTTTCTAACCGGTTTAGCCTACCAGCTAAAATCAGCTCAAACAGCTCCTCGTACGCCAAATACTTTCGCGCCCGCTCGATTTCCACCAGCGAACTCGGGAAGTGCGCGCGAAACAGTGCCTCCGCCCGCACCCCGGGCTTCACTCCCGGTAGTAGGTCTGGCACTAAAGCGAACAAATCTCGCGACCCATTAACGAGCCTCCGAAACCCAGCCGATTTCAGCCCTCCGTGCGCCACATAAACTGGCGCCAGTCCCGACGTGATGTCGACGTCCGTCGTGAGTGCCGCCGACGGCGCAGTCAGCTGGTACCGCTTGTTCCTCAGCTCATAAGTCCCAGTGAAATAATACTCCTTGCCCGACTCAAACTGTCGCACCCGGTACGCCTGGTTAAACCACACCACCCGCATCGCCCCGGTCGCGTCACGCACCACCCCCTCCGTAATCGAAAGATTCCGTCGCCCCGTTCGCCGCGTCTTCAGCGAATCAATCGTCCCCCTTATCACCACCTTCCCCGGCCGCACCGTCGCAATCGAAACCGGCGCAGCGTAATTCTCATAATCCCTCGGCAAATTGTAAAAAAAATCCCGCACCGTCTTTATCCCCGCCTTTTTGAGCGTTTCCGCTGTCTTTGGCCCGACGCCTTTAATTTTCTCCACCGATGCACCTAAATCCATGTTCTCATTATACCATTTTGTGGAAAAATTTAGTAAAAAACCTCTTGACAGCGCCACGCTTATGCTTTATCATAGTATTAAGCTGGTACGCTTCACAGGGGTTCCACTGAAGATTAGTGGAGTGTGGAGACTACATTAATAATCAAAAACAAACAGCGGATTAAAACAAACCAATGTGCCCCAAGGGTGGGCGCGCATCAGCGAGTTGGTAATGACCAACGCATAACCTCAAAAAAATAAATCGGACCCCCATCCGATTTATTTTTCTGGTATAATATACTTATGATCAAGTTTACGATTATTACATTATTCCGCGAGGCCATCGAGCCGTATCTCAACGCTTCCATGATGTGGAAGGCTACCGAAAAGGGCCTCGCAAAGTTCGAATTTGTCAACTTGCGCGATTTTGGTCTCGGCCCGCACAAATCCGTCGACGACACGCCCTACGGCGGTGGCGACGGTATGTTATTGCGTTGCGAACCAGTTTTTAATGCCATCGAATCGGTTAAGGAGCAGGACCCCGCTGCCAAAGTCATCCTCCCAACTCCAGTCGGCAAAATTTGGACGCAAGCATTAGCTCGCAATCTAGCCGGCGTAACAGCGGACGCCCCCGCTAATCACTACATAATACTCTGCCCCCACTACGAAGGCTACGACGAGCGCATCCGCACGATAGTCGACTACGAATTCTCCCTCGGCCACTACGTCCTCACCGGCGGCGAGCTCCCCGCACTCATCATCATCGATTCCATCGTCCGCCTCATTCCCGGCGTTCTTGGCGGCGAGCAGTCCGCCGAAATCGAAAGCTTCAGTGACGGCAACAACCTCGAATATCCCCAGTACACTAAGCCCTACAACTTCCGCGGCCACAAAGTCCCCGCCGTCCTCCTCTCCGGTCACCACGAAAACATCGCCAAATGGCGCGCCGACCACTCTACCACTGCTCGACCAGAGTAAACTCGTGCCCAGCAATCTCCACTATCGATTCCGGCCCCGCCCCGAGCGTCGTCAGCTCCGCTTTAATCCCCATCTTTTTCATAATATCCCGTAGCCGGTTCAAACTCTCGTAATTAGAAAAATCCGTCCTTTTTGCGAACTTCTCAATCTTCTCTCCCCTCACCACAAACTTACCACCTACCTCCTCCACCGTCCATATATCTTTCAGCGTGTTAGGATTAAGTGCTATCGTAGGTAAAGAAGCATCCGCAAGTTGTTGATTCGAGAGCATAAAATCTTGATTTGAATTTTTAACACGTATATTCCTGACGGCGCCGAGAAAGTTGTCGCCGGAGGCGACAATCTTTCCCGGACGCCCAGCGTATGACGTGCTTAAAAATTCAAGTCCCGCTCTCGAATTAACAACTTCGGATGCTAGTTCTCTGAGCACCTCCGTAACGCCCATATGCGCACTACTCGAAATCGCAAACACCTTCGCTTCCGGATTTACGGCCAGTATCGCCGCCGTCTGCATCGCAACAATCTCCGCATCCACCCCTTCGCATTTTGTCAGCGCCACCACCTCCGGTCGCTCCGCCAAATCGCCATACTGCGCCAGCTCCTCACGAATCGTCCGGTAAGCCTCGCCCGCATCATTATTATATATATCAACGAGATGAAGTAGAACCGCAGTCCGCTCCACGTGGCGAAGGAACGCATGCCCCAACCCCTTCCCAAGCGAAGCCCCCTCAATCAGCCCCGGAATGTCGGCGATTAGTAAGTCCCGCCCATCCACTGTCACCACTCCAAGTTGTGGCGTTAAAGTCGTAAATGGATAATCCGCAATTTCCGGCCGCGCGTTTGACACCACCGACAAGAAGGTCGACTTTCCCGCATTTGGTAGCCCTACCAGCCCCACATCTGCCAGTAGCTTCAATTCTACTTCCGCTTCGAATTCTTCCCCCGGCTCCCCCACTTCGTGAATAATCGGCGCCTGCCTAGTCGAACTCTTGAAATGTGCATTCCCAAACCCTCCTTCGCCCCCGTGCGCAATAATCGCTTCCTGCCCATCAACCGTCAAGTCGGCCAGCACCTTACCGTCACGCTTCACAATCGTACCGATCGGCACTTCCACGACCAAATCCTTACCACTCCGCCCCGCACTACGCTGTCCGGCGCCATTCTTGCCATCTTCCGCCGTCAGAATCGGCGTGAACCGAAAGTCCACCAGCGTGTTCGTGTCCTTATCCGCCCGAAAGATAATGTCGCCACCCTTGCCTCCATCGCCCCCGTCCGGTCCGCCTTTCGGGATGTAGATTTCCCGGCGAAAAGACACCGCCCCATCGCCACCATTCCCCGCTTTCAAACTCACTTTCGCCGTATCTACAAACATACTCAAATTATACCATATTCTTAGCTAGTGAATGTAATAAAAGTTTCCTACCGCGCTCGCCGGAATTGTCGACTCAATCACGCGATACGACACGTACCCATAATTCATCTCGCTCACCCTAATCGACCCATCAGGGTTCACTGCCTCGACGTACCCGACGTGACCATACCACCCAGAAGAAGTCTGGAAAATCGCACCGACCGAAGGCGTCCGGTTCACTACGGACCTCGTGGCTCGCGCCGCCCAAGTGTTTGCATTGCCAAGCGACCAGCCATAGAGCTCGTGCAGGTCCGGGCGTTTGTAGTATGCCCAGTGGACGCACTGCCCACCGCCAGCCCCGTAAAATCGGTTGTAAAGTATCGTAATATCTTGCCGCTCCGAAGTACTACCTAGATACGTGTAGTAATTAGTACGATAAACCGGTCGTGGCGCCACATATTCCGGCCGCTCCGTCTCGGGCAGGGCGCCGTCTTTGATCACAATCCGCATTCCTTCAGAAATACCGGATACTTCCAAATCATTCAAGGCAATAATTTCCGACACGCTCGAGCCGTATTTTGCCGCGATTGACTCTACTGTGTCTCCGCCCTTGACAGTGTACACAATCCCCGCCACACTCGGAATATACAGCACCGTTCCGGCCGAAACATCGGTGGTTTTTAGCCCGTTCGACCACCGAATCTGGTCAGTCGAAACCTTGTAATGAGCGGCAATCGCATCTAGCGATTCACCCTCCGCCACTGTATGCTCAATCACCCCTCGCGAAACCGCGATGTTGGTAATAGATGGCTTCTCGATTTTCCCCGCCGTGGTCTGCCCCGCGTCGTACATCGAAGTCGTCAACACGTAGTTCGACGCCACATCCGAAGCCGAAGCCAGCCCCAGTGCGTCCGAAATATCCGCCACCATGTAAAGCTCCGACATCTGGTCCACCGACACTTTGTAATCATTTTGCACAAAAGCTTCGAGGTCCAAAGTCGCCCCTGCACTCTCTTTCGAAAAAGTCCCAATCGCCGCCACGCCAATAATCACCGCGGCCGCCACCACATACGGAACCGCCCCCTTGATGCGTCCAATTTTTTTCCGTGTTTTATTTTTTGTCATCTATTCTCCTGCGCAAGGTCCTTTCACAACTTTTACAAAGACACCGAACATAGCTCACGACAATGCCTTATCGCATTTGCATTATGCTCTGCCTCCGTATGTCCATAATACATCACTCCATCGTCCCCTGTCAAGAAAAACAGATACGACGTGTCCGTAGGGTTCGCCACCGCGAGTAGCGCCGAGAGCGCAGGATTCGAAATCGGCCCGCAGGGCAACCCGGCATAAATCCGCGTATTGTAGCACGAATCAATCTTCAGCGCCGCTTTATTGTCCGTATAGGTCGTCCTCTCAGGGTCCAATAAATCCAGCGCATATGTTACTGTTACATCACTACCCAGTCGCCAACCATATTCCAGTCGCGACAAAAACACCTGCGCCACCGTCGCCTGGTCACCCGCCGACGCCTCTTTCTGTACGATCGACGCCAGCGTCACCCCTTCAAACAGCGACAATCCTTGTTCGCTATATCGCGCCACCAAATTGTTGTCGTTAATTACTTGCTCCATCCCAGAGAGAAAACGCGTCAAAATCTCTTTCACCGTCGCATCCTTATAAAACTCATAAGTCTCACCATATAAATACCCCTCAAGCGTCGCCCCCTCCGGTCGCCCACGCAAAAACTCAAAATCATACTCCGCATTAAACGCTTCTTCTACCTCTGTTGCTCCGTAGCCTAATTTCAAAAGCTTCGCTTTTACATCCATAATCGTCTCCCCCGGCAAAATCGTAAAATTAAACACCTCCGCCTTTTTAGCAGCTATCGCGGCCACATACTCCGCGTATTCACGCTTCTGCCTTTCCCGCTCTTGCCACCAGTTAATGCCCCAAATCCCCCCCGCCACCAGTCCGACTATTATCATCAGCCCAACCACGAAGGGCCATTTTTTCATTTTATGCTTTACTTTTTTCGCTCCCATTTTCATCCTTTGACTGTGATCTAGCGGTTCCGGCGCGCTCTCTGGCGCCACTGCACCAGGAACAACCTTCGCGTCGCCATTCCCGCTATCTTTAAAATGTTCGATAAAATCCTGCAAAATAATACTCGCCGCCTCCGCATCAATGTCCCCGCGCCCGTACTTCTTCCCCCGCGATTTTAATCGCCTTTCCGCTTCCACCGAAGTTAAGGACTCGTCCTGAAACCGCACTTTTGCGCCCGGGATTTTTTCGCAGAGCGTCCGCGCAAACCCGCGCACGTATTCCGATTGCTTGGTCTCGTTGCCTTCATTGCTACGTGGCAAACCCAATACAAACCAGTTGGTATTGGAGAGCCGGGCCAGGCGTGCAATCTCGTCCCATTCCAGCCCGTTATTAACCTCCAAAAACCCCACCGGAATCGCAATGCGCGTGCCAGAATCGGCCCTCGCTACGCCGATTCGCTTTTCTCCTACATCAAGTCCAATAATCTTCATACTCTACCTTTTTATCTTAAAACCGGAATAAAGAGCCACGCTCAAATTACGACTCGTCCGTCTTAATTATCACCGTAATCTTGTCTGGATTGTCTGGGATCGACATCACCCACGGGAAGGATGTATCCGTAGTCATAGTCTTAATCCCATCGCCGTAAGCCTCGTTCAGATCGTGCTGTGCCGTGCCGAGACCTTTGCCTCGAATCACGTTAATTACGTCGTTTTCCGTCATCTTCGGCCCCGAAACGTACGAAGTCTTCAGCTTCCCCGCGTAGCCAGTGTCGGTTTTGAGGAAGTTCTCTACGAAGGGATCGTTCATCGTATAAATCTTGAAGTTATTCGCAAGCTTCGCCTTCTCCGAGATGAACTCCTTTACTTTCGTCTCGTCAATCGTGAAAATCGTATCCGTCGTCACCACGGTCAGTTTAGCTTTCTTGCCGTCCTCAACTTCCTCGCCCACCGCCGGCGTCGAAGTCGCCTCTCCAGTCGTCTGCGTGAAGCTCGAATCAATCACAAACGCTTCGTCATCGTTAATTGTATCGAGCAATTTCTGCTTGTTCACCGATTCGCTCGAATCTTTCATCGTGGACAGTGCCTTGTCGATATCCGATTGTTGCACTACTGTCACGGTCTTGTCTGTACCGCCAGTCATCGCCTTGTCCGAATAAACCGCCACGTTCGCCGTCGTCGTCCAGCCGGTCTTGACCGCAGCGATGTTGTATTTTTCACCCGACCCAGTTGCAGTCACCGCTATGCGCGTCGACACTTGGCAACCCGAAGTCTTTAGGCTCGCCTCACCGTAATTCTCGCAATCTTTGCTTAGTGCCGTGATGTCACCGTCCCATTTCAGCGTCGCCCCGGCGTCCGATGTGAACGACAAGCCGTTATTGGTGAAAGTCGACCCGGCATTAATCGCAACGGTTCCGCCTTCCTCGGTAATCGGGAAGTACGTATAGACCACTACGCTCCCCTTAGCCTTCTCACCCACGTTCTTCTTGCCAGTCGCCTCAAATTCCACCTCCGCCTTGCTCTCGAGCTTCTTCTCGGTCAGGTAAAACTTTCCTTCGCTGACATTCTCCTCGGTCAGTTTATCTGTAAAAGTCACATTCTCCGAAAAATTCCCCGTCGCCGTCCTAAGAGTAATCGTCACTGTCGCTGCCGGCGCAATCGCAAATGCCCACACCAGCACCAAAATCAAAACTACTGCACCGATACACCCACTAACTGCGATTTTCGGGTGCTTCCCGATCCACCGTAGTACCGGATTTTTGCTCTCGGCCAATTTATCCTTGAGTTTCTTTTTTTCGCCAGTATCTTTCTTCTTGTCGGACTTTTTCTCTTCGGCATCTGGCGCGTCCTTATCTGCATCGGCCTTTTTGCTCGTCGGAGTTTTCTCATCCTCGGCGTCATCCGCCGGCTTCTCTTCCGCCATAAAATCTTCCGGATCCGTTGCTACCTTTTCCGCTAGATCGGCCTCTTTGTCGCTCTCTTCCTCTGGCGTTTCGTCCGCAGAATCTTCCTCGCCCAAGTTCTCGCTTAGTTTCTCCGAAGAAGTGGTATCTACCCTCTCCTCGGCTTTCGGTATTACTGGCGCAGTCTGCAAATCTTTCGTAACAGGCAACTTCGTCGCCGCTGCTAGCTTTACAATCGAAGGGTCAGTCGTCACCAGCACCACCGTTTTCTTGGCGGTCGCCCCCGCCTTGGCGATCAGTTTAATATTGACGATGCTCCTTAGAACCCCCGCCTTTTTTGGTGGCACCAGCGCCACGATTTTTTGCTTGGCGTTTTCGATTTTGGTAATGATATCAGTGATATCATCTTCCGGTTCGATATAAATCACGTCTTTGTTCATAATAAAATCATACCACATTTTATCGCGTTTGTGTTAAAATATATATAATATGCGACTTTTTAGTAAGAAAAATCCCGCTCCCGCTACCCCGTCCGTTGGCGTCGTCACCGCGCCTCAGTCGTCTGGCGCCGGTCTGCTCGCCGAAGTCGCCTTAAACTCCATCCACGACGGTGTTATCATGACCGACTGCCACGGCGTCATCCAGTACATCAACCCGGCCGCCGTTACAATGACCGGTTGTGGCGCCAGCGCCAACGCCATCGGGCTAGACTACGGTCTCTTGATGAAACTCGAGTCAAAAGAAGGCGCCACGCTCTCAAACGAAGAAAACCACCTCTACCGCGCCATGCAGTCCGGCCAGCCACTCGAGAACTACCAGTGTTGCTTGACCGTGAGCGGTAAGCGCATCCCTATCGCCGTCACGATGCAACCCGCCGAAAAGGTCCGCATCATCACTTTCCGTAACATCATGAAAGAGCTCGCCGAGGAAGGCGAGCGCACCGAGTTCATCTCGACCGCCTCGCACGAAATGCGCACCCCCGTCGCCACCATTGATGGCTACATTTCGCTAGCGCTTAACCCTCAGACCGCCACCATCGACAATCGCGCCCGCGGCTATCTCGACGCCGCCTCGAAGGCCTCGAAGCACCTCGGCAAACTTTTCCACGACCTCCTCGACGTCACCAAGCTCGACGACGGCCACCTCCGCCCGAACTTCGTCCCCATCGAAATGATGGGCACTGTCAAGCAAATCGCCGACGGCCACGCCGTCCGCGCGCGCGAAGCCGGGCTGAATTTCCAGTTCGGTTCTTCCAATCCTTCGCCTCTCGCCGGCCCACATAAGCTCGAGCAAGTAGTCTATGGCTCGGTCGACCTTAATTTCCTCCGCGAAATTTTAGACAATCTTATCGACAACGCCATCAAATACACCAAAAAGGGTGGCTCCATTTACGTTGGCGTCCTTGGCGATGGCGACCGCGTCCTCATCAACGTCACCGACACCGGCATCGGCATCGGGAACTCCGACCTCCCCCACATTTTCCAAAAGTTCTACCGTTCCGACAACTCTGACACTCGCGAAATCGGCGGCACCGGCCTCGGGCTCTACCTCGTCAAGCAACGCGTCGAAGCCATGGGTGGTCGCGTCTGGGCCGAGTCCGGCTTTGGCGAAGGTTCCACCTTCTACGTTTCTTTGCCTCGCATCACCCCCGAAGAATACGAAAAGCGCATGATCGCCGTTCGAAACGCCGCGATGGTTAAGCCCACCGCTTCCCCGCCTCCCGCGCCAAAAGCCCCAATTTCTTCGCCAAATCCAAATCCAGCAATACAAACTAATCAAGGAGTAACAAAATGACAAAAGTAATGGTAGTAGAAGACGACGCAGCGCTTCGTGAGATTTACAGTATCCGCATCGCCGCTGAGGGTTACGAAATGGTCACCGCCGGCGACGGCGAAGAGGCCCTCGCAGTAGCAGTCCGCGAAAAGCCCGACCTCATCCTTTCGGACGTGATGATGCCCAAAATTTCCGGCTTTGATATGCTAGACATTTTGCGCGCCACACCCGAAACCGCCAACATCAAGGTGATTATGATGACCGCGCTTTCTGCCGACGACCAACGCGAGCGCGGCGAACGCTTAGGTTGCGACCGCTACCTCGTCAAGTCCCAAGTCGGCATCGAAGACGTCGTTAATGCCATCCACGAAGTCTTGGGCGACAAAGCCGCCCCCGCCCCGCAAGATCTAGCCCCGCAAGGTCCTCAGCCCATGGCGCAGCCTGTCGCCCCAACGCAGCCTGTCGCCCAACCTCAACCCGTCACCCCACCTCAGCCTGTCGCCCAACCTCAGCCCGTTGCTACTCCCGAAGGAACCTATGGACCCAGTCCGGCTCAATAAATTCCTCGCTGAGCGCCTCGGCGTCTCCCGTCGCGAAGCCGACGATTTAATCACGAGTGGCGCCGTCACCATCGACGGCCACCCCGCCACCC
This sequence comes from uncultured Candidatus Saccharibacteria bacterium, assembly GCA_964639835.1. Classification (GTDB taxonomy): domain Bacteria; phylum Patescibacteriota; class Saccharimonadia; order Saccharimonadales; family Saccharimonadaceae; genus Nanosyncoccus. The sequence continues at coordinate 4,060 of CAZXEG010000008.1, read as the reverse complement.
TCGGCGCCAGGGTTGACAAAACTAGCAAAGTATGCTATAATAAGAAGATAATCCCGTTCCAAACGGACTACTTGTATATTATGCTCAACAAACCCGTCGGCTACGTCTGCTCCCGTCGCGCCCAGGGCTCCGCCCCCACCATCTACGACCTCTTACCACCAGAATACCACGGGCTCAAAACCGTCGGTCGCCTCGACAAAGACTCCTCCGGCCTGATTTTGCTCACCAACGACGGCGACTTCGCCTTCCAAATGACCCACCCCCGCTTCCGCAAAACCAAAGTCTACGAAGTCGAACTAAACAAACCCCTAGAACCCCTCCACCAGCAAATGATTAGCGATTACGGCGTCATGCTCGACGATGGTGTTAGCAGATTCAAAGTCATAAAAGATGGCAATAAATATATAGTAATCCTTCACGAAGGCCGCAACCGCCAAATTCGTCGTACTTTTGCTAGCCTCGGTTACCGCGTCACCAAACTTCATCGCACCGAATTTGGTAAATACGAGTTGGGTGATTTGCTACCGGGTGAGTACAAGGTTATTAAAATATAATTTTTCTTCGCCTTTTGCGAGCCCTAGTGATTTTTACAACATTTCCTCATCCGAGACGAGTAAAGTTCGAACTCGCGCTAGCGAGTGTCGAACTTGATCGAGGCGAGGATTGAGTGAAGTGTCTGTAAAAATTACAAGGCGCGAAGCAAACCAGCGAAGGAAAATTATATTTTAATAACCAGGTATGCTATAATGGTAGCATGAGCACGATATTAGGTTTAGATATCGGTACTGAATTTATCAAGGCAGTCTTGGCCAAACCGACCAAGAAAGGCAACCTTGAGATTTTGGGTGTCGCCAGAGCCAAGCAGCAAGACTCTAGCATGCACGCCGGCGCCATAGCGGATATCCCCGCCGTTGTCGCCGCTTGCGAGGAAGCGTTGGTCCAGGTCGAAGAGCAAGCCGGCGAGCGCGCCAGCCTCACCGTCGTCGGTATCGCCGGCGAACTCATCAAGGGCAACACCACTACCGTACGCTACAGCCGCAAAGACGCGACCAAACCCATCTCCGAGCAAGAAATGGAAGAAATCATCAAAAAAGTCCAGCAAAAATCCGGCGAAGTCGTCCGAAAGACCATCGCCCTAGAAACCGGCAACGAAAACGTCGAAGTTCGCCTGATTAATTCCGCCATCGTTTCCCTCACTATCGACGGCTACAAAATCGTCAACCCCATCGGGTTCAAAGGTTCCGACGTCATCATCCAATTTTACACCGCGTTTGCGCCCATGATTCACGTCGCCGCTATCGAAAAGGTCTGCGCCGAATTGAACCTCGACCTCCTCACTGTGGCGGTCGAGCCATTCGCGGTTTGCCGTGCCTGTCTTGGCGACGACGCCGACAACAATTTCTCCAGCATCGTGATGGATATCGGCGGTGGCACCACCGACGTAGCAGTGATCGAAGACGGTGGCGTCGAAGGTACCAAGATGTTCAGCATCGGCGGTCGCAGTTTTACCCACCAGATCGAAGAAACCCTCGGCGTCGATTTCGACACCGCCGAAGAGTACAAGCTAAAATACGACACCGGCGACCTCGACGACGCCGTAAAAGCCAAGGTCGAAACCGCCCTCAGCCGCAATCTTAACGTCTGGCTCGCCGGCATCGAAGTCGCACTCGAGGATTTCGAAAGCGTCGGTAGCCTCCCCCGCAACATCTTGCTCTGCGGCGGTGGCGCCAGCCTTTCTTTGCTTCAAGAAACCTTGGCCCTTTCCGACTGGTACACTACTCTGCCGTTTTCTCGCCGCCCGGTCATCCACTTGCTCGACGTCGCCGAGTTCCCCAATTTAGTCCTAAACGACCACCTTCCCGCCGACGCCCCCGCTCTCGACCACTCCTTCGCCACCGCGCTTGGCCTGCTCCGCGTCGGCACCGACACTCTCGCTGCCGTCCCCGAAGAAAACAAGCTCCGCGCCCGCCTCGCCAAACTCCTCCAGAACTAATCTAAAACTAAGAACTAACCAGAATTAACAGATTGTGCTATAATTAATCTAATGCAAAATCGTAAGAAGCCACTTATTTCCGCTCGCCATTTGACTGTCGCCTACGACACCCCGGTCCTCGTCAGCGTCGATTTTGATATCGAAAGAGGCGATTTTATCTGCCTCGTAGGCGCCAACGGCGCCGGCAAAAGCACCCTGGTAAAGACCATCCTAGGTTTCAAGCGCCCCGCTCACGGCACAATTTCATTCGTGGACCATCTCACCCGCACCACCATCGGCTACTTACCGCAAGAAACCCACGTCGACCGCCACTTCCCCGCCACCGTCTCCGAAATCGTTTTGTCCGGCGCGCTCGGTCGCCACGGTTTCAAGCCCTTTTACTCGCAAAAAGACCGTGATAACCTAGCCTCCACCCTCAAAACTCTCGGCCTCACCAAGCTAAAGGACCGTAGCTTCACCACGCTCTCAGGTGGCCAGAAGCAAAAAGTCCTCCTCGCTCGCGCCCTCATGGCCACCAGCGAAGTTCTCATCCTCGACGAGCCAACCGGCAGCCTCGACCACCAGTCCCGCGCCGATTTCTACCAAATCCTGAAGGACCTCAACGCCTCTGGCCTTACTATTATCATGATCACGCACGACCTCGACGCCGCCGATTTGATCGGTAACCGCGTTTTTGCCATCAAAAGCGGCAAACTCATCTGCGAAACCACCGCGAAGTTTCTAAGGGGCTACCGATGAACCAGCTAGTGGAGATGTTTTCCTATCCGTTCATGGTGCGCGCCTGCCTCGCGGGGCTTTTGATTTCTTTCTGCGCTGCTTTGATCGGTGTCCCGCTGGTCCTCCGCAAAAAGTCCATGCTCGGCGACGGGCTCTCACACGCCGCCTTCGGCGCCTGCGCCATCGCAGTCGTCATGGGGCTCGCGCCCATCTGGTTCGCCATCCCCGTCGTCATGCTTGCGTCTTTCGTCATTCTGAGCTTAAGGAGCCAAAGGCACGGCGATGCCTCCCTGGCGCTACTTTCCGCCTCGGCCCTCGCCATTGGCACCTTTGCCATCTCGCTCTCGAGTGGCGTCAATATCGATCTGAATAGCTACTTATTCGGTAGCGTCCTGTCTGTTAGTACCACCGACCTAGTCCTCGCCACCTTGCTCACTCTCGCGGTCATCGTAGTCTACCTTTTTGCCCACAACCGCATTTTTGCCATCACTTTTGACGCCGACTTCGCCCGCGCCATCGGCGTCAAAACCCGCTTTTACGATTTGCTGTTCTCCGCTCTCTGCTCTGTCGTCGTCGTGGTCGGCATGCGCTTACTTGGCGCCCTCCTGATTTCCAGCCTCATCGTCTTCCCTACCCTCATCGCCATGCAATTTTGCAAATCCTTCCACCGCGTAGTGCTTCTCGCGGTCGTCTTCTCGCTGGTCAACTTCCTCGTCGGCTTCGTCGCCTCGTATTTACTCGCCACCCCCACCGGCGCCACCATCGTCATCACAAACCTCATCGTCCTTATTTTCGCAAAACTCATCGGCATAAAGGCCGTAAACTAAATTTAGGTTCTTGCATTATTTTTTCGTTCGTGCAATAATAAAAGTATTCAGATACAACAATTTATCGTAAACACGAAGCACATTAGTTTAATGGTAATAAAATGCTACGATAGAATGCTGAGATGGCGTCATAAGGACCTCAATGTATTTTATCGGAGCATGCTTCGTTATGATATATTGTTGTATCTGAATTTCCTTGTGGCGCCATCTTTGTTTTGTTTGCAAATGGCCTCACGGGCGACGAAGATATTAACTAAAGTGAGGTATCATGCATACAAAACCAAATCCAATCAAACATATAATATATGGTGACAACCCATACGCTACATCTAGCGTATCAAACCACCCAAAAACACCACATCTAGCGTTTATTGCCAATTTTCGGTCCACTGTATATTATATGGTGGCTATTTTTACCTTACTGATTTCTGCCATTATTGCTTTTACCACTCTTCCCGCTCATGCCAGCAGCATAGAATTCTCCGCCACCGTAGAACCCAGCCTAAATGTCACTATCCCCACT
>CAZXEG010000007.1:0-32441 GCA_964639835.1 uncultured Candidatus Saccharibacteria bacterium | reverse complement strand
CTTTGCTCTGGTGCAGGCATTGCCGGTGCTGGCATCGGAGGAACGGACATTGGTGCTCCGGTCGGTGCGGTGAAGGCTGGTGCGCCAGCGGGAGTGCCGGCGGAGGCGATCATCGGGTCTACTATCCTAGATTGGGATGGCATTTCGGCGCCGGCTGGAGGCTCTACTGCTGGAGCTGCCGGTGCGATTGGCGCGGCTGGTGCTGGCACTGCCGGCGCTGGTGCCTCGGGCGCAGCGACTGGGTCAGCAAAAATTGGGTCACCAGCGGTTGTTTTGGTAATATCGTCGATTGCTTTTTGCAAATCGTTGTCTATATTTTGGTTCATTGTGTACCCACCTTTAATAAAATTACTTATGTTTATAATATCACAGCTTTTTTGAAAAAGCAAGTGCTAAATGCGAAGAAAATTGACAATTTTGTCGAGAAAATCTTGTTTTACTGGCTCCATAGGGAGGCGAGCGCCGAGGGCGTCGACGATGGCTTCGCCACTGCCACCAGGGAAGTAGACTTTGACGCTGAGGCCGAAGCGCTTTTTGGGAATAAGAATGGCGGAGTAATGATCGCCTTCCTGCTGGATGCCGAAAGCGCGGAAATTCTCGTAGGGGTGCTTTTGATTGCCTTCGGTGAGGCCTTTGCTGTCTAGGACGTAGTGGATCTTGCGCGGAGGGCGGAGGTTCATGACGAGGATAGTGATGGCGCTCAAGATGATGAGAGCGAGGAAAGTCCACCCCTGAAGCCAGATGGCGAGGGCGCTGAGACCGATGGTGATGACGGCGAGGCCAACGTACCACCAGGCGTTGTGCTCTTTGATGATGTATTCTTCGGCGTCCCAAGAGACGGAGGCTTGTTTTTGTACCATAATTTTATTATAGCATAAAGTTGGATTTCGTGGTAAAATAGTAGTAACGGAGGGTTACCCAAGTGGCTGAAGGGGACGGTTTGCTAAATCGTTAGTCTGGAGTGATCTGGAGCGGGAGTTCGAATCTCCCACCCTCCGCCAAGAACTTGGACTTTTCTTTGAAAAAGAAAAGTCTAGCAAAAGAAATGAGTATGAAAAAGAAATGAGGCACATGTTCTCATTTCTTTTTTGTTTGATGACAAATTGCTACGCGATTTGAAATAGTGGACAGCAGGGGGAAGGTGTGATATAATTGGGGCATGAAAAGAATTGTTAGTGTGGTTTTATCTCTAATGATGTGTGTGACAGTGGCGGTGGCGAACGTGGCGGGGGCGTCGGCGCTGACTTTGCGCGAAGGCGCGGAAGCCGCGCGGTGCGATGGTTGCCCGGAAAATCTTTTTGGCGATAACGGGGTGTTTCGGCAGGTGACGAACACCATACTCTATATCGTCGGGATAGTGGCAGTGATCATGCTGATTATAGGTGGCATTCGGTATATTACTTCTGGCGGTGATGCGAAGAAAGTGACCGACGCGAAAAACACAGTGCTTTATGCGATTATCGGGCTGGTGATTTGTCTGTTGGCGTTTGCGATTGTGAATTTTGTAGTGACGACACTGCCGAACCAGTAGATTATTCAACAGAGTAAGCAAGGAGAGCGACCACGATGTGGTCGTTTTTGATGCCGATGGAGTGGAGCAGGTCGAGGGCAGACTTGACGGAGGCGCCGGTGGTCCAGATGTCGTCTAGAAGGATGTAGGTGGCGGACGGGTCTATGGTGATTTTGGGGTTTACCATGTAAGCTTGCTTGGCTTGGGCTTGGCGAGTGGCTTGGTCGACACCGACCTGGACGGTGTTTTTGGCGCGAGCGAGCAGAGGGCGGACTTTAATCGAGCGGAGCTTGGCGAGATGTTTGGCGAGGAAGGCGGTGTGGTCAAAACCACGAGCGCGAATGTGGTGACTGGCGGTAGGGAGAGGGACGATGATGGGATGGTCGCCGAGATCTTGCGGAAGAGCGTGGTCTAGAAGCTCCGCTAGGGGCACGGCGAGCGCGCGGATGGATTGGTATTTGTAGGCACGAATAATGTCGTCTAGGAGTCCCTCGCGGGCCCCTGCGACGTAGATGGGTGGCAAATCGGGGCAATGATGGCAGGGCTGGATGCCCTTTGTGGGTGGCTGGGGTGTTTTGCAATTAGGACAAATTGGTTTGTGGTTACTTATGACGTATTTTTTACAGCGTTTACAAAGTGGGCTACCGATACGCCCGCAACCCCTACAAGAGTGGGGCGCGAGGAGGTCTAAAAGGCCGGGAAACGTTGTATTTTTTACACTAAAAAGCATAATTCTATTGATTTTACCACGAAAATGGTATAAAATACAAGCATAACAATATAAGTGGAGGAAATATGGCTCGTACCAATAGTGACGATTTGCTGATGGAAGACGACCTCGCTGCGGCATTCTTTGGCGGTAACGATGAGACCGCGACACAGAAAGAAGTGGCCGAAGAAGTGGAGGCAACGGCAGAACCAGCCAGTGAATCGACAGATGATGAGTGGGAAAACACGGACGATTTTCCTGGGCAACTCGCAGTGGATGTCTATGAAACGGCCGATAAATTAGTAGTAAAGGCGCGGACGGCGGGTATTTCGAAGTCCGACCTTGACGTAAGCATCTCGGACAACATCCTGACAATCTCGGGCGTATTGTCGGGGGGCGAATATGAACAGACCACCAGATGGCATATTCAAGAGTGCTATTGGGGCGAGTTCTCGCGGACGATTGTGCTCCCAGTGCAGGTGCGCGAAGATGAAAACAGCGTAAAAGCTGAGCTCAAAGATGGTGTCCTCACGATCACCTTTGAGAAAGAAAAAGTTGAAGCGCCAAAGAAAATTGCGATTCAATAGAGTGGGTTTTTCAAGGTCATATCAAAAAACCTCCGGCCAAGCCGGAGGTTTTAAAATCGTTATTAGTTGCCGAGGATGTTCTTGATAACGAAGTTAACAATAGCAGCGGCGAGGGCACAAATAACGAGACCGATAACACCGTAGAGAATGGTGTCTTTGGCTTTTTTGACTTTGCCGGCGTCGCCAGTCGAGGTCATGTAGCCAACGCCACCGATGATAATGACGATGACGGCAACGATGCCGAGAACACCGATGACGGCGTTAAGGATATTGGTGATATCGCCTTGTAGGTTGGTGCTGGCGCCACTGATTGGCTTGATTTCTTGGCCGGTGGCGGCGAGCTTTGTGATAATATCGTTCATTAATAAATCCTTTGCTTTACTTTATGCTATTTTACAACGTTTTTTCTAAAAATGCAATAGGTATTTTATCGGTAGAGGAATTTAGGACGAGGGCGGTGGTGTTTTCGTTATTGTTGGTTTCTTCGGTGGTAGAGTTGCTATTGCCACTGTTGATGATACCGATAGTGAAATTGACGATGGTGGCGGTAAGGGCGCAGATGACGAGGCCGATAGTGGCGTAGAGGATGGTTCGCTTGGCTTTTGATAGCTTGTCACTGTCGCCAGTGGAGGTCATGTAGCCGACGCCACCGATGACGATGTAGATGACGGCGACGATGCCAAGGGTGATAATGATGCCGTTTAAGATGTTTTGGATGACGACGGTGACGTCAGGGGCTGACTCGGAGCAACCAGAGGCGGCTTGGACGGAGGGCGGGACGCTGGGATTACCGCAGACACCACCAGCGGTAGTGTCGGCGAAGGCCGGCAGGGCCGTGAAAGATAGACAGGCGATGATTGCTGCAGTGATAAGTTTGATGGGGTTAGATTTCATATGGTACTCCTTTAACCAGCGTTTTCGATTAGATTTGATACGAAGAGGGTGATGGCCTCGGCGAGGCCGACGATGACAAGACCGATAAGGGCGTAGATGATGGTTTGCTTGGACTTTTGGAGTTTGTTTGGCTCGCCGGCGGAAGTGATGTAACCGACTCCGCCGATGACGATAAAGACAGCGGAGACAAGGCCAGCGACGCCGATGACCCATTGGATGAGGTTTGTGACGAGGGTAGAGGCATCGGTACAACCGGTGGTAGCGCAGTCGGCGAGGTTGCCACTGCCGATGAAGACTAGGCGGATGGTGTTGAGAATGACGCTAGAGAAAACAACAATGGCGAGGCCGATGAAGGCGTGCAGGAGGGTCTTTTTGCCGGCCATGGCTTTGCTGGGGTCGCCAGAGGAGAACATGTAGAGATAGCCACCGTAAATAACATAGCCGACGACTAGGTAGGAGGCGATGATGGTGATGTCGGTAAAGATGTTGCCGGCGATGGTGATGATGTTGTCGGTGAGTTCGGTTTCGCTACTGGGGTTCTCCTTGACGTTGCAGTGCCAAGGGACGAGGCCGAGGAAAAAGGTATCGCAGGAGCCGTAGCTTGCGGGGATGTTGTCGACAGACTGGCCACCGTCGTAACCGCCGTTTTCCATGCAGAGGTCGTAAGTGGCCTTGATCGGGTCGCCGTAAGCATCAACATATTTGGAACAATCTTTGCCAGAGTAGGTGTCGTCGGCGTAGGCCGGCGTGAGGGTAATGAGGGACAGAAGTGGAACTAATAGGGTGGTAGCAATAAAGAATCGGATAGATTTTGTTGTCATGTTTATATAATAGCATATCTCGCGAGAAAAAGCTACTAAAATATGTAATAGCTCTTGACAAAAACGCTTATGCGTGCTATAATTGTAAGTAAGCCTTATAGGGAGGCGATTTTTACGATGATAATAAAAAAATCCTCAAAATTCAGTTTGGTGAAGACTGTTTTTGGGTGTTTTTTTAGTATGATGGTGATGCTTGCCGGGGTGCTGTCAATAGGGGCGACGCCAGTGATGGCGGAGCCGGTAAATGGTACCGAGACAGTGAGCAATACAGATACGGCGGGAACTGGAGAAACGGGGGCTACTGATACTACCAATACTACTGAGACTACTGAGACTACTGAGCAATCTGGGAAAGAGGATAACCCGGAGGGGGCTCAGGGGGCGAAGACGACTTGTGCGGATGCGCTGGGGGCGGTTGGATGGTTGGTGTGTCCGGGGACGGGGAAGATCGCCGAGGCGGTGGACTGGCTTCACGATAAGATAGAGGATATTTTGACGATTAATCCGGTGGAGATGAAAGATGGCTCGCCGATATATGAGGTGTGGAAATATTTTAGGGGGGTGACGAACATTGTGTTTATCATCTTCCTGCTGGTGGTGGTGTACTCGCAGATTACGGGGATTGGGATTTCGAACTATGGGATTAAGAAGGTGCTACCGAAGCTGATTGTGGCGGCGGTGCTGGTGAATTTGAGTTTTATGCTGTGCTCGGTGGCGGTGGATGCGTCGAATATTATAGGCGGGGGGCTGAGGGGGCTGTTTGAATCGATTGAGACGTCGACGATGGGGGCGATGGAGATATCGGGGGCCAATGTGGTGACAACGACGGAGCTTTATACGGCGGTGAATGGTGGGGCGGCGCTGGCGGTGGGGGCGGGTACAATTGCGTTTGAGCTTGGGGCGATCTGGATGTTGATACCGACGGTGCTTGGGGCGATTGTGGCGGTGGCGGTGGGGCTCGTGACGATTGCGATGCGACAGGCGGTGGTGGCGCTTCTGATTATGATTGCGCCGCTAGCAGTGGTGGCCTATATGTTGCCGAATACGGATCGGTGGTTCAATAAATGGCGGGAGTTGCTCGCGAAGATGCTAGTGTTTTATCCGATGTTTTCGCTACTGTTTGGCGCGTCGGAGCTGGCGGGTTGGGCAATTATCGTGTCGGCGAAGGATGGGTTTGGCGTGATGCTGGGGGTGGCGGTGCAGATTTTCCCGCTGTTTTTCTCTTGGAGCTTGATGAAGATGAGCGGAACGTTCCTCTCGACGGTGCATACGAAGCTGTCGGGGTTGGCGGCGAAGCCGTTGGCAGCGAATCGGGCGTGGGCGGAGTCGCATCGGCAGCAAACGAATTTGCGATCGTTGAATTTTGGAAAAACTCCATCTAGCCATTTGCGCCGATTTTTGGATAATAGAAAAGCATTAAGGGAGAAGGACGTTGAGAATTTGCAAACGTTGCGTAAGAACGAGTCGAATTTTTATGTGCAACGCAGAATAAGCGGCAAGGGGAAAGGTTACGATGGTACGAAATCGCAGGGTAACGAAGAATTCTTGAAACCCAATAAGTATACAATTACGGCAAAGGAAGCTTCGACTTCGCATTTGTTGAGTGAGATGGCAACTATGGATACGGCGCATGCTTTGAATAACTACGGGAGTTATTATGTAAGTGAAAGCGTAAGAAATAGAATAAAGGCAGCAGAGGCGGCGGGCGATAAGAAGCTGGCTAGGGTAATTGAGAAATCTGATGCTGAATCGCAAAGGGCTGAGAGAGCGGGGGCGGCTTATCTAGAATATAGCCGTGCGCAAATGACGAAGGAGAATGATGAGGAAGCTGACTTTGGCTTTATGGTGAGTCAATATCTAGACGCAACGACGAATTATGACCCGAACGCGACGGATACTGAGGAAGGAAAACTGAGGATGAAGAAGTATCGCCACTTCATACTGTCTTCGGCTGGCGGCTTGGGCGAAACTGGACAGCTAAGGGTGCTTGGCAAAATCATTGCACGAGCTGCCGCGGTTGAAAGTAACCAGCGTCGAGATATCGGTATTGTGGCGGCGAAATTCCCGCCGGATAAGCGTAATTTCCGTAATTTCTTGTTCAACTATTATATTGATGACGATGGCTATGCGACGGATAAGGAAGGTAATCGTATTGAGACAATGCGAGATGATTTGCGCGTAAACCATCCAGAAGATTTGGTGATGTGGGACAAATTTGACGCAAATGGTCCGTATTTTGACTGGTATGACGTGAACGGTAACTATGTAACGAGAATTTACAAAAAGGATAAGTCGGCGATTAAAGAATTGATGACTAACTTTGATGCACCTATTAATGACCCGATTAACAATATGTTGGTAATTCATGCTGGTGTTAAGGAACAGCCTAATAGTGAAATACCGGTGCTTCGGAATATGGGGTTGGATGCGTTTAGGACTACGATTGGTCGTGCGCTTTTGACAGCACCTTTTAAGGAAAAGAATGCAGCATTTAGTCCAATGGTGGCGGAGATGGTAAAGAAGGGCTACATCAAGAATTACGCGCAGGAATATTTGGCGTATCTTGATAGTTTGAATAAGGCAACGAAGCCGGGTGCGTGGAATATGCAAGATAGTGATGCGATTGACATGTTTTCTACAATTATGAATCCGGATAACTGGGAGAAAGTTTTCCCTACAGAGTTGATTCGTGGGTATTTGAACGTTAATGGTGAACCGATTTACGGAATTAGGAAAGATGAAGATGGAAATAAGATTAAGGTACCAGCTGAAGAAGCGACGAGAGAAGAGTTGCTAGAAAGAATTAAAGAGAAGTATATCATTCCAGCTGCAAGAAAGATGACGGTGATGATGTCTAGACAAACTCAAAATACGATGGACAACCAAAAAGTTGGAACCGTAGAAAAGTGGAAGAAGTTGAAGGAAGTCTTTGATACAAAGTGGGGCGAAGGTAAGATGGTGGATGCGGATCCTTATGAGCAGGATGGCGATATGCGACAAATTACAAAAGAAATTCGGTCGACGCTTTATACGGTGGATGAGAATGGGAATAAACATGCAGTTGCTGCTGGCGGCAAACATGATGGGGAGACAAAAGGAAATTCTAGCACAAGAGTGAACCATGCGGCGCAGATATTTGATATATATAACAGCTCTCTTGATGCGGATGATTTTGTGGTATTACTATCCGAATATTGTGCTGAATATAAGGAGACGGCTTGGATCCCTGACCAGCTACAAGACTTCATTGTGAGCGAAGGCTATGGCGTCACGAAGGAACAAATTTACGAAAAAATCGAAGAGCTGCTAGCGTACGTTGATTATGATTAATTTGGCAAGCTTGTCGGCTTGTTCGTGGGGTATGGTATAATATATATATGGCGCAGTATAAGGTGCCTCAGGATGTTGAGGCGGATGATAAGTTAATCGGGCCGTTTAGCTTTCGGCAGTTTGTGTATCTTTTGATTACTGGTGGGCTGGTGGGGGTTGGCGTGGGGCTGTTTCAGATTTTTCCGGCGCTGGTGATTATTCCGCTACCGTTTGTGTTGTTTTTCTTGGCGCTGGCGTTGCCACTGAAGAAGGACCAGCCGATGGAAACGTATCTTGCGGCGATTGTGTCGTACTATATAAAACCGCGGAAACGAGTGTGGACTCCGGGGCAGAGGGAGTCGACGATTTTGATTACGGCGCCGAAGGTGGTGGAAGAAACGCGGACTCGGGACATCACAGGCGAGGAGGCGACGCATCGGTTGTCGTTTCTCGCTGACATTGTGGACTCGGAAGGGTATGCGATTAAAGGGACTTTTTCGAGCGTGATGCGGGATGATTTGGTGGCGGAAGCGGCCGCGACGCCGGATATGTTTGAGAATTATCAATCGCAGATGATTAACCGCGTGATCGATCAGGACAAGATGGCGCGACATACGCAGGCGATTCAGGAGATGAAAGAGGCGATTTCGAGGAATGATACGATGAATTTTGGCGAAGCGGGTCCGGCGATTGTGGGGGCGAGTGGACAGCTGAACAAGGAGACGCCCGCAAAAGCCGAGACGAAGGAAAAAGTTCCCACAAACGCGCCAAAACCTGCTATAATAGAATTAGCTAATAATTCTGATTTTTCGGTGGAAACGATTGCAAAGGAAGCTAAAAGATTAAACAGAAAGGATGATGGCGAAGTATTTATCTCGCTACACTAAAAAATGAATCCGCAACAACCTCAACAAACTATGCCGGGACAGGCGCCAGCGCAGGCGGGGGCTGGGCAGCCGGTGCAACAGGCACAACAGGTGATGCCACAACAGATTATGCCGGGTCAGGCGCCAGCGCAAGCGGCGGCGATCGGTTCGGCAGCGACAAACGCAATGGCAGTGGCGCCGGTTTCGCCAAATAAAGAATCGCCGACTTCGACGCAGTCGACGCTATTGATTTCGGAGATGCGAGATAATGTGGTGATCATGAAAGACGGGTCGTTTCGGGCGGTGGTGGCTTGCCGGTCGATTAACTTTGATTTGATGAGCGATGCGGAGCGCGAGGCGGTAGAATATTCGTACCAGAACTTTTTGAATTCACTGAAGTTTACAACGCAGATTTTGGTGAGAAGCCAGCGAGTGGACATCGGGCCGTACCTCGAGAGGTTGACAGAAATTCGGCGGAACAACGACAATATGCTTCTGGGGGTTTTGATGGATGATTACATTAACTTTATCGATATTTTGTCACAAGAAGCGAACATTATGGATAAATCGTTTTTCATTGTGGTGCCGTATTATCCGTCTTCGGATGTGGAAAAAGCATTGCAACAAACGAAGAATTTGTTTAAGATGTTTAGTGCTAAAACGCAGGAAGTGACGCGGATTGACCGGGCGACGTATGATAAGGCTTTGACGGAGATTACGAACCGGGTGGATACGGTAATTTCGGGGCTATTTCAGATTGGGATACAGTCGGTGAGGCTGAATACGAAGGAGTTGGCAGAGCTCTACTACAACTTTAATAACCCAGATACGGCGGTGAGGGAGCCGTTGGTGGATTTTTCGCAAGTAGCTACGATGTATGTCAAGAAGGGAGAAAAAGGAGGGCAAAATGGCTAGGAAGAAGAAGCTGACGGCGGCGGAGATTGCGGCGCAAGCGGAGGCGATGGAAGCGGCGGAGATCCAGCGGGCGTTTGAACAGGGGACGAATACTTTACGAGATTTGATTTCGCCGTCTTCGATTGAGATTCATTCGGATTACTTCCGGCTGGGGAACAAATACGGGCGGACGATTTATGTGTATGGGTATCCACGGACGTTGTATACGGGGTGGATTTCGCCGATTATTAATATCGACGAGGTGATTGACGTGTCGATGTATATTTACCCGGTGGAGTCGGCAGTGGTGATGAAGAACCTGAAGACGAAGGTGACGCAGCTCGAGGCTTCGATGAACTTGAATGCGGAGAAAGGGCGGGTGCGTGACCCGGAGCTCGAGGCGGCGATTAATGACGCGGAGGAACTGCGTGACCAGTTGCAGGTGGGGGCGGAGAGGTTTTTCCGGTTTGGGCTGTATGTGACGATTTGGGCGGATTCTTTGGATGAGCTAAAGTTCATCCAGCAGAAGATTGAGACGATTTTTGGGCAGCAGATGATTTTCTCAAAAGTGGCGTCTTCGCAACAAGAGCAGGGGCTGAACTCGATTATGCCGCAGTGCATGGATCAGCTACAAATTCGGCGGAATATGAATACGGGGGCGATTTCGACGTCGTTTCCGTTTACTTCGGCGGATTTGACACAAGATAAGGGAATACTGTACGGTATTAATATGCACAATAATGGGCTGGTGATTTTTGATAGGTTTTCTTTGGAAAACGCGAATATGGTGGTGTTTGCGAAGTCGGGTGCAGGTAAATCATTTACGGTAAAGCTGGAGGCGCTTCGGTCGATGATGGTGGGGGCGGAGATTTTGATTATTGACCCGGAGAATGAGTATCAGAAGCTGTGCGATGCGGTGGGTGGGTCGTATATTCGGTTGTCACTAAACTCGGATGTGCGGATTAACCCGTTTGATTTGCCGAAAGTGGTGGATGCGGAGGACGCGAACGATGCTCTCAGGGCGAATTTGGTGACGCTACATGGGCTGTTTCGGCTGATGCTCGGCGGAAATCAGGTGTCGTCGGGTGGGCAGGTGGTGCCGGCTTTGACGGCGAACGAAGAGGCGGACCTAGACCAGGCGCTGATCGATACGTATGCACGAGCGGGGATTACGTCGGATCCTTTGACGCACCAGTCGACGCCGCCGACGATCATGAATTTGTATGATACATTGCTCCACATGGAAGGGTCGGGGCCGGCGCTGGCGCAACGTTTGCGAAAATATACGACGGGGACGTTTGCGGGGATTTTCTCGCAACAATCGAATGTAGATATTAATAACCAGATGGTGGTGTTCAATATTCGGGACCTCGAGGATGAGCTCCGGCCGGTGGCGATGTATATCGTGCTGTCGCACATTTGGAATGTGGTGCGGGCGGAGCAGAAGAAACGGCTTCTGATTGTGGATGAGGCGTGGCAATTGATGCAATATGATGATTCGGCGAACTTTTTGTTCTCACTCGCGAAGCGGGCGCGGAAGTATTACCTCGGGCTCACGACGATTACGCAGGACGTGGAAGATTTCATGGGGTCAAAGATGGGGCGGGCGATTGTGGCGAACTCGTCGATGCAGCTACTTTTGAAACAGTCGGCCTCGGCGGTGGATGTGCTGTCGGATGTATTTAAGCTGACTGAGGAAGAGAAGCGGAGATTGGCGAACTTTCCGGTGGGGCAAGGGCTGTTCTTTGCGGGGCAAAATCATGTGCATATTCAGGTGATTGCGTCGGAGACGGAAGAGCGACTGATTACGACGAACCCAGGGCAGAAGCAGTGACGAAATAGTGATTTTATGTTATAATTATGGTATGAAGGTGAGAAGGCTCTTGCTTGTGGTTTTGGCGGGATTGACGCTGTTTTTGAGTCCGAGTGCGCAGGCGGCGAAGATGTCGGATGAGCAACTGCATCTGCATAGTTTGTACTCGGTGTTTTTCTATGACGGGAATGAGAAGAAATGCGGTACCGGGGTGGGGGCGGGGAATTATAATTATGCGGGGGCGACGGTGTGGAGCGAGGTGGAGCTTTCGGCGATCGAGGCGAACCGGGCGATTTATGAGGAAGCGGCTTCGCAGTATGGGTTTTCGTGGCAGATTCTTGCGGTGATACATAGTATGGAAACGGGGCTAAGGCGCTATAATCCGGCGAATGGGCAAGGGGTTTACCAGCTGATGTCTTATGTGGCGAGTGGGCAGGGAAGGTTTGAGCCGGCGAGTGAGATTTCGGAAGAGGAGTTTCGGCGGCAGACGATGTTGGCGGCGGAGGTGATCAACCGGCTTTCTGGAGGGGATTTGGATGACGAGTCTAGTGTGGCGAGGCTGTTTTTTCGATACAATGGGGCGAGTGCGCGGTATGTAGAGAAGGCGCTTTCGATGGGATACTCGCAGGAGGAGGCCGAGGCGGGCGCGGGGTCGCCGTATGTGTACAACCGGTATGATGCCTCGAGGGACCCGACGAGCACGTCGATGAATGCGACGTGGGCGGGGCGGTACGTGCGGGACGGGCAGTACGAAAGCGGCTCTGTTTCAACACGTTTTGGGGCTTTTGTCAAGTATGTGGCACTGGCGGGCGAGTCGGGATATTGTGAGTCGGGCGGGGGGACGATTGCGGAGACGGCGATTTTATTGTCGTGGGATGGGTCTTCGCATACGAAGTTTGACCCGAAGCCGGAGTATGTGGAGGCGATGCGCGAGGTGGGCGGGTATACGGCGCCGTGTAATAATACGGGGTGCGCGCCGATTGGGGCGAGTTGCGACCAGTTTGTGGGGACGGTGATGCGGTACTCGGGAGCGGACTCTCAGTTTCCGATTTTTGCGCCAGGGGCGCAGGAGGCGTATATGGTGGCACATCCGGAGATGTATGAGAAGGTGGAGGCGAGCGATGTTTCGGAGCTTTTGCCGGGAGATATATTTGTGACGACGGAGAATGGACGGCATATTTATTTGTACGTGGGGGAGATTGATGGGGTAGCGTCGCAGGCGTCGGCGTCGTTTAATGACCGGACGGGGGAACATTTTGCGGGGGTGTATTTTACGGACAATGGAACGGGGGCGGGGGCGCGGCATTATAATGTGTATCGGAGGATTAATATATAATATATGGTGGGTAAGACGAAGAGTGATAAGCGGGAGGGGCGGAAGTTTTGGGGGGTAATATGGGGAGTGGTAGGGGTTTTGGTAGTGGCGCTTATTGTGTCGCTAGTGTTTTTGGTACGCTCGGTGGTATATTCCGGGAAGGTGGCGGTGATGGTGGCGCCGAGCGTCGCGAAGGTGAAGGTGGGGGAGAGTGAGTTTTCGGCGATGGGGGAGTATGCGGTGGTGCCGGGGGAATATGAGGTTACGGTGACGGCGGAAGGGTTTTTACCGAAGACGGGACGGTTGGTGGTGGGTGAGGGGGCAACGGTGTCAGTGTCTTTGTACCTCGAGCCGGTTTCTGGGAATGAGTCGTGGTATGACGAGCATCCGGGGGATGCGCTGGTTAAGGGGGAGATTTTGAACAATGCGACGCTTGGGCAGGTGGAGGAGATTTTGGAGTCGGCGCCGGTTCTGGCGGAGCTACCGCGAACGGTGGAGTATTTTTCGGAGGGGTATGGTGACTACGTGAAATATGTGATTTCGTATGAGTATGATTTCACGGGGTTTAGTGATGGTGGGGCGGGATATTTGGTGCTAGTGAAGGATTATACTGGGGGGAATTATGGGCGGGCGATGGAGTGGCTACGCCCCTTCGGAGTGAGGGAAGAGTTGGTGCGGTATGAGGATTTGAGTACTGAAGAGCTCTAGCGTCCCCCGACTGCGATAAATCGCTGGGAATATTAGCACTCTTGCATTTTGAGTGCTAATGGTATATAATAGGGGTATTATGACTACGAAACGTGATTATTATGAGATTCTTGGGGTGCCGAAAACGGCGTCTGATGATGAGATTAAGAAGGCTTATCGGAAGCTGGCGGTGAAATATCACCCAGACAAGAACCCGGGCGACAAGGAGGCTGAGGCGAAGTTTAAGGAGATTAGCGAGGCGCATGAGGTGCTCTCGGATAAGCAGAAGCGGGCGCGGTATGATCAGTTTGGGCACGCGGGAGTAGGAAATGACTTTGGGGGGACTGGAGGAGCTGGCGGGCCGTTTTCTGGTGGAGCGTTTAACTTTAACGGGCAGGAGTTTCACTTTGACTTTGGGGGTGGGGGTGCGTTTGATGATATTCTTGGGAGTTTGTTTGGGTTTGGTGGGGCGAGGCGACCGCGGAGAGGGGCGGACTATCAGACGATGGTGACAGTGACGTTTGAAGAGGCGGTTTTTGGGACGACGAAAGAGGTGTCGGTGAACGGGGAGAACCTGAAGGTGAAGATACCGGCGGGGATTGATGACGGGATGTCGATACGGCTACGCGGAAAAGGCGGGCCGGCGCCGGAGGATGCGGGGGCTTCGGCAGAGCCGGGGGACCTGTACATCCGGGTGCGGGTGAAACCGCACAAGTCGTTGACACGTGAGGGGGCGATTATCTTGTCGGAGGCGACGGTGGATATGGTAGATGCGGCGCTGGGGTGCGAGATCGAGGTGGCGACGGTGGATGGGCCAGTGACGATGAAAGTGCCGGCGGGGACGCAGAGCGGGACGCCGTTTAAGCTGTCGGGGCACGGGGTGCCGTTTAGAAATGATGGCGACCGGGGGGCGCATATTGTGACGGTGATAGTGGAGACCCCGCGGAATTTGTCGAAAAAGCAGAAGGAACTTTTGGAAGAGTTTAAGGGAGCAAAGAAGCGGGGGCTGTTTTCTAGATAGGGGTTGTAATGCTTGTAAGATTTTTGCGGGTACCCGCAAAAATCTTATAGAAGTAGAATTGAAGGCAACAATGAAAGAAGTAAAACGCGAAACTTATTTGTTTTGCGGAATTTTGTGTGGCTAAAAATGCCTTGGAGCATCCGGAGACGGTTTGGCGGGAATATATGAACTTCGGAGGGATGCCGCTCTCGCTTTCGTTCGGGACGGAGGAGCGGAAGTCGGCGTATTTGAAGGGGCTGTTTCAGGAGGTTTATTTCTCGGATATTAAGGAGCGACACGATCTGAAGGATGATGCGGAGCTGGCTAGCGTGGTGGATGCGCTGGCTTCGAATGTGGGTTCGCTGACTAATCCGCATCGGTTGGCGAATTATTTTGAAAATGCGGGAGTGAAGAATATTACTGAAGCGGAGGTGAAAGAATATATTTACTATTTGGTGGACGCTTTTCTAATTAGCAAGGCGGAGCGTTATGATATTCGCGGTAATAAATATTTGTCGACTCCATCTAAGTATTACTATGAGGATGTGGGGTTGCGCAATGCGCGGTTGAATTTTCGCCAGCAGGAAGTGGGGCATTTGATGGAGAATATTTTGTACAATGAACTAAGAAATCGGGGGTTTAATGTGGACGTGGGGTTGGTGGAGGTGAATGCGACGGAGGATGGCAAGAATGTGCGAAAACAATACGAAGTAGATTTCGTGTGTAATCAGGTAGATAAGAGGTATTATATTCAGTCGGCCTTTGCGGTTGCGGATGCGGATAAGATGCGCCAAGAGACGGAAGTTTATAAGCGGATTGGCGATGCGTTCAAGAAGGTGGTGGTGACGATGGAAAACATTAGACCGTATCGGGATGAGAGAGGGGTGTTGTTTGTGGGGTTGATGGATTTCTTGCTGAAGCCGGAGGTGCTGAGGGAGGGGTAGGGGTGGTGCTTGAGGTTGGATAAGAGTAGAGAACGGTGGGCTCGACGTTGGTCGTGAATATATAAATCCACGTGACTGCGATGATGTTCGATTGGGATAACATAATCTGATCTTTGAATAGTTTTCTAGCGACCGTTCTTATGTTTAGCATAACGCGTTGGTGAGAATAAGTCAAGCAGCTGAGCCCCTTTCCATTTGTTGGGAGTAATTCACTAGGTAGTACGCACGCAACGCACATAGAACCCGCCGTAGCGAACGTAGTAGCTGCTGGTACTCAGACTACCATTGTTGTAGTACAGGAAGTAGCGACCGGTACTATTGCTAGCCGTAGCAGACCACCAGCTCCCGTACGTAGTCGCATTGCTAAGAGAGCCAAGGTTGTAGTACCCGCCGTAAACCGGACTAAAGGCGTCTTTGTATGAGGTTATGCTGTTAATGCCACCTGCCGCAGAAGAATTCCCGGCTGGAAGATGCCAGCCCTTGGGGCAGATGTCATAGGTAGCTGCAGTGGAATTAGACGTACCAGTGATAGTACCAGCTGTAGCACCAGCATAGTTATACCAGACAGTAGGATTACCGTTATTGTCGTTACCTGATTGCATACATTGGTAAGTAGAATTATTTGAGTCTAGCGAGGAACCCTTGCAGACAGAATCACTGGATAGGCTTTTCCATGCAGAAGCGCTTTTGTTTTGGTTAATTGTGTACGGTGAAGCGTCGGTATAGGTAGAGGCAACATTGGAGGTGCTGGAGCTAAGCGTGGTTTCGGTGAAGCGAAGGTTGCTAGTCATCCAGCAGGCACCGTTGATGTAGCGGACGGTGTATTCTTTACTATCGCGACTGTCTACCACATTGATAATATCGCCCACATTAGATGCATTGCCATTTGTACCAACGTTCTTCTGACAGCTTGCGAGAGTAAGATCTTGAATGTAGGTAGCGGCATTTTGGCTATTTAAGGTTACGGCGTTCGTCCCATCTCCGATAGTATAAGTCGGGTTCTCGGCGGTGGTAGAACTGAGCGTGCCTACTGCACCGCTATCCTGGCTCCAGGAGCTGAGCTTCTTGCCATTAGCATAGGTCGGAACTAGGTAGTATGCGGTACCATAGGTTAAGCCTGTAACGGTGTTTCCACTAGTAGATACTGTACCTACTGTAGTGCCACTAGCACTCCCAGTTTTTACAGCTACGCTGGTCACACCAGAGTCAAAGGATATTTTAAGCGAAAGGTTAGTTTTGACGCTACAGACTCCGTATAGCGCAGTGTTAGTAGTAGGAGCATTGGTACTGGTAACGGTGGCGCCACTACCGTAGGTTTTTGTTGTAGTGTTGGTGCTAGTACCCCAGCCACAATCATAGCCAGTTTTGGTAATGGTGGGGAGTGTAACACTACCATAGTTCCAGTGTGCGTAGAGAGTAGGACTACTAGTACTAGTCCAGGCACTGCTAGAATTAGTATAGGAAGTGCTGGCGGCTAGAGCACCGGCACTGGTGATAATTCTAGTACCGCCACTACTGGCAGTGTACCAGCCATCAAAGCCATAGGTATATGTTTTGTTGGCGGTGCTAGAAACTATCGCGTCAGAAGCGTTGTTATAGGCATTGCTAAAGGTAGTGAAATTGTAGCTCCTAGACGGATTAGTAATGCCACTGGTGCCACTCGTGCCACCATAGACAGTACTACTATTATAAGTCACCCTAGCTGCGGTAGAGCCAGTGGTAGTAGCGTTAGTATTTGTAAGTGTAAGAGTATAGACGTTCGGTGTCCAGACTGCATAGAGGGTGGTAGTGTTTTCAGCGGTTTGGTCTATGCCGAAGCTTTCTCCTGCACTATACTGTGTGCCAGTACAGGTGGTGCCATTATTTGATACTGTGCCCAGGCACCAGCCAGAAAAGGTATAACCGGTACGGGTAGGAGTGGCGTTATTTAATGTAACACTAGTGTCAGAAGTTGATGCTTCAACCGTAGCCGAAGGAATGCCGTTAACGCTACTATCGCCAGTATTATCAGTGTAGTTAATAGTATAAATGATAGGATTACCTACGGTAGTAAGGATGAAGGTATTGGTATAGTTACCAGAATCCTGAGTATATTCTAGTCTAGCTGCTAAGTCTATAGTATAAGTATCTACAGCATCGGGGCAAGTATTGCTACCATTGCTCCTTCCATTAGCACAGTTGGTGATGTTTAGGGTAGTGGCGGTAGTAGTAGGTGAAGGGAGATAGTTAGAGTTAGGGGAAGAGTTGAGCATGCTTGGTTTATAGCCCCACATGCCATTATAGGCAGTGGTATTGAAGGTGGTAGCAGAAATACCAGTACTTGGTACTGCACTGGAGCCAGTAGCAGAGCCAATGGAGGCAATGGTAGAACTACCGCTAGTGGTATCACTGGCGGTGAGGTTGGTATCACTATCGCTATTACTAATGCTTAAGGTATAGCCAGTATAGTTAGTAGTAGTAACAGTAAACTCGGCTTGGGTACTAGTACTGGAATAGTTAGATGAAGCAGGGTCAGTCGTAGCAAAGGTACCATTATTACTATCTACGGCAAGATCCAAGGAAGCACCACCGGTAGTGGTCAGCGTGAGAGAGGTAGTAGACGCTGTGCCGGTGGCGGCTTCGGTTTTTTGTTCAACACCTACTATGGGAAATACCGTAAGTAGGGCGAACAAACAAAGTGAAAAGGTAGCGAAGATTCCGGATAATGTCTGATGATGGGAATGTTTGATATAATTCTTGATTGATTGTAGTTGTATGACCTGCATTTTGCCTCTTTGAGTTTACCTCTCTTATTAATGTTATTTCTCTAGCGAGGCCGAAAATAAAAGTGGCACCGCTAGGGTGCGATCACTTAACATTCATGCATCGAGATTTCGCAATCTCAGTAGCAAGACGGCATAAGTGGCCCTAGTGGTGCCGCTTTTAACGTCTTACTACAAATAATGTCTTTTTGTGATGTTCGAAACATTGATTGCTTTTCCAACCGATGCTTATTAAATGTTAAGTGATCGCAATTCTATTATAACACGTTTTTGGATTTGTGCGGAAAAAATAAAATAAATGGCTATGCTTGCGTTTTGAAAGTGAGTGCGGTAGGATGGAAGTAGAAGTTAAAAAGTGGAGTGAAAATGGGGTACCTAGAAGAAATGTTGGTGCGAAATGGCGTGATTTATAAGGCGCCGGATGGGTCGAGCTCGTATATCGAGGGGAGTTTGGTATCGAACTCGCTGGTAGTAAGGAACTCGGCGGGATGGGTGACGCATAAAATCGAGCGGGCGTGTAATGGCGTGGACCTGGTGGTGAGAAACACGTCGACGGGGATGGTGGAAGCGCGGATCGCGGCGAGTGTGATTTAGGGTTTTAATTTTGAGAGAAATATGTTATAATAGGGGAGGAAAATTATTAATTTGATGTTATTTGTTAACCCGTTGGTATAGAGAAAAATACTAACAAAAACAATTAGAAAGAAGGAAATATGGAAATAGTGATTCCGATTATTGCCGCGATAGTGGGGCTGGGCGTGGGCGCGGGCGGGATTTTTGCCTACAACAAACATAATGAAAATGGGGGGAAGGACAAGGCGGATGACCTGGTGCGGAAGGCGAAGCGTGAGGCGCAGGACATCGTGATGAATGCGAAGAAAGAGGCTTCGGCTTTGGCGGAGAAGAATCAGGGCGAAGAGAATGAACGGCGGAAGGAGTGGAAAAAGACCGAGAATCGCTTGGCGGAGCGGGAGGGGGCGCTTGATGCAAAGTTGGATCAGCTAGAGAAGAAGACGGAGAAGCTAAACAGGGAAGAGAAGGAACTGGAAGATTTGAAAAATGAGGTGCGCGAGATTCGGACGAAGCAACACGAGAAGTTGGAGAAGATTGCGGCGCTATCGAAAGACGAGGCGCGGGACAAGTTGATGAAGATGACCGAAAACGACATTAAGCAAGATTTGGTGGGGTTGGTGGTGAAAGAGCAGAAGGAAATTCGGCACGATGTGGACGAGGCGGCGCAGGCGATACTGCTGACTGCGATGGAGCGGATGTCGTCTGAGGTGACGGCGGACCGGACAGTGACGGCTTTGAGGCTCCCGGATGACGATATGAAGGGGCGGATTATTGGTAAAGAGGGGCGGAACATCCAGGCTTTGCAACGGGCGACGGGGGTGGATATTATGGTGGACGATACACCGGGGATGGTGGTTTTGTCGTCGTTTGACCCGATTCGGCGGCAGGTGGCGCGGTATGCGCTTGAGCGGTTGATGAAGGATGGACGGATTAACCCGGCTTCGATTGAGGAAGCGGTAGCGAAGGGGGAGAAGGAAATTGAGAAGGAAGTAGTGCGAGCCGGAGAGGATGCGGTGCGCGAGGTGGGGCTAGTTGGAATTCCGCGGGAGCTAGTGCATCTTTTGGGTGAGTTGAAGTTCCGGACGTCGTATGGGCAGAATGTGCTGCTTCATTCGATTGAGATGGCGCACGTGGCGGGGATGATTGCCGAGGAAATTGGCGCGGATAAGCGAGTAGCGAAGACGGCGGCACTGATGCACGACATTGGTAAGGCGGTGACGCATAAGATTGAGGGGAAGCACGCGGAGATTGGGGCGGAGCTCGCGAAGAAGTACGGGATGCCGGACCCGGTGGTGCATGCGATTGCAGCGCATCACGATGACATCGAGCCGACGACGCCGGAAGCGATTATTATTAAGATTTGCGATGCGATGAGTGCGGCGCGGCCGGGAGCGCGGAATATTTCGGCGGAGAACTTTGCGGAAAGGATGCGCGACCTTGAGAATATTGCGACTTCGTTCCCGGGGATTGATAAGGCTTACGCTATCTCGGCGGGGCGGGAGATTCGGGTGATTGTGGAACCGAAGCAAATTGATGATTTGTCGGCGTTGAAATTGGCACGAGATATTGCGAACAAGATTGAAGCGACGATGTCGTATCCGGGTGTAATTAAAGTTAACGTGATACGCGAAACCCGCGCAATCGAATACGCGAAATAATTTGTGATATAATATATGAGTGAAGAGGACTAAAAGTGGAGGATTGCTTTTGGGGGTGAACGCTTTTGAAGTGAAGCGGTATTTGATGAAGTCGGAGAATTATTGTACGGTGCCGTTGCCGGCCTACTATGATTTTGGTGGGATTTTGAGGGAGATGGAGAAAAGAAATCGGCGGGGAAGGCTGATGGAACTGTGCGTGAAAGATTTGCGAAAGTACGAGGGGGTGAATTATCGGTTGGCGGTGAGTAAGAACGCTCAGGAATATTCGCAAAGGGAGTTTAGGATTATGCATCCTTTGGTGTATGTGGAGATGGTGAGGATTTTTGTGGAGAATTGGGAGAGGATGCAGGCGCGGTTTTCGTTGTTTGAGAAACAGGGGACGGTGATTTGTGCGAGTGTGACGCCGGGGCTAATTTCGCAGAAAAAAGTGGCGGCGTCGTCGATTATGCGGTGGTGGAGCGGGATTGAGCAAATGACGATGAAGATGGCGATTTACTATAACGTGATGGCGGAGACGGATATACAGGATTGCTATGGGTCGATGGATTTGCGGATTTTGGAGCGGGCGATTGGGGGTGGGGTTGGCGAGCGGTTGGCGGAAATTTTGGCAAGTTCGGAGAAAGGGAATTACGTGGGGATGCCACAGGGGGCGGTGCTGACGGATTTTTTGGCGGAAGCGATTTTGGGGTATATTGACGTGGTGTTTGATAACGAGGTGCGTCGGCAGAGGGTGAAGGGCGAGTATACGGTGGTGAGGTTTCGGGATGATTATCGGATGTTTGCGGAGAATGAGACGACGGTGAGGAAGCTACTGAAGATTTTGGCGGAGGTGCTGGCGCGGTTTGAGATGAAGTTGAATGCGACGAAGACGGCGGTGTCGGATGACATAATTGCGCGTGCGCGGAAGGAGGACAAGAGTTATTGGGAAACGCGACAGGGGATGGTGGTGGGAGCACAACCGGATTCTGGTGATGTGGTGGCGCGGGGTGGCGAGGTTGGCTATGGGGTGAGGGAGCTGGGGCTACAGAGGCAGCTACTGATGATTTATGATTTGGCGAGGCGATATCCGAATTCGGGGAGCGTGCAGAAGGCACTGTTTGAACTCTATGAGCGGAAGATTTATAATTTGGAGCATCGGACGGGGGATTTGTATGCGATGCTGGGGATTGTGATGGAGATGATGATACGAAATCCGCGGACGGTGCAAGTGTGTATAGCGATTATGACTAAGTTGATGAGTTTTAACCCGGGGATTTCGCGGAAGAGTTTGGCTAGTAATATTATGCTGAAGATGCAGACGCGTCCGACGACGGATTATGTGGAGATTTGGGTGCAGAGGCTGACGGTGAAGCAGAAGCCGGGGAAGAAATATCAGAATTTGATGAGCCAGATGGTGTATGACCAGCGGGTGAAGATTTGGAATTCGGAGTGGGTGGGCTTCAAGGTGCTGGATTATACGGTGGTGAACCATGCGGTGATTCAAGAAATGGAGTTCGTGATCCCGGTGGAGGAAGTGAAGCTGTTTTCGGAGTACCGGACGGGGGGTTTGGTGGAGGACGGGGAAGACGACGCGTGGGGGTCGTTTGACGCTAAAGAATGATGACTATTTCTTACCGGTGTTTGGCACCTTGGGGATGATGATTTCTGCTTCGGGGATGAGACTTTTTAGGATCGGCATGATGCTTTCGGGGATGTGGCCGATGACTAGCTTGGAAGCGTTCGAAACCAAAGTGTAGGTGTAGTAAAGTGAGTAATCTTCCCCGTAAGTTTCCTGCGTGTATTTTGCATCTGCTACAATAATTGGCGAGAGGACCTTAATTAATTTTGGCAGATTTTCTTTAATGACTGCAAATTCTGCTTCCGTTACTGCCGGGTCTTCGCCATTTGTGTCTCTATAATCAGTGTACTCACCCATATAATTCGTAATATATGTCAAGAGATCATCTACATCTGTGTTCAACGCCGTGCCTCTCAAAATTTTCACCAAGTCCTGATATGGTGGGAAATTTGCCAAAGCCTCTTCCAAGCTATTGCCATATCCACCAGTCATCAAATCCGCAAATGCGTTTGTTGCAACCTTCCCGGCTACGCCTCCCCCAGTATCTTTGATGAAGTTCAAAATTTCACTTTGCGTATCCAGGGTCCTCGTTTGGTAGATTTTCATCAGCGCCGAGAGGGGTGGCTTTACTTCCGCGTCGAAATACTCGCGCGTGAGGCCGCTAGTGGTGACAAATTCCAGCCATGCGTCCATGAAGGTTTGGCCGTTTATGGTACCGACTTTTGCTACTATGCCCTCGTTGGACGAAAGTAGATTTAGTGCTCTAGAGCTATCAGCTAAATCGGAAATGTCGACCATGGCGGCTGGCATTTCTAGGTCGGCCGGGTGGATTTCTTCGTATGTCCCTGTGTTGTAGAAGCCCCATAGTTCTGGGAAAACGTAGCCGAGTAGCAAATCGTTGCCGTCTTTCACGTCGTGAATGTTGGCGTATTTTGTTTCGGTGGCGCTGGCTCTAGGCGCGCCAAAGGTGTAGACGTAAAAATCGTCCGAGGCCATTTCATAGTTGTCGATGCTCGCGTTGATTTTTTTCGCGAATAGATCGACTACTGCGCCGCCGCGCGAATAGCCGACTACCCAGACTTTATAATTGGAAAAATCGTGGCTTGCGAGATACTGGTTGAATCTATCTACCATTAAATTTGCTGACTCTGAAAATCCTGCGTGGTCTCCGCTGGTTCCGACGTTGAAGTTGGATAGCCATTCCGTCATGTAGTTATAATTGCGTGGCGCAACTACGATGAGATCTTGGCCGGTGCTTAAGGTTTTGTGTCCGATGGTCGTGCCCATTGAGTGGCCGTCTTCCTCCGAGCTTTCGTCCCAAAATTGGTAGTCGGAGAAGCCTAGTTGATCTAGGAAGTTGGTCAACTTAGGGTTTGTGGCTGTGCTAGTGGATGGGTAGCCGTCGGCTTGGTTTTCGTAGCCGGCTAGTGCCAAAGCGTACGATACCGCTCTTAGCTCTGGATGGTCGCCAGGCGATGCTTCGTCAAAATAGTCGTCGCTGTATTCTATCGTGTCCGTTTCGTCTAGAGCATCGTAAACTGAGCTCCATGGGTTTTCCGAGTCTTCGATAAAGGCGTAGTATGGGTAAGTGGCGGTGATTTCATTTGGGATTGCGGTCCCTATGCCGTGTGCGGGGAGGGCAGTGGTGATTCCTAAGGTGATGGCGATGCCCGAGACTAGGACTTTCTTGAAGAGGTTGACTGTTTTAGGCACGGTTGGCTCCTTTTTGCTTAATGATTTTGACTAGTAGTAAAATCATGGCCAGGCTGATGCCACTAAGGACGGCCGCCATGCTTGTTGTTTCTATGCTGTCGGACTCGGTGGCGGTGGCGTCGGTGGTGTCGGTGGTTGTGGCGCCAGTGTTTGGTACTGGGACTACATCGCCTGAATCTTCGGCTGCCTCGGCTTCTACCACCACAAATGTGGCTCTGGCAATTCCGGCTACATCTGTGTCGAAGAAATAGATTTTAAGTTGGTGCTCGCCTGCCCCTAGGGTGTCTAGGTAACCACTTCTGAGAGTAATAGTTTGGGTTGCTGGGTTTATGATGCTGTCATTATCGAGGTCGATGTAGTTGCCATCTACCATAATAGTTACCATTCCTTCGGTGTAGCTGGCGGAATCTTTGTCTACTATAAATGCTAAATCTTGCCCACTCGTAAGCGCATATTCATCGCCATCGCCGTCAGTTACTATATAGAAGGGGCGAAATGCTACTTCTATATAAGCATTTTCATTTACATTGGCTAGGTCTAGTGAGTTGTCATCGTTTAAAAGCTCTGTTACATCGTCACCGTTATACTCCACCCACATTACTTCGTAGCCGTTCGCTGGGGTAATGTCTACGTGTAAGTTACTACCAGCATCGATATATTGGGGCGCAGAGACTTCGCCGTGACCACTCCAGATGTTGGTGGTGACAGTGACGTAATCTTTGATGGTGAATGGGACTCGGTGTAAGGCCCTGTAATGGTCATTTTCGAATGTAAATTCAGCTAGGTAGAACTTTCCTGGGTCGGTTGGACGATCAATTGGTGTGAAAGATAAATCGGAATCGTCATAGAGATAATAATGCTCTGTTAAATCTGCTGCTGTGATGTGATCGTTGTTCTCTTCTACTGTCAGGTCGCCTTGCAACACTACTGGTTGGCTGGTGTAGGTGACGTCTTGCCTTTCTATGCCGCTAATCATGAGGGTTTCTTTATCATTGTCTGGTCTGAAGGTCAACACGGAGTCTAGCACCAGGTTTTCGATCGTCCTCATTTCTCCGTTGACTTCGTAGTGGGCGGAATTGATTGTGACTTCTAAATTGCGTTTAAAGGTTATTGGTGGGTTCAGACTTGGTATGGGAGCTACATACACATATCCAAATAGATCGTCTCCTGATCCTTCTGGGCTAAACTCAATGTAGTCGATGTCCTCTCTCTCGTCTTCGCTTCCGCTCCAGCTCAATCGGAATCCTCTATTAGATTGTTTGACGTTGCTAAAAGCTTCATTTTCGTATGAGTGGATTGGCACTAGGCCTTCGACTCCATCTATGTCGGAGAAGCTGACGTCTAGGTCGTAGAGTTTTATTTCGCAAACACTCCCAACCCTTACATAAAATGCGTCGCTATGGAGTGGGTCACTCCATACGTTCTCTTGATATGGTGTCGTGATAAAACAATTATCTGTTGCGTGGGCTGCGGGTAGTGGTGTTATTGACAGAGTTAACGCTCCAATTAGCCCATACATTAGAGTTTTTATTTTTCTGCTTTTTTCCCAGCGCATGTATTCTCCTATTTTTATGACCTGTTCATTTTATTATATCACAAAATGCTTATGGAATGGGCGTGCGACCGAGGAGCGTAGGGCGGAAGCGCGTCGTACGGATGAGGGAATTAAGATGTTGGATGATTGGCTAAGTGGTTTGTGAAACTAAAGATTCTAGTTAGTCATCGCGATAACGGTGCTAGCTATGTGCTTGGCAATCGATTTCCGTGAGTTTTTGTCGCTCAACTTTACGCGAATTCATCTCTGCCTCATCGACATCAGGGACTTTCTGTTCTAACTTGCGGTTTTCAATCTCTGAAACTACTCTAGTATTTTTGGAAGTTCTCTGGCTGTTAATTCCACATCTTTATTATAACTGAACGACGGTCAAATTGAAAGTAGTAAATGAGTGTTGTGTTATAATTGGGCTATGACACACTTTTTTGAACAAATTGCTAAAGCTCAAAAAACTTGCAGACCATCAATAGAGTGCAGAGAGTGCGGAGAAAAAGTAGAAAGAGTTATTTAAGCTTATTTTTAGGCTTGGGCGGTATAATTAACAGTAATATAATAAGGAGTTTAAATGCAAAAACAAGGACAAAAACCAGGGGGAACATCGGCGGGTAGCGGTTCGGGCGGAGTGCCGAGCGGTGGCTCGGGCGGAGTGCCCGGTGGGCAAAGTGCAAGCTCGGTTTCTCATAGTGGCGCGACGGAATTAACTAGCGACGCTAGCTTGTCTGACCAAAGCTATTCGAGTACCAGCTCGGCGCAGAATGCTCTTTTGGTTTCTGGTGCTACGGTGACGCTTTCTAACCCGGCGGTTGTTAAGACCGGCGATGATAGTGGCGATAATTCTGATTTTTATGGTACGAATGCGGCGGTTTTTGCGTATAATAATGCGACTTTGAACATCACGGGTGGCACGATTACCACGGATGGTTCGCATGCGAATGCGGTTTTTGCTTACGATTCTGGCACAATAAACATTGCCGACACGACGATTACAACTAGCTCCAATAATTCTGGTGGCGTGATGGTGACGGGTGGCGGTACGCTAAATGCGACGAATCTGACTGTGCAGACTTCGGGTAATTCTTCCGCGCCGATTCGTAGCGATCGTGGCGGCGGTACGCTTACGGTTGAGGGTGGCAGTTATACGTCTAGTGGTATTGGTAGCCCGGCGATTTATTCTACCGCTGATATTGTCGTGAGGAATGCGAAGCTTACGGCGACGGCTTCGGAGGGCGTGGTGATTGAGGGGCTGAACAGTGTTACGCTTGAGTCTACTGCTGTTGTTGATACGAACAATGCTTTGAACGGGAATTCGGAGACGTACAAAAATATTTTTATTTACCAGTCGATGAGTGGTGATGCTGAGACCGGTACGGGGACTTTTACGGCCAAAAACAGCACCTTTGTTACTAACCAAGGCGACCATTTCTTCGTGACGAATACGACTGCGGTCATTAATCTTACTGGCAATAAATTTGTAAATAATGATTCTGACGGCGCGTTTTTGCGGGTGCAATCTGGTAAGTGGGGCACGTCGGGTGCCAATGGTGGGGAAGTGGCGTTGAATGCTAGCGCCCAAGAGATTATTGGGGACATTGTCATAGATGATATTTCGTCTCTAAACTTGAATATGACTGGGAGTTATTTTAAGGGTACTTTTGACAACAAGGGCACGGTGAATCTTGTGTTGGACGCTGATTCGGTTGTGGTGTTGACTGGTGATTCGTATATTAGTTCGCTTTCGAATGTGGTGTCGGATAACTCGAACGTTTATGCTAATGGTTATAAATTGTATGTGAATGGAAGCGAAGTGTCGGTCAACCAAAGTGCTGCGCCGGAGTCGTTCCTTGGCGATGGGGCGGAGGTTGTGACGGTTGAGGATGTCACGGTGGTTGATGGTGGCGCTGGTACGGCGTCGGGCGTGAACGTGCCGCTATTAGTTGGTTGCATTGTCGGTGCGGTCGTGCTGGTGGGGGCGATAGTGGCAGTGGTGGCGGTGGCTGCGAAAAAGGGCAAGAAGTCGAAGGGGGTGGATTCGGGGGTGGATTCGGCGACGAATGGTGTGGAGACGCAGGTTTAATTATTGAAGCTGCTATCGTTTGGACCTTAATCTGAAGATTTCTCTTTTCCGTTCTTTCCATTGATAAACTAGAATCTAACAATGTCAATGAGAGACGTGCGTCTCATGATATAATGGTCGTATGGAAAATAGCTTACCCAAGAAAAAAGATGAAAAAGTAAACACTATAATTGACGATGCAAAAGATGCAGCGGATAAAGGTGATAATACGCAAATTCAACTTAGCAATAACCTAATTTCGATTACACTTGCTTTTGTGGCATTACTCGCAACGGCAATTAGCACGAGTAGCGTGCTACCAACAATTAATTCCTCGCAAAAGATTTTAATTATGATTGCGATTGTAATATTTTGCGTTTCGATTTTTGTAGGGCTGACAAATTTTTATCTAAACATGAGGCATCACCAAAAGATTGCCAAAAAAGATAGAAAAAAGGCGCAAAAAGCTGAAACTATCAAAAGTACAGAAAAACTAGATGATGTTGAGAGAACAGAAGTAGCCGTTACTGTGCCAGGCTCAGTAAAACGCAATAATACTTTGATCTTGGCTCAAGTAGTTTTGCTGATGATAGGGTTGGTATTTTGTGTAGCGTTTATTGGAACAATCCTATTTGGAACAAGCAATAAGATATAAGGTTTGATCTTCCATTTTGGATGTTTAAAGGCTGGGGACAAAGGAGCTTGCCATTTCTGAACTTCCAGAAATGGTTTACAACTCTAATGCCATTGAGAATTCTACTCTTACGCTTGAAGATGCTGAAGATATTTTGATTCGCAACCAGATTCGTACCAATTACCATTCCAAGCAAATCTAAATTTGATGAATATTACCCGGCTCTTGATGAATATACTAAGACTGGCAAAATAGATAAGCTAACGGAACTGTTCGCGAGCCTTTTGGTCGAGGTGCTATATCGCCGTATTGCTAAATTGACGGCCAAGAAGATTGTCCCGGCTGCCGACTATGGCTTTGTTGGGGTCGTAAAGGCTTAAAACAATGATTAATAGAATAAAACCTGATACTAAATATTGCATATTTAGAGAAACATGATATAATACTAACAAGACAAGTGGAAAATTGTTGAACATTTTTAGTATTTTTCTTATGTTGGCAAACATCTCAGTTTGTCGCATATGTGTGGCTCCTTTGGGGCGCGGCGGGCTGTTTTGTTGTCCATATATACACTCATTATTCCAGGAAAGGACGGTGATTCGTTATGAAGAAGCTTCTTGACGTTAAGCGTACACCTTACGATGTGAATGTTACTGCGGCTGGTAACTGCGGCGGAGCCGGATGTGGCTCTGGTTGTGGCGGTGGCTGCGGTGGTGGTGGCGGCTCTTGTGGCGGCGGTTCCGGTTGTAACGGCGGCGGTGGCGGAGGTTGCGGCGGAGGCGGAAAGTAATTCCACCACTCACCAAACATAAGATATGCAAGAATGTTTGGCCTCACACATGCCAAACCTTCGCCCCTGGCCCGGAACCTAAGTTCCGGGCCTCTTTCTTGCTCAAATTCTGTAAAAATGTTATAATATAATGGAGAATTATCTCTAGGACCTTAAAACTAGTCTTTAGAAAGGAAGGTGTTTTAGATGGACATCAATTTTATCCCAATCTTAGTGGTTCCAGCGGTTCCATATAAAGGAGGGATAAGATTCCTCCACCGCGAGAACCAGATCGATATCAACCCCGACATGGCTGATGAAGTTTGGAAGATTTTGGGCTTTTGTAATGGATATACGAATGTTTCCTCTATCATTGAGTCTTCTGGCTTACCAAAGGATGAAGTGATGGAAATTCTCGTTGAACTAGAGGATATGGAACTTATCGTTGATTCAAGGCATCAGTTCATGCATTTTCATCGTATCAGTAACTATCCGTCTGCTATCAACTCGAATCTCACTCAAGACGAGGTCGAAGCCTACACTAAAAGTGAAAGGTTGCCGGTTAAGTCTGGCGAGGTTATCCAGTTTGATTGCGACACATCTTCGGCGCTATTTCGGGTCAGGGAAAATCGACGCTCTTGTCGCTCTTTTTCAGAGAGAAAGATGACAGCTAACCAAATCGGTAGTATTTGTCACTTCGCCTACTCGATTCCTGATCATTCGGTACCGAGTGGCGGGGCACTCTATCCGCTTAGGATTTATGTGCTAATCGAAAAACCACAAGATGGACTTGAACCTGGTTACTACGAGTATGACGCCGAACAAAATCGTCTTGTCTGCTTCAGTGACGAGGTCGATGTTGAACAATTGAAATACTGCTTTAATCAAGAAGAGATGTCTTTTGGCTCTTCTGTGCAAATCGTCATTGCGGCAGATCTTGAGCGTCAGCCATACAAGTATGCTAATCGTGGCTATCGCTTGACACTCATTGAGGTAGGCCATGTTGCCGAAAACATTAGTCTCTATTGCGCCGAGCAAGGTTTTGGTGTTTGTGAGATGGGTGGTGTTCAGGACGGGCCATTGAAACAAGAGCTCAAGCTCTCTGGTAGCATTTGGCCTATACTTGCAATTCCAGTAGGTTACCCGGCAGACTCCGAGATAGGGCAGTTCAATAAGATTCGTTTTGTCGAGGAGCGTGTTGGTGCAAACCGTTCAGTTAAAGACGTGTGGACGCGTGTATTTGACGGTGATGGCTCATTCTTTGGAGCTACTGCTACTTATCTAGATGAAGATGGCAATATTCAATATGCCGGAGCGACCAGTCCGTCTTATGCAGACGCCGTTTTTAAGGCGACTATTGAGGGCTACGAACGCTACCAATCTAGTCAGGTGCGAGTGGACTTCCGCGGCTCAGCAAATCAAGTGCCAGGTAAATGGCTCGACCCAAAAGTGTATTTTCCGCTTACGGGAGAACAGGCTAAAAAGTGCGGGGTAAAGTTCTTTACGAACGATCTCGTTATTAACTGGACCTTGGGGACTAATTATGACGGCTCTGAAATTTATGTTCCGTCAGATTTAGTTTATTATGGCCAGAAAGATGACAAAAACCGCATTTACTACGGCAATTCGTCTGGCATTGCGGCTCATTTTGACTTTGACGAAGCCAAGAGACGAGCCGTCATCGAACTAATTGAACGCGACGCTATTATGTGCAACTGGTTTTCTCAGGAATCTCCGTATCGAGTCGATGAAAGGATCCTCCCGATTCATGTCAGAAAGCGCATTGCTCACTTCTTGAAGCAAAAACGCCAATTGATTGTTCTTCAAATTCCAAGTGATTTCGGAATGGTCTTTGAGACGGTAATTGTCGGCGATGAATATCCATGTTTCGTAAGCGGAGCAGCGGCTACGATCGATAAAAAATCCGTAGGTGATGCGATTCTGAAGTCTGCGCGGGAAGCGGAATACAATCTTCTGTTAGCTTTGCGCTATCCAGATATGACACCAATAGATCCGTTTAGTGTTTCTACGCCAGCAGATCACGGAAAGGTCTACTACTTCAAGGAAAATGCCGAAAAACTTCATTGGCTTTGGAAAAATGTGACCTCCGAGAGCCACATTCAGGAGAGCATGGCAGTAGAGAACCTTAATTGGTTCTATAATGAACACCTGCAACTTGTAACAGTGGATCTGTCCGATAGAAAATCGGATATTAAGGTCGTCCGCGTATTCAGCCCTTGGCTCGTGCCTATCAACTTCGGGTTCGATTCGGTACATTATACGCACCCAATCATTCAGCATTCTGTTGGTGTCGATCCGGACGGCTTGAGAATGCCACACTACTTTGCCTAGGGACTAGAGATTAATAAAAAGCACGGGTTTGTATCCGTGCTTTTTTATTTACAAAGCAATCTTGAATTCTGCATATTTATCTGCGAAAGCATCTTCGATTTTTTTATTAGTTTTCTCGAGATACTTTTTGACTAAATAATATCCAAGTGAATAACCCGACCAACGTGGTAGTTTGTCGTTGCCATTGAAGAATATAGTATTGTAATCGTAATAATTGGAATCTAATTGATCGCGAAGCTCTTCGAGAATCCTTTTGTTCTCATCATCTGTTCGTTCAAGGATTGTTTTGATAAAGACTGTTTTTTCTTCTCGATCTTTGACAAACTCAGCTTCAAGATAAGTTGCAATACCCTCGCTAATCATGCCGTCGAATAAAGAATTAATCCACTCATCGTTTTTACCCCATCGAGCGGCGTGACAAAGTTCATGAGCTACCATTTCAGAAATCAAATTCTTGGTTGCTTTTTCTTCGTTAATGGCGAATTCAATGAAGTCAGAAGTCCTAGTGCGCCCACCGACTCCGTCTTCTGGAATAATAATATCGTACAAGCGGTTAGTTATTAGCAAATCGATATCCCAATTGACTTTAAGTTTTGGAAATACATATTCTTCGGCAGCTTTAACAGCATCTATAATTATCTCCCTACTATCAGAAAGATTGCCATTAGCTTCTGTAAGCAATATGTTTACCTTGTACATAATTAAATTATAT
The DNA here is from genome assembly GCA_964639835.1 of uncultured Candidatus Saccharibacteria bacterium. Taxonomy (GTDB): domain Bacteria; phylum Patescibacteriota; class Saccharimonadia; order Saccharimonadales; family Saccharimonadaceae; genus Nanosyncoccus. The sequence continues at coordinate 753 of CAZXEG010000007.1, read as the reverse complement.
CATAATCAGTGATGTTTTAATTGCTATATATTACGTGCATCTTTATTTGGTGAGGAGCGAGAAGACGTTGTTGCTCGGCTTTGCATGGTGGTGGACTTGTCGCTTCTTCGCTCCATGGGGATGTCGTGCTTCGCACTCCATGGGGATGTCGCTTCGCTCCATTCGAACTTTTAAGAAAATACAGCTCAATTGGAGCCGCAGAGGCCTTAAACAATGACAATGGAGAAAATAAAAGAAATACAATGGTATAATTGTAATAAGTAAACAAAGGACTTGCTCATGACCAAAAACCAAACAATTCGAGAACAACTAGAATCTTATATTGAGAAGAAATATAAGATCCATGAAGAGCAGCTTCCTTTTAATCATGAAGACTACGCGGTATTCAGACAACCAAGCGGTAAATGGTTTGCGGTATTCTTCGTGAAACCATATAGCGAATTTGGGTTTGGTGGAGATAAAACTGTAGATGTCGTAAGCTTTAAGATTCGCGACCACGAGCTTGCCGAAACATTATATGGGCAACCTGGATATATTAAAGGTTATCCAAATTCTGGTTGGGGTTGGGTTTCTGCCTTACTGGATGGAACAGTACCGTTCGAAGATTTGTGTCGTTGGCTAGACGAGAGTCATGAAGCAACACTTCATGAGCCTGGTAATATGAATGTACCGTTAGAAAAGCGAAAATAAAAGAAATACAATGTCAATGGTATAATCATAGTAAGTAAACAAAGGATCTTTTATGGAACAAAC
>CAZXEG010000006.1:0-37829 GCA_964639835.1 uncultured Candidatus Saccharibacteria bacterium | reverse complement strand
GCGCGCACGCCTGGGGGGCGTGAGGTCGCCAGTTCAAGTCTGGTATCCCTGACCACTCCTCCAGAGGGCCTTTTGAAAGGCCCTTTTTATTTCGTTTATGCTATAATTAGATACATGAAACGTGTTATACGCGCACTGGTTTCCTCTGTCCTTACCATCTTGCTCAGTTTTTTTCTCACTAGCCCCACTCTCGCTCTCAGTAGCTCGCTCCTCCAAAAATACGCCACAAACGACATTCTCTTCTACAACCCCAGTAGCTCCCAGGACGACTGTTACTATTCCTCCGGTGGCCTACTCGAAGGCGATGGCCGCGTCGAAAAAATCTGGAATTACATCACAAACATCAATATCCCCGGCCTCTCCGACAATCCCGCTGTCATCTCCGGTATCATCGGCAACATGTGGAACGAAACCGGCGGCACCTATAATCCGTTTATCGTCAGCAAAATCAACGGAGCCACCGGTCTCATTCAATGGATGAACGCAAGTTATAATACTGGTTTTTTCGCCTACATGAAAGAAAAGAATCTCGACCAATACTTCTCCACCGAACGCGACCCTAATCTAGATGAAGCCATCATCGACCTCGGTATTCAAGCCGAAATGGATTTCCTTTTCGCCAACGGTACCGGCGGAGTTATCGCCAAACCCTTCGTTGACGCAATCGACGTTCCCGTCAATAAAACCGGCATCGCTGGCGCTCGAGCCTACGCCGACCTCTGGCTCGTTACCGTAGAAAAAGCCGTCAATGGCGACAGTGCCATCGAGGACCCCGGCGTCGCCGCTATTGCCACAGCCAACACCTACCAGGGCGCCGCCGCCCGCCGTGAACACGCCGAAACCATTTATAATCAATACGCCAACAAGACCAGCACCAATGTCTCCACCCCAGTCCAAAGCAACGCTACCAGCACCGGCACTGGCATCAGCTGGACCGACGGTTGGATTGACGGCGGCACTCTTCCCGGCTACGCTAGAGAAGAGCCTAGCCCCGGCTGGTCCAGCGAAGCCGACCACCGTGCCTACACCACCGGAAAACCCAACAAAATTCTCCTCCACTCCACCGAAGGCCAATCTGCCGGTCTTTCTGCCTATCCTACCGGCAACCACTACGCTGCTCATTTCACTCTCGACGCCATCAACAAAAAAGTCTCTCAGCATTATTCCATTAACGAAGCCAGTAGCGCTATCAAATCTTTCGACACCGAAGGCCCCATCCAAATCGAAATCGTCGGGTTCAGCCAAGGCCACACAGAAAACCAATACAGCCTATTCAACTTCACCGACGCCGAATGGGACTACATCGCCCTAGTCATGACCGCCATTTCCGAAGCCACCGGCATTCCGCTTACCACCTCCGTCGACTGGGCCAACCCAGTACGTCTCTCTTCCAAAGAAGAATTCAAAAACTACACCGGCGTTCTCGGCCACATGCACGCTCCACTCCCCAATGACCACCACGACCCTGGCAACATCTGGCCCATGCTCGAAACCGCTTTCAGTCGTAGCCCAACCGCCAGCAGTCTCAAAACCGCAAGTGGCGCCGTCATCTGTACCGACAGTGGCACTAGCGCACTTTCCGCTGGTGGCTATCTCACCAAAGAAGACGCCGAACGCGCCATCATGGCCGAATACAAAGCCATTAACCCTCGCAAATATGGCGTCACCACCGAAGGCGACGCCTACCTCAAAGAATATGGCATAGGCGACGTCAATTGCGAATCCGGCACTGACCTAGACAACTGCGTTGCTTTCTCTATTTGGTTTGTTAACCGTTTCACCAACGTCCATATACCTCAGGAGCCCCACGGCAACGGCTCAGAAATCGTCCAAAACCTCATAGCAAGGTACAATTTTACCGACCTCGGCACTACACCCAAAGTCTATTCCATCTTCAGCACTGCCAGTGGTACCACCATGTGTGGCAACGTCAAATGTGGCCACACCGGCGTCGTCCTCGGCATCGATCCTGACAACAATAAAATCATCATCGGCGAAGCCTCCTGTGCCGACGCTAGAAACACCGGCGCCAAAGAGTATCCACTCTCTAATTTCACTAACGGCAACTACACTTTTGCTTATACCGAAGTTAACCTCGAAGGTGGCAACACCGGCTCCAATACTTCCACCAGCTCCAGCTCGTATAACGGCAACATTAACATCACCGAAAACGTCGTCAACATCCAAATCCCCGACGCTTCTCCCGCCAAAATCGCCTGGGTCAGCGATCTCCACATTGTAAATCAAGCCGACACCGGCATAAGCACCGAACTAGCTGGTCGCTACGACCGCAATGTCGATGGCCTGCCACTTACCGACAAAAACGGCAACCCTTACCACAACGAAGACGCCTGGCTTCCCATTATCGACTACATCAACGCCAACAATTTCGATGCCGTCATCTTCGGCGCCGACATCATGGACTACTACAGCGAAGCCAACGCCCGTCTCGTGAACGAAGGCTTGAGCCGTCTCAATGTCCCCTTCATGTACCTCCGCGCCGACCACGACTACGAGTACAAATACACCGACATCGGCGAATCCGGCACCCACGAAGCCCACAAATCTATCGTCGGTGGCGACGACACTTGCAAAGTTATGAACGTAAATGGTACCAAAGTCATCGGCTGGAACTATTCCGTCATGGACTTTAGTAACCCCTATAACCAAGGTCTTTATAATTGTATTACCAGCAATATGGACCGAAATTCCATCATCGCCACCCACGTCCCCATCGCTTCGCAAATAGACAACAGCAAACTCGACGAAGCCTCTCGCGCCAAAGGCCACAGCGACCCTTACTACTGGGCGCGTGGTGGCGGTCATTGGACCATCGGCGGAGAAGTCGAAAACCTCATTGATCGCATCTACAATGGTTGCACCAGATATGTTTTCGCCGGCCACATGCACACTAATCTCATGGGCAATCTAAACGGCGTCGACGTCCAGCTCTCCGACACTGCAAAAGAACACGTTTTCCCCGCCACTTATACCGGCACTATCGGAGTTATTAATATCACACCATAAGGAGTTAAATGTACAACGATTCTCGTCCCACTTTCACACCTAGCGCGCCCAGCATTCAAAAACCTAAACTTATTGATAAATTACGCCAAAACATCCAAAACCCTTTCTTGCTATTTGGCATCCTCGGTATCATCACCGTCATCATTGTCATCGTAGCTATCGCCGTCCACCGCTGGAATGATTCTCATGACGACAAGATCACCGTCACTAACCTCAGCAATTACACCACCAACATTCCAGAACGCACTCGCGAGGAGATTTACAATGCCGCCTTCCGCGCCGCTCAGTCTAATTCCACCGGCCAAACCAACGAAGCCCTCAGCACCGCCGATGCCCAAATTCGCGACGGTAGCGCCGTCAGCAATTTCGACCCCACCACCGGCCTCTATTCTGGCAATTTCATCGTCGATATCCCCTCGCTCGAGCAAAGCTACCGCATCTACTACGAATGGACCGACAAAACCGATCTCGTCCTCGGAGATTACACTACTTCCGTCAATTGTCTCCATCCCGATGAATACATCTACGATTTCTATCCCTGCATCGCCCCAAACGAAAACACCGACACCGCCTACCTCAGCTATCTCGACAACATGCTCCCCTATAACGGTTACGTCAACAACGATTCTAATTCCGACGCCGCCATCTACATCAGCGGTATCGAGCGCACCACCGGTGGCACTCCCTTCGTCCGCGTCAACGTCAACTCTTGTGGCGATGCCAAAATCATGGAAGACGCCATCAAGACCGTCAAGAATTACATTGAGGATCATCAGCTCAATCCCGAGGATTATACTTACAAACTCAACGACCTCTGCGACGGCGAAGCCGAGTAGCCCACCTCATAGCACCAACCCAGCAAAAAACGTTGTAAATTTTACAACGTTTTTGAACTAGGTCGCTACAAAATCAATCATCTTCCGGGATAATTGCAAGGTGAGTCTCATCCAGTTGGATTGCATCTACAGAAGATGGCGAATCCATCATGAGGTCCACCCCGTTCCCATTCTTCGGGAATGCCACCACGTCTCGAATATTCTCAATCCCCATTAATACCATAAATATCCGGTCTAACCCCGGTGCCGCCCCCGCATGCGGTGGCGCACCAAACTTAAACGCTGACAGCATCCCACCAAACCGCGCTTCCACGTATTCATTATTGTACCCCAGTATATTAAACACCTTGTACATAATCTCCGGGTTGTAGTTTCGCACCGCCCCCGAAGCCACCTCATACCCATTCATTACCATATCATACTGGTCCGCTACAATCGCCAGCTTCTCCGCATCCGTCTTTGCCGCCGTCAGCGCCTCGAGACCACCCTTCGGCATCGAAAACGGGTTATGCCCAAAGTCTAGTTTTTTGTTCTTCTCGTCCCACTCGTAAAACGGAAAGTCCACCACCCAACAAAGCGCCACCTCATCCGCCTTCTTCAATCCAAACCTATCCGCAAACAAAATCCGGAGCTGCCCGAGCACCTTATTTACAATTTCCCGAACATCCGCGCCAAAGAACACTGCGTCGCCCTCACGAGCACCGGTCTTTTCTCGCACCGCCTTAATCTCATCTTCGCTCATAAACTTCAAAATCGGCGACTTTTCCCCTTCTGCTGTATATAATATATACGCCAACCCACCAGCCCCCAGCTTCCGCGCCTTTTCCGTAAACTCATCAATCTCCCGTCGCGTCAGCTCCGCCCCACCCTTCACGCACAAAGCCTTCACGCACGGCTGCTTAAACACCTTGAACTCCGTCTTAGAAAACGCCTCCGTGAGATCAATTAGCTCCATCGCGTACCTTAGATCCGGCTTATCTACCCCGTAAGTATCCATCGCCACCTCAAACGGTATCCGCGCCACCGTCTCGCCTTTCGGGATGTACTTTTTCGCCGTTTCACTCCGGCACACCAGTTTCTTCCCCGCAAATTCCGTCACCAACTTCAAATATAGCGGTTGAATTTCTCGCCTCACTACTTCGCCATCATCCACAAACGCCATCTCAAAGTCTAGTTGATAAAAATCCCCATACAACCGGTCTGCCCGCGGATCCTCATCCCGAAAACACGGCGCAATCTGAAAATACTTCGGCACTCCCCCCACCATCAAGAGCTGTTTAAACTGTTGTGGCGCCTGTGGCAACGCGTAAAACTTCCCCGGATGCAACCTCGACGGCACTAAGAAATCCCGCGCCCCTTCCGGCGAAGAGTTCGCCAGTATCGGCGTTGTCACCTCGACAAACCCCCGCTCATACATATAATCCCGCACCGTCCTATAATACTCGCTCCTCCGCCGCAAAATCTCTTGCATCGACGGCCGCCGAAGGTCTAAATACCGATACTTCAGCCGCATCTCTTCCGACGACTTCTCGCCATCATCATGCGTATTCACCGGCAATGGTTCACTTCGGTTCAAAAGCACGAGCGTCGACACTACCAGCTCTATCTTCCCCGTCGGAATATTCGGATTGACAAGCTCCGGTTCCCGCTCGCGCATCTTCCCCACCGCCTTTAGCACAAACTCATCCCGCACGCTCTCCGCCAGCTTAAAAGCCTCCGCTGTCTCTGGCGTCACCACTAACTGTATCAACCCCGTATGGTCACGCAAATCAATAAAAATCAATCCCCCGTGGTCGCGACGGGAATTCACCCATCCTTCCACCATTACTTCCTTGCCCAAAAACCCCTCTAGCTGATTTGCTAACACTCTTTCCATTCTCCTATTATACCACATTTTACCCCAAAAGGTACTTTAATAGCATATGTACCGTAAAGAACCCCGCCAATTTCCCTTCTTTATCCAGCACCAAGAAGTAATATGAATTCGTCCGCTCAATCTCTTCCACCACAAACGCCAACGCATCCCCCACGTGCAAATAATACGCCTCGCTCATGTATTTCTTCGCTCGGTCCGTCTTCTTAATCTCAAGCGCGTTCAGCGCTTCCGTATGGATCACACCCTTCACCCGCTCCCTTCCGTCCACCACCGGAAAGTTCGTAAACCCCGATTTATACAGCTTGTCTAGCACCAGGGGCCCCAGAAGCTCGTCTTCACTCACAAACACCATCTTCTCTCGCCCCACCATCAGCTCCTCTACCGCCCTCTCGTCAAAGCTCATCACCGCTGCAATCCGCTCCCTATCGCGAGCCGACAGCACGCCCCTCGGCATTTTCTGTATTACTTTTATCAGCTCTTCCATTGTTTTTGGCGTCGCCTCTTTCACAACCTGCTTCGCCCTAACCTCCGTCCCGCCCAGCCTGGCGATCAGCCATTTCCTAATTTTATCCCAAATTTCACGCATCATGTTATAATTATTATAACACAAAGGAGTTATATGAAAAATTTCAAAGGTTTTAGCAAAGTCGGTATTGTTGTGACCATCGCTGTCGTCGCTTTTATTGGTATTGCTACTTTTCTAGTCATCGATGGCAACAACAAAGCCACCAATTTCGACAACTACGATTTTTATTCTGTCATCGCACCAGACGAGCACAACGGCAACATCGGCGACCACGTCAAGGGCGACAAAGACGCCCCCGTCCTCGTCTTCGAATACGCCGACTACCAGTGCCCCGGCTGTGCCAGCCTCAATCCTCGCGTCAACCAAGCCGTCGAGGAGCTAGACGGAAAGCTCGGCATTGTTTACCGTAACCATCTCTTAAGCTATCACCAAAACAGCACCGCCGCCGCTTCCGCTGCCGAAGCTGCCGGCCTCCAAGGCTATTGGAAGGAATACGCCGACATTCTCTTTTCCAACCAATCCGAATGGGAATATGCCTCTAGCTCCGAACGCACCGCCCTCTTCGACAAATATTTCACCGACGTCACCGACGGCAAAGGCGACCTCGAAAAATTCCATGCCGACATCTCATCAGATGCCGTCTCCAAGAAAATCAGCTTCGACATGGGGTTAGGCAAGCGCACTGACATCCCCGGCACTCCCGCCTTCTTCGTCGATGGCCAATACATCGACTGGAGCAACCAATCCGGCGGTTCCGTCACCATCAACGGCGAGACCATCTCCTGGGATCACAACCTCTCCGGCACCGAATTCGTAAAACTCCTAAAAGATATCGTCGCTGCCAAGACTAAATAAAAATAGCCCCCTTATGGGGCTATTTCGATAAATTCCTGCCATTCAGCCGGCGGAATTTTTGCAACCTTACGTGCATTCACACGCTTGGTTCTTTTGATACGCATAGTATCTTATTTTCTCCTTAATTTTCGTTGTCCTCACGACCTTTATTGAGAGACCCACCTCGCATCTAAAGATCCCTGTAATCTTTATGGGTTTTTAACGGACAACATTTTCCATTCTATCAAACATTTTGCCATTTTGCAAGCACATTTTTACGCTTTATAGCCCCCCCTGCCACGCCTCTTGATTTTTACGCCAAAGTGTGATATAATAACAGGATAAGGGGTTTTATGGAAAAATTCATTGTCAAACATCGCAAATTCATTCTTGCGCTGGCCGTAATCTTAATTGTTCCGGCCCTTATTGGCATGTTTAATACCCGTATTAATTACGACCTTCTGACTTATTTACCCGACAGCATGGAAACCGTCCAGGGACAGGACGAACTCCTAAATGACTTCGGAAAGGGTGCTTTTGCGATAGTTATTACCGAAGATCTAGATGACGCGGCCGAGCAGTCGCTCGAAAACGACCTCAAGCAAATTCCTCATGTCGACACAGTTGTCGGCTTTGGTAGCCTTGCCGATAATAATCTCCCCAGCAAAATCATCCCAGACTCTCTCTATGAAAAGTTCACTCACGGCACCGAGAAACTCGCCGCCGTTTTCTTTGATACTTCCACTTCCGCCGACGAAACTCTAGACGCCGTTACCAAAATCCGCGAAGTCACCGATGGCCACGCTCATCTCTCCGGCATGTCCGCCTTCTCTACCGACCTCAAGAAGCTCAACCAAGAGGAGGAGCTTTTCTACGTCATTATTGCTTCTAGCCTCGCGCTATTAGTTATGCTCATTTTCCTCGACAACTGGCTCGCGCCTATCCTCTTCCTCGCCAGCATCGGTATCATGATTCTCATCAACCTCGGCACCAACATCATCTTTGGTGAGATTTCCTATATCACCAAATCCCTCTCCGCCATCTTGCAACTCGCCGTCACCATGGATTATTCCATCTTCCTCTGGCATTCTTACCGCGAGTATCTCGCTGTCGACCCCAAGAAGAATTCAAACAAAGCCATGGAAAAGGCCATCAAGGCCACCTTCAGCTCCGTTCTGGGTAGCTCCGCCACCACCGTCGCGGGCTTCCTCGCCCTCTGTTTCATGACCTTCACCCTCGGCTTCGACCTCGGCCTCGTCATGGCCAAAGGTACCCTGCTCGGTGTCCTCGGCTCCGTTACTGTCCTCCCCGCTCTCATCCTTACCTTTAATAAACCCCTCTTAAAACTCGATCACAAAAGCATCTTGCCAAAATTCACCAAAGTCAGCTCCCTTATCGTCAAGTACGCCCCCATTTTCCTCATCGCTTTTATTGCTATTTTACCGCCCGCTTACATCGGCTACCAGAACACCAATGATAACGTCTACTACACCATCGCCGACAGCCTTCCTCAAGACATGGACTTCGCTGTCGCCAACAAAATACTTCAAGAGCATTTTGGCATGAGCAACGTCCATATGACCTTAACCGATGCCCACATGAGCGAACAGGATTCTCGCGCCATGGCTAGAGAGCTGGAGGAAATCCCCGGCATCAAGACCGTCTTAAACGCCGCCGCCGTCATCGGCGCCGACGTCCCGCTCGAAGTCCTCCCCGACGGCATCACCGATTTATTAAAGAGCGACAAATGGGAGCTCACTCTCATGGTCTCCGAGTACAAAACCGCCACCGACGAAATCGCCGACCAAATCGCCAAAATCAACGAAGTCATCAAATCCCACGATCAAAACGCCCTGCTCGTCTCCGAGTCTGCCTCAACCAACGACATGGTGACTCTAATGTCCGATGATTTTAGAAACGTCAACTTCGTCTCCATCGGCGCCATTTTCGTCATCATCGCCATCGCCACTGGCAGCCTCAGCCTACCTTTCATCCTGATTGCCGTTATCGAATCCGCCATTTTCATCAACCTTGGCATCTCCAGCCTCGTTGGCGAACAACTTTCCTTCATTACGCCTATCTGTATCAGTACCATCCAGCTCGGCGCCACTGTCGATTACGCCATTCTCATGACCACCCGCTACAAACGCGAGCGTCTCGCCAACAAATCCCGCAAAGACGCTGTTACCATTGCCATCAGAACTTCCATTCCTTCTATCATCGTTTCCGGCGCCGTCTTCTTTGCAGCCACCATTGGTGTAGCCCTCTACTCTCGCGCCGATATGATTAGCTCCATCTGTATGCTCATGGCTCGCGGTGCCGCCATCTCCATCTTTGCCGTTCCCTGCTTCTTAGGCCCGCTTCTTTACATCGCCGATCCTCTGATTATTCGCACTACCAAAGGTATGAAAAAACTAACTAAGGAGACCAAATGAAAAAATCTATTCTCATCCCTGCTATCACTGCTGCTGTAATCGCTTCCATTGGTACTAGCGTTTACGCCATCAGCCAAAATAGCACCAGCAGAGACGCTACCACGCTCATCGCCACTACAACAAGCCCGGTAGGAACAAACGCCACCCAAAATCTCAGCCGCAAAGACGAAACCGTCTACGCCATCGCCGACGCCAGTGGCGCCGTTAGCCAAACTTTCATCGGCAGCACGTTAAATACCGGCAGCGAGACTTTGCCCATCAATCTTAATATTACCTATACTCTAGACGGCAACGAAATTTCCGCTCGCGACCTCGCCGGCAAATCTGGCCGTGTCACCATCAAGTTTAGCTACGAAACTACCGCCACTTACCAAGGCAAAGCTGTTCCATTTATCGCCCTCTCCGGCACCATTCTTGACCAGTCCAAATTCAAGAATGTTACCATCGACCATGGTAGAGTACTAGACGACGGCTCTCGTATTACCATCATCGGCTACGCCATGCCTGGCCTAGATGTCGACCTAAACACCGACCTCGTACCTAGCTCCTTCACTGTCACCGCCGATGTCACCAATTTCGAACTCGGCTCTACCTACACTCTCCTCACCAACGAAATTCTGCAAGAATTCGACACTGCCAAGCTCACTACTGTCGACGACCTCGTTGGCTCCATCAACGATTTATCTGCCGGTCTCGACAAAATCATCGCTGGCTCTTCCGACTTATCCGACGGCTTCAAGGCCATCCTCGATGGTACCGCCAAACTCAAAGACGGCGCCACCACCCTTTCTACTGGCATCAACTCCGCAGCCGACGGTGCTAATAAGCTCAAAGACGGTCTCGACCAAATCGTCAGCAACAATGACGCTTTGAAAGCCGGCGCCACCACCGTCATCGAGTCCACCATCGCCGAACTAGCCGCCAAAAATGTCAACGTTACTCCCGAAAATTACGAAACCGTTATCGGGGAGCTCCTCTCTACCATCAAAACCAACCTCAAGACTGCTAAAACCACTATCGCCAGCGTGCCAGAAGGCTCCGACCCCTACATCGAACTCTCGACAACCATTAATACTCTGGAAACCAACATTGCCACCCTCACCAAAGCCTACCAGCTCTTAAAGCTCAACACCGGCATCATCGCCTACATCGAAGGAGTTACTGAAGCCGCCACTGGCGCCACCAACCTCTCATCCGGTCTTGACACCATCAACGCCAAGACCCCTGAGCTCGTCTCTGGCCTCGAAAGTCTCCTAGACGGCGAAACCAAGCTTTACAACGGTAGTATCACTCTAAAGGACGGCCTCACTACCTTCAAAACTTCCGGCATCGACAAGCTCGTAGACTTCGCCAACCAAGATCTTTCCAACTTCACCTACAACGCCAGAAAGACCGTTGACGCCGCCAAGAGCTACACCCACTTCAAGAACCCCACCGCCGAAAGCGTCAAATTCATCATCAAGACCGCCTCTATCGAATAGTATGCTATAATAATAGTATGTGTGCTACACCTACTAAAGCAAATTTTAAGAAAGCCAAGGTTAATAAAGTCGTCTCCGACTACAATGGCTATGACTACAAAAAAATCTTCTGGGAAGACGCCGACCGCGAGTACGAAGACCAGGCCGACCGTATGGCCATCCGTAAGCTCCTTCCTAAGCGTATGGACAAATTCGCCGACATCGGCGGTGGTTATGGTCGCCTAGCTACCGAATACCTCAAGCGCGCCCACAAAGTCTACCTTTTTGACTATTCCAAAACCGAGCTAAAACAGGCCAAAGAAATCTACGGCGACAAAATCGAAACCAAAGCCGGCGACATTTATAAACTCCCATTTAAGGACAACGAACTCGACGGCCTCATGATGATTCGCGTTACCCACCATCTCGACCGTCTCGAAGACGCCTTAAAGGAGCTCTACCGCGTCTTAAAACCCGGTGGCGTCGCCGTTATCGAAGTCGCCAACAAGCGCACCCTTCCCAAAATGGCCCGTTTCGTCACCGGCCGCTCCAAGGTGAACCCTTTCGACAAAACCCCCGCCAACTACAAAGAAATCTGTAAAACCGGTTTTTACAACTATCATCCCAAGTACGTCGAAGAAATGTTCGCCCGCATTGGTTTTAACCAAGAAAAAGTCCTCTCCGTCTCCAACTTCCGTAGCCAAAAACTCAAAAAACTCTTCGGCACCAAAAACCTCGTCAAGCTAGAAAACAGCGCTCAGAAAGCCCTCGCCCCTATTCGTTTCGCCCCCTCCATCTATTACAAATTGCGAAAACCCGAAAATTAGTGTATAATATACTATATGGGGCAGTCGTTCAACGGATAGGACATATCCCCTCTAAGGATACAATGCTGGTTCGATTCCAACCTGCCCTACCACGATACAGGTTCGCATCTCGCGCGTAGCGCGAGATTCCTCTTCCAACCTGCCCTACCACTAGATTACTCTAGAAATTTCCTCTAGGGTTGTTTCACCTCTGAGTGCTGCTAGCACTCCTTTTTGCTCCAAAGTCAACATTCCGTTCTTCCGCGCCGCTTTCTCGATCGCATCCGTATTAATATCAGTCACATCCCCCCGAATAAACGCTTGAATATCTTCCGACACCACTAACTGCTCCATTATCACCGTCCGCCCGCTATAACCAAACGGCTCTTCTTCCGTCGGCACCGGGTCATACAGTACAATATCGTCCAGGTCAATCTTCCCGCTCGGCATCTCTTCACCATACTCCGTTTTTCCCATGCGCACTTTCACTTCCGCAGTGGCCTTTTTCACCGGCTCCTCCTCGTTCTTTTCATGCGCAATCTTTTCTTCCACTTCTATCAACGCTTTATTCAGATCCGTCTCCATCATAATTTTGTCTGCCTTTTCTTCTGCCGTTAGCTTATCAGCCTTTTTGACTTTCCCACTGTCTTTTGAAGCAGGCTCTGCAACCGGAATCCTTGGCTTTTGCACATCTCCCTCTAGCCATTTTCGATCTACTCCCGAAAGCACCTTTCGGATATATTCCGCCTCCGCTTCCGTCGCTTTGCGCGCTCGCTTCGAAGGCGATAATTTTCTCACCAGCCGTTGCGCCACCACTAGCCGAATCGACGATGCAAAAATCGGGTTCACCCCAATCAAATCAATCATCCTCGCAAATGCCGCGCTCGTAGAATTTGCATGGAACGAAGACAGCACCAAATGCCCCGTGATCGAAGCCTGTATCGCCGTCTTTGCCGTATCTGCATCCCGAATCTCCCCCACCATCACCACGTCTGGGTCCAATCTCAAAACCGACCGCAATTCTTCCGCAAACGACCCGCCCGCATTCGTCGCCACCGGAATCTGCGAAATCCCCGTAATTCCATACTCAATCGGGTCCTCCAAGGTAATAATCTTTCGCTCCGGAGTGTTTAGCGCATTCAACATCGAATATAGCGTCGTCGACTTACCCGAACCAGTCGGCCCCACCATCAAAACCAGCCCTCGCGGATGCGAAATCACCTCGTCAATCTCCGCTCGCTCACCATGCGTCAGCCCCAAAAGATCCAAATTTAACAAAGTTTCATCAAAATTAAACAACCTCAGCACCGCGTCTTGTCCATACATCGTCGGAATCGTTTCCACCCGAATGTTCAAAAGATGCTTCCGCCCGTCACGCTCCACTTCCTTTTGCATATGTCCCGACTGCGACTTGTTCGACGCCATCGACACATTTGCCCGCGAACCCAACTCCCCCATAAATACCCGATATTTATCCCGATCAATCACCGCCACTGGGTGCAAAAGCCCATCCACCCGCATTCGAATCCGTATTTCGTCTCTCAAGTTCTCGATGTGAATGTCGCTAGCCCCCAACTTATCCGCTTGATCGATCAAAAAATCAAACACTTTCTCCGTCGATACACTCGCCAAAGTTTTCGACACGCTTGCAAGCGTCTCCGAATCTCCCTTCCCCGCAATCTTGATATCATCATAATGCACTTCCACTGGCGGATCATAACGTAGCATCAGCGCCTTATACGCCGCTCCCGAAATCAAGAAAAAGTCCGCCCGCTCACCCTTGTCATTATAATCTTGTCGCATTTTGTCTATCAAGGATCGTGGCGTCTGCGAAGTTACCAAAAACTGAAAATGTTGCTCTCCGCCACCCTTAGAAAGTGGCAAAATAAAATCTCGGTGCATTTCCTCCACCGCAAGTAGCCCATTTACCAGTGGCATCTGTTCTTCATACTTCCGTATATCAAGATACGGTAGCCCCAAAATCTGCGCTCGCTCCCGAGTCGCTTTTTCTTCATTATCTCGTCTTTTTTCTTGTATCTCCCGCTCGTCCATGCTACTATTATACCACAAACATTTTCATTTTTAGCCAAGATATGCTAAAATTACCATATGGCAAGAAAATTTACTATGCGGCCAGTTGCTAAGCAAAACCGCAACAATAACCACAAACACAGCGACAAGCGCAAGCACCCGCGCCTCAAGAACGGTCGCTAAATAACCCCCCTAGCGGGGGTTATTTTTGCACGCCTTGATAAACTCCATAAACAGCGGGTGTACATGTAGCGGTCGCGATTTGAACTCTGGGTGCGCCTGCGTCGCCACAAAGAACTTGCATTTTGGCGCCTCGATAAACTCTACCAGCTTCCCGTTTGGCGAAGTCCCTGATACTACCACGCCCCCAGCCTTGATGGCATCCAAATATTTCTGATTCACTTCATAGCGATGCCGGTGACGCTCCACCACCTCGGTCTCCCCATAGGCTTTCGCCGTCTTTGACTTCGGCGTAAGCACCGCCGGGTAATCCCCGAGCCGCATCGTTCCGCCCGTCGACTCTTTCCCCTTCTGTCCTTCCATAATATAAATCACATTATTGCCATCCGCCTCGCTCGCTCCAAACTCTTCTGAGTTTGCCTCCTTCACTCCACCTTGTCTCGCCGCCGCGATGCATGCTACTTGCATTCCTAGGCATAATCCAAGATATGGGACATCATGCTCCAAAGCATACAAAGCTGCCTTAATTTTCCCTTCCACACCTCGCGCGCCAAACCCTCCCGGTACCACAATCCCATCCAGTTTACCCAGCACCTTTGCCGCCGACGCACTCTCGAGCTCCTCCGCATTCACCCACATTAAATCCAAATTCACCTTATTATGCGCACACGCCGCCTTCAGCGCCTCCGTCACGCAAATATACGTATCCTCATTCCCTACATACTTCGCCACCAACCCCACCTTCACCGTCTTTGCAAACTTCGTCGCCCGCGCCTTCGAATATTTCTTCCACGCGCTCATATCCGGCTCAATCTCATCCCCCATAAAATCATTCAAAATCGGAAGCACCCCGCTTTTCAGTACATTAAACGGCACATCATACACCGAGTCGATGTCCGGCAAATTCAACACCGCTTCCGACGCAATCCCCGAAAACGCCGCAATTTTCTCACAAATCGCCCGCGCGCACGGCTTTTCCGTCCGCACACACACAATATCCGGAATGATCCCAAACCCTCGCAAATCTTTCAAAGCATTTTGCGCCGGCTTAGTCTTCAGCTCCTTCGAAGTGTTAATCCACGGCACATACACCACCGATAGATACAAACAATTCCGCCGTCCCACTTTATTTGCAAACAGCCGAATCGCCTCAATAAACGGTAGCCCCTCATAATCCCCTACCGTTCCCCCAATTTCCACAATATGCACATCCGATTCCGCCGAAGCTCTCTCGATCTTCTCGCACACCAAGTTCGTAAAATGTGGCACTAGCTGCACTGTTTTCCCATGAAACCCCCCAGCCCGCTCCCGCTCAATCAACTCCTTATAAATCGACCCCGACAACGTAATTGAGTATTTCGAAGTCTCAAAGTCAAGAAACCTCTCATAATGCCCAAGGTCAAGATCCGTCTCCACCCCATCATGCGTCACATAGCACTCCCCATGCTCCACCGGATTCAAAAGTCCCGCATCCACGTTAAGATACGGGTCGCACTTCTGCATCGTCACCTTATACCCCTTCGCCTTCAAAATCGCCCCCATACTCGCCGCCGTAATCCCTTTACCCACGCCCGACAACACCCCGCCCGTCACAAAGATATACTTACATTTTTTATTTTTCATTTCTGGGAGCCTCCTTCTCCCACCCAATTAATGACCTTATGTTTACTCCATTATACCACACCTTTTTTAAATCGCGCAGCGATTTATCATAATCAAAAACAAAGTCAGGACATGTGCCTGACTTTGTTTTTGTTCTAATTTCTTTCGTTGGGACTTTCTTTCCTAAAGAAAGTCCCACTAAGGACATGCGCCTGATTTCTTTTTTATACTAAGTTCTTTTGTTGGACTTTTCTTTCAAGAAAAGTCCACTAGTTTGGCAGAAGTGTCTAGACGAAGTTCGAACTTTTATTGTCCATTGCTCAAGCCAAGTTGTCGCTTCATATTGAAAATACTATATCACAGCATGTAATATCTTGAAAACCCCTGTAAAACATGCTAAAATCATGTTATGAAAAAGTTGGCATTTGGCGAAAGCGAGCGAGCCGAATTTAAGGATTGTCGCGGAACAAAAAGAGCGGAACTACCAGATGACCTGTGGCAAAGTATTGCTGCTTTCTCTAATTCTCACGGTGGGAAGATTTTTCTTGGCATTGAAGATGATGGAACTATGGTAAATCTTTCTATCGACGACATAGACAAGCTTCAGAAAGATTTATCTACACTGCTGTCTAACAACTTTTTTAACAATAAGCCCAGGGTAGTTGTATCCGCGCGCAATGGATATATAGAAGTATCGGTCGCAGAAACAGAATTCTACAATAAGCCCATCTATAGCAAAAAAGTTGGGCCAAAACAAATTTGGATACGACAGGGGTCAACTAATGTACGAGCTTCCGATGAAGAAATGCGCAGCCTATTTGCTGGAGCTGCTGGAGGCGGTGAAAATCAACCAGTAGTCGGGAATCCAATAGAACTAATAGATGAAAACAAAGTAGAGGAATATATCTCAAAAACTGGGTTAAATTCAGTAGAAATTAAAGATACCAAATCTAAATTATACAAAATCAAAGCTCAGAATGACCAGGGCCTGACTTTATTTGGACTCATCGCGTTTGGAAAAACAGACAAAATTGATGAAAAATTAAATAATGTCTACATTGACTTTAGAGTCTTTCCGGGAACAGGCAAAGTTCTACCGGACAACCCAGAAGTAATATACTTAGATAGGAAAGAATTCCACGGTGATGCTAAAACTCAATTTTTACTTGCCTTTGAATATATTAAAACGAAACTCCCAATCGAAGCAGTGCTAAATAGCAACACTGGGTTACGGGAAAACAGATACATAATTCCAGAGGAAGCCATCCGTGAAGCTCTTGCTAATGCTATAGCGCACAGAGATTATCTGATTCAAAGTTCCTGCATAAATATCGATCTATTTTCAGATAGGATTGAATTATCTAACCCTGGCGAAAGCCTAGTGGCTATAAAGGATCTAGAAAAAGCCTCGTCGAAGTCAAGAAATCCTAATCTGATGGAGTTTTTAAAAGTCTGCAACATTACCGATAAGACTGCTCGTGGTATCCCAACTATTTATCAAGCTGCTAGAAATCGTGGTCTTCTTGATCCTAAATTCGAAAACATATCTGGGTGCTTTAAAGCAACATTATTTTTCTCTTCCCCACATACTGGTGGCGACAGAGTCTGGGTTGAAAATATTTCTAAAAAGTTTCGCCTCAAGGATACCCAGAAGAATGCTCTAGTGTATATAAAAAATACTGGCTCAATCTCCAATAAACAATATTGCGAAATAAATCATATGAACGAACGGAATGATGATCGTCGTGCAAGGAGAGAATTGAGTGAGCTTGTTAACAATAAACTTATATCGGTTGTCGGCGTTGGCCCTGGAACGAAGTATATTCTATCCGGACATTATCCGGACAAAACTACCCCTGTAAAATAAAATTATCCGGACATTATCCGGACAAAACTACCCCTGTAAAATAAAATTATCCGGACATTATCCGGACATCAATATAGCACAAGCATTCTACACTCTTATTGTGTTATAATATGATTATGATAAACAGAAAAGCCAGTACTAGTGGCAAGTCTAAACCACACTCAAACAATAAAACCAAAATTATTGCTGGTGCGATTAGCATAGCCGTAGTTGCTGGTGGCGCTGGCTATGCCTATAATGAAATCGTTAGCCCCCCAGGCTCAATTTATACAGTCTCTTATTATAAATTGCGTAAAGCCAAGAATAATCTCGCCAATCTGGAAGTTAGAGCGACCGATGAAGCTCCTTTAGAATATAATTCAAATGGTAATGTGCCTACTGACTGGGCAGATACGAACAATAGCGGTTGCAAAACTCGTCCAGATGTTCTTCTTGCCTCGTTAGAAAATGCCGTCAATGGTAATTGTGAAGTTCAATCAGGTGAACTTTTTGACTACTACACTGGTAAAATCATCTCCCTCGAGGATGGGATTGACATTGATCATATCGTCGCTAAGAAAAACGCTTGGGACAGCGGTGGTTATATCTGGGATAAAGACGCTTGGGTTGCTTATGCCAACGACGAAGACCGTGTCTTAATTGCCACCTCTGAATCTGTTAATCGTAGTAAAGGTAGCAAGGATGCCGCTGATTGGCTACCAGAGAATACGGAATATTGGTGCAAATACGTCATCCAACAAATCGAAATCAAAAAATTTTACAATTTATCTGTCCGCCAAGCCGAGAAAGATAAAATGCAAGAAGTCCTGACAAATAATTGCAAGACGAAATAATTTGACGAAATTCGAACCAACGATTTACAGAGAAAAAATAGCCAAATTTCGGCTATTCGTTCGGATTGGCGGAAGGGACAAGATTCGAACTTGCGATACTTGCGTATGCTGGTTTTCAAGACCAGTGCCTTAAACCACTCGGCCACCCTTCCGCTATTTATTTTACCACACTTCTAGGCTTTTCGCAATCTCGCGAGTACCTCTTCCTCTTTTATACTCACTCGCTCCCCCTTGTATCGCCTCACTCGTTCCGTCAGCGTCCGTATTATATTCTCCCGGCACCCCTCGCCATAATCCTTCAATAAATTATCCACATAATAATTTAACGCATACGGATTTATATCCATCGTGTAATTCTTACCATTAAGCATCGCTTCAAATGCATAAATATACATATTCATACTACTACGATTCCCCACCTTCTCTAGCTCATTCAGCGCCTCTTCAGCATCAATTTTACCTTCATGCACCTCTTTCGCCTTCACATAAGCTAACTGCACCACTTCTGGCGTAATCTTTAGTCTCGGCCCACGTGTTTTCTTCGTAGCCACAGCTGGTTCCGTAAAGATCGACCCCACTTCCGAAGTATACCCCTCCCACGATTCCTCCGGCTCATCCGCCATAAACGATAACCCTAGCAACTTTAGCATATCCGTCTCATTTCGAAACTTAAACTTCCAATGCCCCGCCATAAAATTTAACATATCAATTCCCCGCGCCCGAATTCTCTCCGGCGTCCAATCTTCATATGGCAACAGCTCCCCATCCGCATCTCTCGGCATCGCTACATTCACCGCACTATGCGAATTCTCCAAATACCGTTTTTTCTTCTTCTCGAAATCCTCATTCTGCACACTCGAATTCACCCGCTGCGACAAAGCCAGCAAATTTCCCAACGTCCCCGTCAATCGCTTCAACTCATCCGTATTATACCCAGAAAACAGCTCTACCCATCGATCCTTCGGCGTCTGCGGATAAATATGCTCTATCGATACCTTATCCTTCGGATCCGCCTTAAAAAACTCCTCCGGATCCACTTTCATCGCCGCCTTATTTGCATCTTTCAAATTCGTTTCATATTCATACAAGAAATACCGCAGACCCGGCGCATCATTACCTCTCCCCCACGAATAATATCCATCGCTTTTATCAAATAAACGTTCAAACGTCTTTGCATACACCAAATCTGTCCTCAGTACCCCTTGTTGCACACACTCTACCTTAGACAACGCATCTATCACTTTATCAATATCTACCCGATTATTATAGAATTCTCTCGTCAATCGATAAAACGGGCTCCGGTTCGATGCCGACGGGTTTCCCGCCAACCGAAAATGCAAGAAAATATACCGCTCCATCGCCGAGAAAGCCTGCAACTTTTTCTCCTCTGCAACATCTTTCTCAAGAATCACCATCGCAAGCGGTCTAAAATACCCATAATCTAACCGTGCTAACCTCCTCAGAATCTCCTTCAGCTCACCACTTTCAGCCACCGGTTCATCATCCGGAAAATACGTCGCATACCAATATCTCACCATCTTCTTTAGACTATTTACATAATCACTAATTTCCTTCAACGTCAAAACATTGTCATTCGATTCTTGCACATCCAACCGCACTTCCAATTCTACTTCTTCCGCCTCAAGATCATCCCCGTTAGATTCAACTGCCTCCATCAGATCTTCTGTCACTTCATCTCTGTATTCCGCTATCCGATTTCGCGAAAAATACTTCTTGAGTAATGCGTTCTCGTAATTATCCTTTTGTCGCGTTTGATAGCCAAAATACACAATCCAATGATCCCTCAAATAATCATCATCCCTTAAAGGATGCTCTTTATTCTTACCCAAAAAGTTATATATACTCTTCCACGCATTATTGATATTCTCCCTCACCTTTATCTTTTGGCCTCTCTGCCTCTCATCATTTTCCGCAAACAACGTCGAAAGATAAATCAACCGATTTTTCAAAAGTTCAAGTACCGATAATCTCTTTCCGCGATTATTCATCGTTTCAAAAGTTACAAACACGTCAAAATCATCACTAATCTCATAAATATTTACCTTAAGTCGTTGCGTTAACTTACGATAAATATTCTCTATCCCGAGAATCCCCTCATTTTTAAACACTTTCAACAGTTCATCGCTAAAAAATTTCTTTGCATTTTCCAAATTCAATGTATAAAAAGTTTCTTCAATGTGGCTTTTCTCGCTCTCCTCTTCCCGCCCCAAAATCTTCGCCTTAAAAAAATTGTAGCTCGGATCATCCGTTTTATAACCAAAGATAAACGTATCATAAATCTCGTCTTCAGTCACAT
The DNA here is from genome assembly GCA_964639835.1 of uncultured Candidatus Saccharibacteria bacterium. Classification (GTDB taxonomy): domain Bacteria; phylum Patescibacteriota; class Saccharimonadia; order Saccharimonadales; family Saccharimonadaceae; genus Nanosyncoccus. The sequence goes on along the minus strand of CAZXEG010000006.1, from coordinate 17,199 downwards.
ATAAATAATCCTCAATCACTTCACTTAGTTTTCGCTTATTAAACTTTATCTCATCAAAATCCAACCCATCATTTTGTGCTTTTACAAAATCTACAATCGCACTTATTAAAATAATCGCCGTTGTTAGTCGCTGTTGCCCATCCACTACATAGTTCGCCGCATAGCCACAATCCACCACTAGCCAATGTTCTGTCGGCCATAAACTCTCATCTCTAATGTCCTCAATCTCCCGAAGCGTCACCATCCCAAAATAATGGTCCCGTCCTTCTGGCAAATTCACGAGGTCATCCCAAAACTCCGAAAGCTGCTTCGTCCCCCACGCATATCCCCGCTGATAATCCGGTATCCGAAAAATCTTTTTTGTAAACAATTCCTGCAAAGATTCAAGTTCCATCACCTACTCCGCATTCGTATAGACGTTCGTCACATCATCCAAATCATCCACTGCCGAGAGCAACTTTTCCAATTTCTCCGCGTTCTCCCCCTCTACCGGCACAAACGAAGTCGGCACATACTGAAGCTCCGCCGAAGTCACCGTCATCCCCGCATCTATTAGCGCCTTCCTCACGCTCATCAAGTCCGACGCCGCCGTATATATAATAGTACTCTCATCTTCCTCAGTCGCGTCCTCTGCCCCTGCTTCTAGCGCAGCCATCACCGCATCATCACCATGCTCCGAAATCTCGATCACCCCCTTCCGCGCAAACTGAAACATCACCGACCCCGGATCTGCCATCCGCCCGCCGTTCTTGTCCAGCGTATGTCGCACTTCCGGCATCGTCCGGTTCTTATTGTCCGTCGCCACCTCAATCACAATCCCCACACCCCCCGGACCATACGCCTCGTACACTTCCTCAATCAAAGCCGCCGCCGACTTATCAGAAACCCGTGCAATCGCCCGCTCGATATTCGCCTTCGGCATGTTCGCGAGGCGCGCCTTTTCCAAAACCATCGCAAGCGACGGGTTCATCGCCGGGTCCGTCCCCGCCCTCGCCGCAATCGCAATTTGATTGCCAATCTTCGTGAATAGCGCTCCCTTTTTCGCGTCCACCACCGCCTTTTGCCGCTTCGTGGTCGCCCATTTACTATGTCCAGACATTATTTTAACTCCAAATTTATTTACCTCCTTTAATTTTACCATCTTTTGCCACAAAAGTCCACCAGCGAGCACGCCAAAAACCACCACGTAAATAGAGAACACGCCCGCCTGGTATTTCGGCACTTCTACCAAAAACTGCCGCATCGAGCCAAACCATTCCACTACCGCAATGTGGTAGTCTAATACCAAAGTCGCACACCACCCCGCCGCTATCGACAGTCCCGGCGCTCCCGCCACCACTCCCGCGAGAAACGTCAGCCCCATCGCCACCGAAAGTGTCGGCAAAATCAGCAGATTCGCCACCACCGAAATCAAAGACGCCGCTCCAAAATAATACAGCGTAATCGGTAGCGTCATTACCGTCGCCGCTATCGTCGTCAGTATCGTCGAGCCGAAAAACCCCGGCTTCCGCTCCCCATAGAAAAACCGCGTCAGCCTCGGCCCCACTATCATAATCCCTGCATACGATGCAAACGACAACAGCCACCCAAGGTTCGTCAAAAACTCCGGGTCGCACATCAACGTCCCCGCCGCCGTAAGCAAAATCAGTCGCCACGCTGCCATTTTTCGCCCCACATACCACGACACCAGCGTCAAAATCGCCATCACCCCCGCCCGCATGATCGACGGCGTCCACCCTACCATCGCCATAAATAGCACCACAAATGCCACTGACATCAAAAGCCCCAGCGTTCGCGATGCCCGCCCAAAGATCCTCCGCGCCACACTCACCAAAATCGCCAGGTGCGCCCCGCTCGCCACCACCATATGCGTCAGCCCCACCGCCCTCAGATTTTCCGAAAATTCCTTGCTAAGCCCGGTTTTATCTCCGAGAAGATACGATAGCCCCAAGTTTACCTCCGGCTCCGGCACCGCCTGCTTCACTCTCTCCGAAAACCAATCCCGCATCACCATCACCGCGTCCTCTGGCCCCGCCCGCGCGTTAGTCTCGTCCACCACGAGCACCGTCGCCACCCTAAAATACGCTAGCACCATCCCTGCCACCAGTGCCAGCCCCACAAACACCAACTTCGGCCGCACATACACAAGTACTAGCACCACCGCTACGAAAATAAGCCACACCGGCGATGCAAAATAATTTACAGTAAACCCCATTCCCAAGATCATCCCCACCACTATCCCTATCGCTAGCGCCACCACAAAATACGACTGGTGTATTTCCCGTCCTACTAGCTCCCTCAGTCGGCCTTTATACCAATACCGTCGCCACCACCACACGCACCTTTTCCACACATCTTTTCGCATTTTCGCCACTCTAGCACACGAAAAGTAAAATTTCAACCCCCCACTCCAGCTTAAGCGTTATAAAACCAGCAAAATTCCAGCAAAACCACTCCCCGCCCCTGTACTAGCACTCTTGCTCGCCGTAGGAACCGAGTAAAAATCTAAAATTTATTTTAGATTTTTCGAAGCGACGCCCGGCGGACAAGACTGCTAATCGAAGATTGGCAGTCTTGACAATAGTCTGCCAGTTTGCTATAATTAGAGGTAGATTAGCACTCTACCATAGCGAGTGCCAACATAGTCAACCTAAACAAGGAGTACAATATGAGCAAAATTATCGGTATTGATCTCGGTACTACCAACAGCGCTTTTGCCTACATGGTAGCCGGCAAGCCAGAAGTCATTACAAACAGCGAAGGCGACCGCACCACCCCATCGGTAGTAGCAGTCACCAAGAAGGGTGAGCGTCTAGTCGGCAAAGTTGCCCAGCGCCAGCGCGTCACCAACCCTAAAAACACCATCTACGGCATCAAGCGCCTTATCGGCCGCAAATTCGACGACCCCGAAGTCCAGCGCGACCTCAAGATCAGCCCCTACAAAATCGTCAAAAAAGGTAATGGCGTAGCCGTTGAGATGGATGGCAAGGAATACACCCCAGAAGAAATCAGCGCCATGATTTTATCCAAAATCAAAGCCGACGCCGAAGCCTTCCTCGGTGAAAAAGTCACCGAAGCCATTATTACTGTACCAGCTTACTTCGACGATTCTCAGCGCCAAGCCACCAAAGACGCCGGCAAAATCGCTGGCCTCGAAGTCAAGCGTATCATTAACGAGCCCACCGCAGCTGCCCTCGCCTACGGCCTCGAGTCCAAAAAAGACGAAAAAATCGCCGTCTTCGACCTCGGTGGCGGTACTTTCGACGTTTCCATTCTCGAACTTGGTGATGGCGTTTTCGAAGTGATGTCGACAAACGGCGACACTCACCTCGGTGGCGAAGATTTTGACAACATTCTAGTCAACTACCTCGTCGACGAATTCAAAAAGGAATCTGGTATCGATATCACAAAAGACGCTGCCGCTATGCAACGTGTCAAGGACGAAGCCGAAAAGGCCAAGAAAGAGCTCAGCTCTTCCACTTCGACCGACATCAACCTTCCCTTCCTTTCAGCCGACGCCGACGGCCCGAAGCACTTCGAACACACGCTTACCCGCGCCAAACTCGAAGAGCTTGTCAGTCCCCTCATGGACCGGCTAGCCAGCCCAGTTGAAAAGGCCTTAAAAGATGCCAAGCTCACCGCCAAAGACATCGACGAAATCGTCATGGTCGGCGGTATGACCCGGATGCCCGCAGTCGTCGAAAAGGTCAAAGCCATCTTTGGCAAAGACCCGATGCAAGGCGTCAACCCCGACGAAGTTGTTGCTGTCGGCGCAGCCATCCAGGGCGGCGTGTTGCAAGGCGACGTCAAGGACGTCCTACTCCTCGACGTTACCCCACTCACATTAGGCATCGAAACCATGGGCGGCGTCCGCACTCCCCTAATCGACCGCAACACCACCATCCCGACGTCGAAGTCCCAGGTCTTCTCCACTGCTTCCGACAACCAACCGCAGGTCGAAATCCACGTCCTCCAAGGTGAGCGCGAATTCGCCAAGGACAACAAGTCCCTCGGCCGCTTCATCCTCGATGGCATCGCTCCCGCCCCGCGTGGCGTCCCGCAGATCGAAGTCACCTTCAACCTCGACGCTAACGGCATCTTGAACGTTACCGCCAAGGACAAAGGCACCGGCAAAGAGCAGTCCATCACCATCCAAAATTCCGGCAACATGAGCAAAGAAGACGTCGAAAAGGCCCAAAAAGAAGCCGAAATGTACGCCGAAGAAGATAAGAAAAAGCGCGAGGGAATCGACGCCAAGAATATGCTCGAAAACTCCATCTACCAAGCCGAAAAAATGCCCGACGAGTTCAAAGACAAAATCAGCGACGAAGACAAAGAAACCATCAAGAAAGCCGTCGAAGAAGCCAAGGAGGTCCTAAAGGACGAGTCCGCCGACAAGGATAAGTACGAAGAGGCTACAAAAGCCTTGAACGACAAAATCATGCCTATCGGCGCCAAGCTCTATCAAGAAGCCAGCAAGGACGAATCCCAATCAGGCAACGAAAAAGGCGCTTCCGATAGCCAAAAGGACGAACCCGTCGAAGGCGAAGTAGTCGACAAATAGTCGCGCTCACTTCCAAAAATCAGGCAGCCCTGCCTGATTTTTGTTCCCGTCCTTGACACAACCAACTCGCCTAGACCTAGACATCGCCAGCTTCTTCAATCACGAATAAACCGTTAACTCTTCTTTTCAGCGTCGAATAGTATTTCCTTAAATTTCTTTTCCTTGATTTTCTTCGACAAATTCATCGCTTTTATCGCGACAATCAAGTTAGAAAGACCAACATACAGGAATATAATACCCCACACCATCATCGAAACATCCGGAAATGCTAGAAGCACGATCCCAAGAATTATCGACGCCGCATTGGTAATAATGTATAGCCCCGCGTGCTTGCTAGTTTTATCCGTCAACTTCTTCAGCGGCGCTGTCATCTTCTCCTTTTGCTCTTCCAACCCGTTATTAATACTAGTGTCAATTTCCTTCAGTTTCTCTTTTTGCTCAATTTTCTCCTTGCTCTCCTTTTTATGACTGCTCACGATTTTATTGTATTTCCGCGTAATAGCCTGAGTATATTTTGACAACTTGCCACTAAGATGCAAAGTATTTATAATATTCATCACCCCTCCGTATATAATAAATAGCGACAGTAATAGCTGTATATACGCCGCTATAAAATCTGGATATATGTAAAAAACTATGCCTATTACAATAATCGCTATTGATATTACAATCGTCTTCACATCCTTAGCCTTCACGGCAAGATTCGTAATTAATACCGAAGCCGCAGCCAAAAGTATCAACAGAATTATATTTTTCGCCATTCCTGCTAGAGTCGTATCCGGATTCAGCATAAACGTTATCCCGTCCACTATCAAAAAAATCGCAACAATCAACCTATTGCGCATAATTATATCAACTTTGTTCGAGATACCCTCTACCTTCTTAACGGTATCATCAAAATCTATTTTTTTCGCCATATTTTCTCCCCAATTATTATTTCGGGTCGAACCCGTGGTACATCCGGAGGGATTCGAACCCACGACCCCTTGTTCCGAAGACAAGTGCTCTAATCCACTGAGCTACGGATGCATACACTGGAATTGGTACACCCAGCACGATTCGCATCTTCAGATTCGAATCGTCGCGCTAAGGTATACTGGAATTGGTACACCCGACACGATTCGAACGTGCGACCTTCAGGTCCGGAACCTGACGCTCTATCCAGCTGAGCTACGGGTGCAAAACATTTAACCCACCTCCCCATATTATACCACATAAGGGGCCAAATGTTAACAGATGTGTTATAATAGAACCATGGCAATCGAACGACTAGTAGAACCCACCACGACCACCCCCGAAGAAGAGCGCATCGAGATCACCCTTCGCCCTACCACTTTCAAGGATTACGTCGGCCAAGAGCACCTCAAGAAAAATCTCAAGCTCGCCATCGACGCCGTCAAGAAACGAAAAAACGGCACCCCTCTAGATCACGTCTTATTATACGGCCCTCCCGGCCTCGGCAAAACCACCATGGCCGGCGTCATCGCCCATGAACTCGGCGCCAACCTTCGCATCACCAGTGGCCCCGCCATCGAGCGCGCCGGCGACCTCGCCAGTATCCTCACCAACTTAAAAGACGGCGACGTCCTCTTCATCGACGAAATCCACCGTCTCCGCCGCGCCGTCGAAGAAGTCCTCTACTCCGCCATGGAAGATTACAAACTCGACATCGTCATCGGCAAAGGCCCCGCCGCCCGCTCCATGCGTCTCGACCTCCCCCACTTCACCGTCATCGGCGCCACCACCAGGACTGGCTCCCTCGCTGGCCCCTTGCGCGACCGCTTCGGCATCATCCATCGCCTCGAGTACTACAAAGAACCCGAAATCGAGCAAATCATCGCCCGCACCGCCAACATCCTCAACACTACAGCCGAGCCCGCAGCCATCAGCCTCCTCGCCACCCGCTCCCGCCTCACCCCCCGCATCGCCAACCGCATCTTAAAGCGCGTCCGCGACTACGCCGACGTCAACGGCAACGGCGTCATCGACGTCAAAATCGCCAAAGAAGCCCTCAGCCTCATGGAAATCGACCACCTCGGCCTCGACCCCGCCGACCGCAATATGCTTAAGCTCATGTACGAAAACTACGGCGACCGCCCCGTCGGCCTCACCACCATCGCCGCCTTGACCGGCGACGAGCCCACCACCATCGAGGATTTCTACGAGCCCTACCTCCTGCAACTCGGTCTTCTCGCCCGCACCCCCAAGGGCCGCATCGTCACCGAAAAAGGCCAAAAACATTTACAAAATACCAAAAATATGGTATAATGGAACCAAAGGACCGTATTATGGAACAGGAATCCCAGAAAAACCTCACCAAAATTCGTCACGACCGTAGCCTCAAAGATTTCCCTTTTCTCAAGCTCGAAGATGACGAATATGTCGAATTTGCTTTTAAACGCGCCCGCATTTCCCTTGCCCTCATCCTCGGTGGCCTCGGTCTCGGCGCCATCGTCATTCTGCTGGCTTGGCTCATCGCCTTACTCGGTCAACCCACCCTCGACAGCATGGGCGTCAATTTCATGTACATCATTCTCGGCACTCTCATGACCGTCATACTTTTTGCTGTTATTATTACTCTCGTTATCTATCACGGCAATCGCCTTTTCATTACCAACAAGCACGTCATGCAAATGATCATGGTCTCTCCTCTCTCTAGCTCCATGAACATTATCGACCTCCCCAGTGTTGAGGACGTCAGCTTCCACCAGAACGGCCTCGCCCAAAAGCTCTTCGGTTTCGGCACTTTGCGTCTCGCCACCATCGGCGACGAAACCACTTACACTTTCAAAGATTCCGACATCTCATCAAGCGAGCTTAAAGCCATTTCGAAACTCATCACCGAAGCCAAAGAAAAGGCCCATCATAGAACCGCCAAAAATTAGTGCGTCCTATTTTGCTTAGTATAGGTGTCCTCTTTCTCTAGCTTCGCCTGAAGCGTATAGCCCTGGCATTTTGCATTCACGCAATTCACCGCCTGATACGAATACGAAGACAGCGGATCCGTCATCGCCCGCCCATCAGGGTCCGTAAAGAGCTCCGCATCCACCACCGGTAGCACCTCCGCACTAATCGCTTCCGGATAATACCCCCGCTCCGCATAAAAACTCTCCTCCAGCGCATAGTAAAACGCATTAATCGCCGTCTTCCGCTTCTCATCCCGCGAGAACGCCTCGACATCCGCCTTCTGAACCATCACAAACACAAAAAGTAGCGACAAGAAAACCGCTACAATCACAAACTCAATAATCGTAAAACCCTTCTTCATGTCAATACCAATGGTGGTACCGGGTGGGATCGAACCACCGACCTCGGGCTTATGAGTCCCACGCTCTAACCAGCTGAGCTACGGTACCATACCAAGTATTATATCACACTCCCCCAGTTTCCGCAATGCGAGCGTCTAGAGCTTCCTGGTCTCTTTGTGCCACATCGTTATTAGTACCGCAAAAAACAGCACTATATGTAACGCATTCGGAAGCCCCGAAAAGAAGCAAATCGACACCAAATACGCCACCAAAATCCCTGTAACAACCGGCGCCATCACCCCGCATCTTAGCGCCAAAACCACTGCTAGCCCCATCGTCACCACAAACAGTAGCACCCCAATCGTCCCAGTCTCAAGTAGCAGCGAAGCATATTCGTTCTGCACAATCTCCTTCGGCGCCGGGCTCAATCCCGCATTATAGAGCGCCTGCCCCGCTCCGCCGACCCCCACTCCCACCATCACCGTCCGAAAATCCCGTCGCCACACTTCTACTGCCGCCGAAGTCAGCCTCAACCTCGTGTCCGTCGACTCCGCCACATACCCATCAAAAACCGCCTCCTCTCCCCTGTCATCTACTGATTCAGGCGCGGTTGCATATTCCGGCGCTAAAATCCCAGCCCCCCCCTCATCAACCACCGGGGAATCATCCCCCTTCTCCCTCACATCAATTATTCCTAGCGACAAATGATTCAAAACCTTCGCCACCACCGTCGCATACGTATCATTCGTCGGCGACACCTCCGCCATCAGCCCCTGCAAAGCCAGCGTCATAAGAAACGCCACGATCACCACCGGCCACACCCAAAGCGCCCGCCACTTCCGCGTCCTCACCACCCCCCACACCGTCATTACCAAAAGCCCCACAATCAGCGCATAAATCGCCCCCCTCGAAAACGTCAAGAAAATCGTCGCACTATACACAAAGAAGCAAACTAGCAAAAACCCAAAATTAAAAGAGCGGAGACCGTTGTATTTTTTACAACATTTACGGAGACACAGCATCGCCGCCACCATCGCCGGCGCAATCAAGAAATTCCCCATAAATTGCGGTTCGATAAAAAACCCATTCGGGTGCGGGAACCCAAACATCGCATACGTGCACCCCGCACACATCCCAGTCACCTCCCGCGTCACCCCTGCGACATCCATCACACATTGCACCACGCACCAAAGGCACGCAAACAACCCCGCACCAAGAAACCACCTCAGCCACCTCTGCCAAAATCCCTCGTCAAACCAACTCCTCAAATGCCACACAAGAAACCCCGCCACAACAAGCGCCCATAGCATTCCCGCCGTCAAAACCCCCCGCGTCACGTTGAGCGACCACACTACACTTAGAAGCACAAACGTAGGGAAGAGTAGCCACATCCACCACCGACTCACCATCGCAAAAATCTTCGCCCGAAATTCCAAAACCGCCGCCACCATCCCCACTACATCAAACACCACCAGCCAAATCACCGCCACCGACAACTCAAAATTCATCGTCGCATCCGACCCCAGCGTAATCACCGGAAAATACGAAAAAAGTAGCGCCACCGGCATCACGTAAAGTAGCGTTCTAACCAACTTTTTCATCTACCACCTTTCGCATTTCTTTCTCAAACCTCAAAACACCAAACTTCTCCGCGCTCTCAGAAACCACCTCGAGGTCAAACTTCGTTTTTTCAAACTTCAATATCCCCTCGCACAAACTTTTCACCGTCTGTTTAGAAAACAGCACCCCATTCACCCCGTCCACAATATAATCTAGCGCTCCTCCCGCCGCCAGCGCCACCACCGGACACCCCGCCGCAAGAGCCTCCACCGGCGCAATCCCAAACGGCTCCATACTAGGGAATAGGTACCCTTTCGCTCCCGCCAAATACTTAGCCAGCTCCTCCGCCCCCAGGAGCGGCAAAAACGAAACCAAAGGGGAACCATCGCTCGTAAAAGCCCCCTCCGCCATCTTCACCAGCTTCTTATGCTCCGGCCCCTCCCCAATCACCACCAAAGGCCGCCCGAGTTTCACACACGCCTTCACTGCAAGATCGATTCTCTTCCAATTCACCTGCCGAGAAGTCGTAATGTAATAGTCGCAGTTGTACTCGGATGCGATTCGTTGCGTCGAAGGACATAAAGGCGAAATCTTTGATTTCGCCGCCGAAGGGGCGGAGCGACGTGATATAATCTTTAGATTATCACGTCGCGGAGCTCCTGAAACGCAACGAATCGCATCCGAATGCCATGCACCAAATACGCTAACGTCCACTGGTGGATGGACCACTACTGCGTCCCGCTTATAGTACTTGGCAATCAACCCTTTCGTATACTCACTAATCGTCACAAACTGGTCCACCCTAGCAGCCGCTTCAAAATCTCGCCGTCTCAAAGGCTTCACCAAAGCCTTAAAGCACACTCTCACCAAAGGATTCAAAATCGAAAACCCCGGGTTTTCCACATATTTATCGTACATCTGCCAATAGTACTGCGTCGGCGCATGGCAATAGGAAATATGCTTCGCCCCCAGCTTCGTTGCTCGCACCGCCTTCGCCTCCGCCCCCGTCACCGAAATCACCAGGTCATACTCCGATAAATCCAGCCGCGAAAACCACCTCTGCCGAAACACCCCCAAAACCCTCCTCATCCCCGCCGGGAATATCTGTAGCCACCCCGTCCTCACATCCGCATCAAGAAACCAATCAATTCCCTTCGGCGAATATTGCGACGTATAAATCGGCGCCTTCGGATACATCCGGTGAAGCGCCAAAAGCACCTTCTCCGCACCCCCCACATTCGTCAGCCAATCGCACACCAGCGCAACTTTCACTTCGCGCCCTCTCCCCGAAACACCGTCACGATCGTCTTCAAAAATATCTGCGCATCCAGCATCACCGACCAATTCATCACGTAATAAATGTCGAGCGCCCGCCGCTCCTCAAACGAAATATCCCGCCGCCCCGACACCTGTGCAAACCCAGTCAGCCCCGACTTCACCGACAAAATCAGCGACCGGTCACCGTAATCACGTAGTTCCCCCGGCAAAAGCGCCCGCGGCCCAATCAGCGAAATATCCCCCCGCAAAATGTTAAATAGTTGCGGCAGCTCATCCAGCGACGTCCGCCGAAGAAACTTCCCCACCCCAGTAATTCGTGGATCATTTTTCATGTAATCCCCATCCCGCCGGTATTTTGCAATCAGCTCCGGCTTCCCCATCGCTGTGAACGCCTCTTCCGCCGTCATCCCGTTCCACTCCGGCTTCATCGACCGAAACTTATAACACCGAAATTTCCGATTGTACCGCGTCAACCTCTCATCCACATAAATCGCCGGCGCCTTCAGGTCCGACGTTTTCACCACCAGCCAAATCACCGCCATCGGAATCGCCGCGATAGTCAGCGCCACCACCGAGAACAAAATATCAAACGCCCGCTTAAACACCGCCGCCCCGCCCGAAAGCGGCGTCAGCTTCACCAACACCGCCGGCGTATTGCCAACCAATTCCAGCTCCCCAAAATGCGATGACAAGGTCGTCTCGCTTGGCACAAAATAATACAAAAGATGCCGCTCCGCCGCCTGCCGAAACACATACTCTGCCGATTTCTCATCCGTCTGGAAAATCACATCTACATCCTTCCCCTTCAACGCCTCCTTTAGCGACGACTTCTGGTGTTTTTCTAAGTCGTCCGGGATAAACCGCTTCCCCGCCACTATCCCCGCCAGCCTCAGCCCCGACTCCGGCGCCGACGCAATGTAGTTCGCTAGATACTCAGTGTTTTTATTGTTCCCTATTATCACCACGCGCCGTGTGCCAAAATCATTCCGAAACACCACCCACCGTATCAAAAATCGCACCAGCACCCGCTCCACCACCAAAAACACAAACGCCAGCCCCATCGAAGTCACCGCCATTATCCGCACCGGGAACAAATTCTCCCCCGCAAAAAAATCATGCACTATGAGCGCCGACACCGAAAGCACCGCCGCAATCAAAAGTCGCGCCAGCTCCGGTAGTCGCGACTTCCCCAAAAAAATCGCTTTCCTGTATAGCCCAAGCGCCGCCAATATCACCAGCATAATTGGCACCACCAACGCCACCGTCTGGACAAACTCTAAAAGTTGCGACTCAAACATGTACGGTCGCGGATCCACGTGCACCCGTATCGCATACGCCGCCGCAAACGACAAAACCAACGCTGCCGCGTCGCCTATCAAGAGCGCCACCCTCAGTATATAGTCAGACATTTTCCGCATATATTTATTATACCACGCCTATTCTTATTTATATACCCACCCTAGTGACTTGTAAAAATCCTGCGCCGTCGGCAAATCCAAATTTTTCAGCGTCAGATTAGTGATATCGTCTACCATTACCACCGTAAACAGCGAAACCGCCAGCGTCAAAAATGCCCGCTTCGTCATTTTTCGCGACCAATAAATCACTAGCGGCAGTAGCCAATACATCAGCCCCAATGCCCCTAGCCCAAACACCGTCGCACTCGCCGGGCACACAAACCCGTCGATGTTCCCCACTCCCCACATGTCTCGCGCATAGTCCCAATACCGCGTCCCATTCCCCACCGTATATACTATCCACCCAGCAAACCACTCGAGTAACCCGCACGCCAATCCCGACACTAAAAACACCGCCCACGGATATTTCCGCAATTTAAAGCTCACCGCAATAATGAGAAGCGCCCCATAGGCATAAATATTCATCCACGGTAGCAGATTCCCTCCCTTGATATAAAGATGCTGGAAGCCTCCCTCGACCTCCACCAACACAAACTCCCACACCCAACCGATAAATCCCGCCAGTACCACGATCAGCAATATAATTCCTACCTTTTGATAAAGTTTTAACTTCAATTCCCCATCCAAATAGTCCCGAAAGTTCTTTTTATAGCTTAGCCCAGCCCCCTTGTTCTCTTGCTTCGTCTTCCTTGCCATAACCTCATTATACCATATACTACTTCCCCACCCACCACATAGACCAAAAATTTGCACAAAATCTTCCATGTGTGATATAATGAAGTTATACAAATTTTCACACCGGGCACATTATATCTAAATAAACTATCGAATTTATGTTTGAAAACAAAGGTCGGCGCCGTTAGGTACTGAACAAGTCTTCAAGCATAAGTTTGATAGATGTGCTCGGTGTGAAAAGCCTACGGCGCCGACCTTTGTGTTGGCCTCGCAGGAAATAAAATTAACAAGAGAGGTATCTCAAGAGGTAAAATGCAAGGTCATACAAAACATCAATCAAATCACAACCAACCAAACAATCAATCATTTATTTTCGTACTACGCCACGGTCTAAGAAAAGTATTTTTAGGCCTTTATTCATATCTAAAAAGTTTTTCTAGCCGCATCAGGCATGGTGTGGCGTTACCTCTCCCGTGGCGTAGTAGAACCTTCAAGCCGAAGATCAATTATTATATTAGCAATAACCGCAGAATCCGCATAGCGGGTATTAGCTCTGCTTTTGTTCTAGCCCTACTTACTATTGCCACTCTTGCTCCGCTCACTCATAATACTGAATATACTGGCGCTATTGGCACTGCGTCAGAAACTGTCTTGACTCTTACTACTTCTAATTATCCAATATTAGACTTAGCCGTTAATAGTAGCAGTGGTACTTTTAGTGAGACTAGTAGCGGTAATGGCCAAGGCAGCTTTACCGTTACTACTACTAACTATACTGGCTATACCTTAAGCATTAGTAATAGCGATAGTGATACCAACCTCACCGCCAGTGATGTTACCGGTAATCCCACTATCGCCAGTATTCCTACCGGCTCCTCTCTCACTGCCAGTCAGTTTAATAATGCTACCTACAACGGCAAATGGGGCTATAAACCCAGCAAGTACTATGATACTAGCACCAGTACTGTAGTAGACAATAGTAGCACTAGTACTGGCGTCTATCTCCCATCACCCACTACTACTGCCACTACCCTAAACATCACCAACTGTGCTAATGGCAAGAGCAATGGTAGTAATACTTGTCCCGATGCTGTAGATACTTATACTATAGACTTAGCAGCTAGACTAGAATATACTCAGGATTCTGGTAACTATACCAATACCTTCATCCTTACTGCCGTAGGTAATCCTATAGACTATACTGTAAACTATAATGGTACTGGAGCTGATTCTGGTACTACTCCAGGTGTAGCAGAAGATGAAACTAACCTTACTTACATTACTCTCTCTTCCATTACTCCTACTAAGGATGGCTATACCTTCAAAGGCTGGTGTACTGTAGACACTGGTACTGATGGTACTAATGCTTGTACTGGTACTACCTACCAACCAGGAGACCAATACCCCATCAACCAAACCACTCAGAATGTTGCTACGCTTTATGCGATGTGGGAAGTCGATGCTGTAAACATGCAAGACTTAGATCCAACTTTATGTACTACCACTGCTTCGCTTGCTGTTAAAGATACCCGGGATGGTAAAACCTACACTGTCCAACGTCTAGCTGATGGTAAATGCTGGATGACTTCTAATCTCAACCTCGCTGGCGGTACCGCACTCTACAGCGATGATTCTAACGTTGCAGATGCTAATACCAAGGCTAGTGGTAATCCATACTATACCCTCCCAGCTTCAACAGCGATTTCCAGCGGTACTTCAGTGCCAAACGATCAATTTAGTAGTGATACTGGTGAATACGTCTTTAATACCGGCAATGCAACCACCACCTGTAGTAGTAGTACTCCATGCAATAGTTACTACTCTTGGCTAGCAGCTACAGCAGGTGGTAAAGATAGTAGCGGTAACGCAGTAAGTACAAATGGTTATAACGCTGCCTACAGCATCTGCCCGAAGGGCTGGAGACTCCCAACTTCTACAACCAGCAATGCCTCTGCAACGACTAGCCCCAACTGGAAAACCGGTGACTTCTATGCCCTCGCTACCGCATATGGGGCTAACCTAGAAAGCAACTATTATCAAAGCTCTGGTACGTTCTATAACAATGCAGGCCCTGGGACGACGCCGAATTTCTTGCTGGCCGGCCGCTATTACTCTGGCTCGTTCTACGGTGGCGGCTCCGGCGGGGACTATTGGTCATCTACTTCGAACTCGGGTACGAGCGCTTATCGCCTGTACTTCAATTCGAGCTACGTGGATTCGGCCAATAGCTACTATCGCAGTTACGGATTTTCGGTCCGGTGTGTGCTCGACGACAGCATGCAAACCATCACTTCTTCATCCCTCGCCAGCATCATGCCAAACGACGGCGACTCCACCACCCTACGTGATGCTCGCGACAACCAAACCTACACCGTCGCCAAAATTAACGGTAACTACTGGATGACTCGCAATATCGCTATCGGCTGCGCTGGCACCGGTTCTACCTATAGCGCCACCATTAGTAGCAAATCCCTTACTAGCTCCAATTCCAACGTCAATAGTAGCTGGTCCACCCCGACTGCTCTACTCTCTACTAGTGCCAATAGCTCAGAAACTAGTGGCCATACCACCGCAGCCATGCAATGTCACGCAACTTACGGTGGCTACTATAATTACAAAGCTGCTACAGCTGGCACTATTAGTGGTTCATCTAACTCCACCAATGCAACTTATGATATTTGTCCAAAAGGCTGGCGTCTCCCAACCTATCATGAATTCTATTATGAACTCTCTGGCATCGAGAGCTTAGCCTCCGCTTTCTCTCCGGTTTACAGTGGCTACTACGGTAGCGGTAAGCTCTACTATACCGGCTCGAGCGGGTACTGGTGGTCCGCTACTGCCGACGATAGTGCGTATCGTTACGGCCTGCACTACAGCGGTGACTCGCTGGGTACCGGCATCAACCGTCGCTACGTCGGGTACTCAGTACGCTGTATACGGTCCGCGTAGCTATCGCTCGCGCTCTCGCCACGACCTCCACCCGAGTTTTGCATTGCGCCCCACTAGAGCGGGGCGCCAGTACCACTCTTCCCCCAGACTTCCACCCGGGTTTTGCATGGCGCCCCACCCCAGCAATTCTGAGAGCTTTTTAAGATTTGAAATGTGTAATTCTCACAATTTTCCGCTGCGCGAGTGGCCCTGAGCGCTCAATAGGAACAGCCCAACTTCACGGTTGGGAAGGGCGCATGCACTTAATAGGCATCCCGCAGGTAGGGCTAAGCCACGAGCGCGCGACGAAAATCTGTGAGAATTACGACATTTCAAGTCCTGCTCTCAGAATTGCTTGGGGTGGGGCGCAGAATTGCTCGGGGCAGGGCGCAGAACTGCTCGGGGCAGGGCGCAGAACTGCTCGGGGGCGCAGAACTGCTCGGGGTGCGAAGAGCCTACGCCATCAGAATTGCCCGAAGCAAGCCACAGACACTGCAGAAAACGACAATTTACCTCTCCCCTCTTCCCAAAACCATCCTTTTGTGCTATAATTATATACGTGAGCGGGCCGGTAGCTCAGCTGGTTAGAGCATCTGCCTCTTAAGCAGAGTGTCGAGGGTTCGAGTCCCTCCCGGCTCACCAAAAAACGAAATGAGACCTTCAGGTCTCTATTTTGTTTTTTGATAGTGCATCGCCCCACAAAATATAGGGACCCTCCCCATCCCTATATCTCGCAACGCATGCTATTTATTGACTTCTTGCCTTGCCTTGTATGTCGCAAAGAGTGCGAGTACCGAAATCGCCAAGCTCAAAATCGCGCTCGCGCCAGACGCGGAAGCACCCATGCCTTGTGACGCAGTCTGTATGAGTGTATACACACCAGAAATCACCTCGAGCACTAGCAATACGAATAGAAAAGTGGTCTTGCGCGGATCGTTCGCGGCGCGGATAAGTAGCCAACCCACCAAAGCCTCAATCACGCCGGATACAATAATCACGCTGCCCACCAAGATTTTGAACGAATCCTCGGTCACCCCAGCAGGCAAACTAGCTATGCCCAAATCCGCAAGCGACATCGAATTTCGCATAACGATAAACAGAATCCCAAGTATAGCCAACAAACACGCCAATACTAACGCAATAATACCGAGTATCTTAAGATACTTCCTACTTGCGCTCTTTTTTTCTTTTACCATTTTATAACTCCTTAGTTTAATTAATACTTATGTTTATTTTACATCAGTCAATCCCGCCTGTCAAGCAAAGAAGACTAGCTAGTAAGCCCCCGCTTTACACAATAGACCAGCGAAGCCACGGCGATTATAGCAAACGACACGATCCCTACGGATGCACCCCCATTTTGTACTAGGTTAGCACCATTGCCTTCGCCTGACTCTGGAGCATTAGGGACAACAGGCTCTAGAGTGCCGCTTTCTTCTTGTTCTTCTTGTTCTTCCGGATCATCTTCTGGCGCTACCATCTGGCTAGACCTAAAGGCGACGCGTTTTTCTTCTGTTGGTGCGAAGCC
>CAZXEG010000005.1:0-38952 GCA_964639835.1 uncultured Candidatus Saccharibacteria bacterium | reverse complement strand
TAATCGGCGGTTTTAGCGCCGACGGCGCCTCGATGACCAAGGAAGAGGTCACTACTCTCGGTAACCTCCCGACCAAGAACGAGCTCATCGCTCAGGTGGTCGATACCTTGCTCTCTGGCATCAACGGTGTGGTTTCCGGCCTCGAGAAGCACGCAGAAAGCAACTAATTATTAGAAAGGATATATTATGGCAACAGATATTAAGAAGCTGGCCGAAGAGTTGGTCAACATGACCGTACTCGAGGTCAACGAACTCAAAACCGTCCTGAAGGACGAATATGGCATTGAGCCAGTCGCAGCTGTGGCTGTAGCTGCCGGTGGCGCTGATGGCGCTGCCGCTGATGAGGGCAAGTCCGAGTTTGACGTCATTTTGAAAGACGCCGGCGCTCAGAAGATTGCCGTCATCAAAGCCGTTAAGGAAGCCACCGGTCTCGGTCTTGGCGAAGCCAAGGCTATCGTGGACGGTGCTCCTGCTACCGTTAAGGAAAAGGTCGCGAAGGCCGACGCCGAAGCGATGAAGAAGGCCCTCGAAGAAGCCGGCGCTACCGTCGAGCTCGCCTAATTAAAAGCTAGCTAATTGTTACAAAATACTCCCCATATGGGGAGTATTTTAGTCTCGCCGAGTGGTCAAGAACTGCACCGCCGAACCCACCGCCGCCGTCCCCGCCAAAATTGGCCAATAGCAAACTTCCGCATCAACCTGCGGAAATAGCATCAAAATCGCCACCGCCAGCGCATACCCACCAGCCACTGCCGTCGCAATAATCGTCGCTGGCTTCATCAGTATCACCGCGGCTCCCGCTGCCACCACCCCCACCACCGCTCCAATTACCAAAGTCTGCGGATCCGTGCCGAAATATTGCGCCGTGGCCATCAAAACCAACGCAAAACACGCCCCGCCCAGGCACAACTTCTCGATCGTAAACCCAAGTAGCGCCACCAAAAGCCCCCCACCCAGTGGCAACACCCACTGCAAAATCTGATTTTCGGCAATCGCTGGCGTCGACGCATTAATAATCGGCATCAAATACCCCATCAACACATACCCCACAATAAACCAAATCACAAAAAACGCAATTTTCTTAATCCGATACCCCACCAGCGCTAGCCCCAGCCCAATCCCCGCCAGAAGCCACAGTTGCCACGTCTCCAAACTTTCCAAATTCACAAACTGTTCCATACAAAGTATTGTACCATAATTATAAACAAAAACAAAATCTGGACTCCCGCCTGATTTTGTTTTCGAATTGGTTTCTTTTTCTGGCCTTTTCTTTTCCGAAAGAAAAGGCCAAAGATTTAATTGTAGAGGTTTTCGATTTCGATCGACGGCCCCATAGTCGTAGTTAGATACACCGACTTAACATACGAACCCTTGAGCGAAGCCGGCTTCTGCGCCTTTAGCGACTCAAAGAACGCCTGTGCATTCTCGAGTAGCTTATCCGCGCCAAACGAAACTTTACCTAGCCCAATGTGCACAATCGCTTGCTTATCTACGCGATATTCGACCTTACCAGCCTTCGCTTCCTTGACCGCCTTCTCAACATCGGCAGTCACCGTCCCAGCCTTCGGGTTCGGCATCAGCCCCTTCGGGCCTAGTAGCCGCGCGAATTTACCCAGCTTCGGCATATAAGCCGGTGTCGCGATCAACACGTCAAAGTCAATCGTGCCCTTCTCGAGCTGCTTCAAGAACTCCTCGTCCTCGGCAATGTCCGCCCCGGCAGCCTTCGCTGCTTTGCAGACATCCAGTGGTGCAAACACCGCCACCCGCACAGTCTTACCGTTACCATTCGGCAGTACTAAGGTCGTCCGAATGTTCTGGTCGGCTTGCCGCGGGTCCACACCCAGTCGCACGTGCGCCTCAACCGTCGCGTCGAACTTCACCGGGCTCGTTTTAATCGCGAGCTCCATGGCATCCTTCAAATTGTAAATCTTCCCCTTCTCCACTAGCTTGTGAGCCTCCTGGTACTTCTTGCCCCGGCGTTCAATCAAAGGTCGTGTCACCGGCTTCGCACCCTTGGGCTTGTCCAGAGCAGCTTCCTCAGCCGCCCGCTCTGCCTTGCGCGCCTGGCGCTCTTCCTCTGCCTTTACTTCTTCAATATGCTTTTTCGACTTCTTACCCGACTTAGCAAAAGTCTCCTCGGTAGCAGTCTTTTCAGTGGCAACCTCTTCAGCCACCACTTCCTCAGTAGTATTAGTTTTGACCTCTTCTTCGGCCATAAAATCCTTTCCGTGGTTCTAGCGGACGCCGTCCTCCCACAAATTACTTTATTCTATTATACCAAATAAAATCAGGGCCGTCAAGCTGACGGCCCTCGTTAGGAAGGAATGTATCCAATCCAGCCAAAAGGCTGGTATCGGTATCGTTAGTAGTACGACTCGGTATAATGATACCGACGTGTCAAGGATACTGCAGAACTTTTGTCGCGTACTCTGTCTGCACCCATCAGTAGACTGTGCTTATCCTTCTTCCGGTCCTTATGCGCGATCAGGTACTCGGCTTCGGCCACCCAGCTCGACAGCGTATTGTACGCATAATTCGTCCCAGTGGCCTGCTCAATCTGGTAGATTTCCTTCTTCAGGTCCCTGAGGTTCATGTCCTCAAGATAAGCCCGGGCGTCATCAATCTGCCAGAACCGAAACAGCGGTATCTTCGGATAATCGTCCAGCACCCAGTTCGTGATGCGATGTACCGCCATCTTGAACCGTCGCTTTTCCTCGGCCAGGAACAGATACCGCAAAATCAGAGTACGGTAATTCTCTGCCCGATCCATCCAGAGGACCAGCCCTTGAGCGATTAGACTTTCCTTCTCTAATCGCTCTGCTACTAATGCATTCCCATAATGTTCTTGTGCCATATTCACCCCCTTTATACTGTGCACATAGAGTATATCTTCTTATTATATCACACTTAAGGCAAAAAATCAAGCCTTTACGCCCATCTCAAACTGTGGTATAATAATATACGTTACGCAAAATGCTTCTATCTATTATCTAAACAAGGATTATTAAAGTGGCAGAAAAACAAGTTATCGGCAATCTCAAGCTCCGCATCCCTGGCGGTAAGGCTACCGCCGGCCCTCCGGTCGGCTCTACGCTCGGTCAGTGGGGTCTTAATATGATGGATTTCATCAACCCCTTTAACGAGAAGACCAAGGATTTCATGGGCAAAAACGTCATCGTGCACATCAAGGTCTACGACGACCGCACGTTTGACTGGACCTGCCTCGGCCAGCCAGTTGACGACCTCATCCGCGAGGCCATCAAGCTCGACAAAGGCTCCGGCAAGCCGAACGTCGACAAGGTCGGCAAGATCACCCGCGCCCAGCTCGAGGAAATCGCCAACAAGAAGATGGACCAGTTGAACGCCATCGATCTCGACGGTGCCGTCAAAATCATCGCCGGCACCGCCCGTTCCATGGGCGTCGAAGTCATCGACTAATAACTAAAAATAAGGTAATTTTTGAGCATTTTGATGAGCCCAAGAAGATTTTAAAAATTTTAGAAAATTGTCACGTGCGAACCGTGAAGACAGCCGTGAGTCACGTGCAATTTTCGTTTAGAAATTTTTAAAATCTTCCTGGCGCGAAATCAACCGCGAAAAAATTACCTTATTTTTAGTTGTTTAGCTGCTTGACTTGGAGCGCATCAAGCTCGACAGGCGTCTCCCGCCCAAACATCGATACCATCACTTTGAGCTTGCCCTTGGCTGCATCGATTTCGGATACAGTACCGTCAAAGCCTTTAAACGGCCCATCGGTAATCGACACCACCTCGCCAATCTCGTATTGCACCGAGAACTTCGGATCTTCGACTCCCATCCGCTTCTTGATTTTCGCGATTTCCTTCTCGGATACCGGCGTCGGCTGCGTACCGGTACCGATAAACCCGGTCACCCCAGGCGTATTCCGGATGATGTACCAAGTCTCATCCGACAATTTCATATCTACCAGCACATACCCCTGTAAAATCTTCCGGTCCACCACCTTGCGCCTGCCGTTTTTGATCTCGATCTGCTTCTCCTTCGGCACCATCGCCTCGAAGATTTTATCCGCCATCTCCACCGTCCCCGTCCGCTGGTTAATCGAGTCCGCTACCTTATCCTCATACCCCGAGTAGGTCGAAATCGCGTACCACGCCCGAGTGTCATCATATCTGTTTACTGCCATTTTTTCTCCTTATTTAATTATTAAGCTAAAGAACCACCTAAAGAACAGGTCAAGTAGCGAGATAAATATCATAAAAATCGCCGTGTAGACCAGTACCGCCAGCACCATCTTCCAGGTCGCCTTGCGGGTCGGCCAGCGCACCTGGCGAATTTCCTTCCACGAATCGCGCAAATACCGCCCTAGCGCCACAAACGGGCGAAACAGTATAAAAGTCTTCTTCCCTGACTCCTCACGCTCCTTGCGCCGAGCCTCTCGCTCGGCCACTTTCGCAGCCTTCGCCTTGGCTTTCTCCGACTTCTTATCTTTCACTACGACCTTGTCGCGCGTAATCGGCGGCTCGTCAATGTGCCCGTTCGCCTTCTCGCTCTCGCGTGGCCCATCACTCGCCTTAATTCTTGTGACTTTTGCCATTGTACTCCTTTAATTACAGTGTAGCACACTTTGCCGCAGATTTCCACCGCAAGTTGCTTAAAAAAAGTCTGATACCAGACTTGTCAATATTATACATCAAAAATTCTCAAAAATCAATATTGAACTACAAAAAAATCTGTGCTAATATAAAAGTATTGGAATCTTCAGATTGTCGTTAAGACAAAGCACATCAAACAATTTGAGTGCAACTCAAGCGCAAGAATGGCACCAAGAGGGCCTTTAGTTTGCTTGAGTGGCAGCTCTGTCATGACGCTCTGAAGATTCCAACCCTCGTGGTGCCAAATTGTTTATCGGCACCTCGCTCTTGCATTCTTAATAACTGACCTGCCCCTTACTCCGGCAATAAATACTGCAAATAATCCCTCAGCATCCTCGCCCCCGAAACCACCGGCAGATACGCACTAAGCTGCCTCTGCACCCAGTATTCTAGGTCGAAGTTATTTTGCCACACCTCCGCAGCCTCCCGCATCCGATCGTAGAGCGCATCAACCTCCTCGCTTTCAGAGCTTCCAGCCACGTTTAGATAGTCGCTTATTTCGCCATCCGCCACACCCCCATCATGTGTCGACACCAGAAGCCCTAGGTTTGCCACGTCCTTTTCCCAGGACGTCCCGCAGGCTTCCAGCCCCACCACCGGCACGTTGATCGCCACGTTGCACCCCGCCGACAGCCCGTATGCCAGTCGTTCGTCGTAATCGGCAATGTAATGCACATGCTCTCGCAAGTACGCATCACCATCCACCGCCGCCAAAATCTCACGGAGCTTCTTTGCCATCCGCGCGTCTCCCGCATGCACTCGCCCGGTTAGGATGTAATGCGCTTGGTATAACTCCAGTACCGCTCTCAGTCGCGCCAAATCAGCAAACGGTAGCCATGGCCGTTTGTAGTCCACGAATCGCCGTTTATATACAAAGACCAAATCGCTATCCGAAAATCGCAAAACTCGCCCGTTTTGGTCTGGTCGCCCGGCGAGAACTGAGTTTAGAACTCCTCGCCCCCGCCGTTTCAGCTCCCTGATTTGCTCGGATGTCAGCGCGGTTAGTTTTTCCGGCAAATTCTCCCCCGGCAGATCATACTCATCCAGCGCCCCGATTAAATGGTAAAAGTCCATTATCTCAGGCAACACCCACTTTTTCATATCGATACCATTGGTAATCGCCCGAAACTTCACTTTGTTGCCCGCCACGTCGTGGTAGTTCGCGCACCGCGCATGCAGTCGCGACACGCCAGAACGCATCTCGGCAATCTCGATCGCCACCGCCGATAGCTTCAGCCGACCGTTTACGAATTTATCCTCCAACCACTTCTTTACCGCTCGCGACCGCACATTCGGGTAGACGAATCGCTTAAACTGCTCTTGCGAAAACTCCGCCTCCGCTGCCTGCACCAGAGTATGGTTAGTGTACAGAGTATGCTTCCTGGTGTACACCATCGCCTCATAAAAGTCCATTCCGTTAAAGGCCAGCTCATCCAGCCGTGCCAGCGCCGCAAAAAACGTCGCCACCTCATTTAGTTGCATCACCGCCGGGCGTAGTCCCAGGAGCTTCAAAGCTTTGTACCCGCCAAACCCCAGTGCTACCTCTTGGTAGAGCCGGTGATCCGACCCGCTCATCCCCGAGTACAACTCGCCAAAATTCGGCTCCGTCACCGCCACAATCCGCGTGTGTCGCCACCGCTTTTCGATCACCTCCAGCCGGCACAGCCCATCCGGGCACTTGATCATCACATCATCAATCTTCGAAAACCCAAATTCAAGGTAATTCACCGGCCTACTTTCGTCGATTAGCTCGCCATCCCGCCACGTTTGATGCGTCTCTCGCGGATAAAACGGCGTCAGGAGCACCAGTGGCACCCCCACTCGCTCCGCGATCCGTCGCGTATCCGCCGCCAGTACCCCTAGCCCCCCGCCCCCGCGAATGCCATTCTCTTGGTCGTAGAGTTCCAAAGTCCAATAGGTATACGGCCGCTCCTCCGACAACTTCCGCGCAAAACGCTTTCGTTCCACCGCCTCCTCAAAAATCTCCACATCCTCGATGTTTTCTAGCGGCCGATAAAAGTAACTATCTTTCGTGTCGCCCTGTTGGTCTTGCGTTTTCTCCATTCTGCTTATGATTATAGCACAAAATCCCACCAAAAATTACACAAAAGTGCCTAAAGGTACTTGCATAGTCAAGCAGCTTGTGCTAAACTAAAACTATATAAGGTCATATTAAAAATAAAAAGGTCATACAATGCAGTATTATTTTTTAGCAATTAAAAGCAAATTTTGGTTGTTTGCAATCATTTTTGTGGCGTTAATCGGTCTTATTTTACTTCCAGCGGCTTTCGCCGATGACAGCACAGTGTCTAGCAATTCGCATTTTAGCTATGCCGACATCATCAGTAGCGAATCGACGTTGTCAAACGGCAACTACGCTTCGACTAGCGCCAACGAGCTCGCGCTACTTGTAGACACTAATGCCAACGTGACCTTAAACAACCCGATTTTGACCAAAAGCGGGTCAAATACCAATAGCTCCAGCCTGCTCGGTAATAACTCTGGCCTAGTAGCCGCCGGTAGTGGCGCTCTCGCAATCAACGGTGGTCAAATCACTACCAATGCTTCCAACTCCAACGCCATCCATCTATGTACCGGTATCTACATCGCCTGCACCGAAAACAGCACAGCTACTCCCCGTAGCCTCAGCCTCGAAAACGCCCGCATTACCACTTCGGGGGCCCAGTCGGTCGGCATCTTCACTATCGACACTTCCGATATTACCATCAAAGATTCAATCATCGAAACCAGTGGCAATACCGAATCTTCTGCGATCTACAAAAACCCCACCGTGCTTCAAACTTCAACCACCAGCACGCTTAATATCGACGGTGGTACCTACACCACTAACGGTACTAATTCTCCGGTTATCAGCGCGAACGAAACCGACGCCACTATTGCAAACGCCACGATCGTTGGTGCTAAGTCTGCGGCTCTGCATATTAAAGCGGGTAGTACCTTCACGTTAAATAACACCACGATTACCGCCAATAACACTTCCACCGATGATGACAAGGCGGTGGTCAATTTGATATCAGGGGGCCATCACCCAGTCACCCCGGCCGTCGCCACTATCAACGGTGGCACCATCACTGCCGAAAGTGGCTCGGTGTTTTGCGCCAATGGCAACGGCAGTGTGCTTAATCTAAATAACGTCACAATTAATACCAGTACCACCGGCACGCTCATTAGATGCCAGACCGGTGGTAGTGAAGAGACCCTGGTCGTCAATGCCTCCCACCAAACCATGAGTGGCGAGATTGCCATTCCTACTTCCGGCATTTATACCATTAATCTAACGGATTCGAGCAACTTCACTGGCGCAATTAAAAACGCCAGCGCAGAAAACACCGTCGGAAATGTCACCATGGACAGCTCGTCTACCTGGACTTTGACTGATCATACTACCATCGACTCCTTGACCGATGCTGACACCGGCTACTGCAACATCAACTTTAACGGGTATGAGCTACGCGTAGGGAGTTCTATCACGCCATCCCTCATCACCCAAAGTTCAACTTGTAACGAATCTCCTTCCCCCGACCCGGCCCCAACTCCCATCAATGTTACGGCCAGCGTCTTGAGTCACGACGACGCCCCTGCCGGTGGCTCCATTGGCGATTTCACTAGCACTGCCGTAGCCGGCGAAACCATCATGGTCAATTTCATTCCAGCAGAAGGCTACGCCGTCGCCAACGTCTATGTAAACAGCATCAACGTCACCAGCCAGCTCCGAGGCAACACTCTCTACCTCACCGCCGGAGATTCGGACCTCAGCATCGTCGTAGAGTTCCAAAAAACGCAGTTCACGGTCAACGTGATTGGCTCGCACATCGGCGTTGTCCCGTCGGGCGCCACGGCAGTGGTCGCCAGCGGTGAGCTCACCGTCTACATCGGTGACCCTGACCACGGCTACTATCTCGACTCAGTCACGGTCAACGGCGCAGACCAAACCGCCAGCGTCGCCGACGGCAAGCTCAAGCTCGACAATATCACTGCCGACCTCACCGTCATCATTGTCGCTAAGCGCATCACTTATCAGCCGCTCGACGGTAACAACCAGGTCTTTATTATTGGCCAAAACGCCGGCAAGCTCAGGTTCTCTTTCGACGTAGATTACTCAAAGTTCGAAACCGGTGGCCAAGTTTACATTGACAATGTACTGCTAGGCGAGCAACATTACACTTCCATGTCGGGTAGTACTATTATCGACGTTGACAGCTCGGTGTTTGATGACCTCGAGCCCGGCGAGCACACCCTTTCTGCTACCTTCAACGACGGAGGCATTGCTACCGCCAAATTCACGGTGCTATCATCGGCTGGAGCCACCACTCCCGACACCGGTGAATTCACCGCCGGCATCGCCGGAGCCATCGTCAGCTTTACGGCATTGCCACTCCTGGTTTTCGGTGGCTACTACCTTATCCGCTGGCGCAAACAAAACAAACCAGTCAAATACTACTAAAATACAGCCGGGCTCTCGACCCGGCTGTATTTTTAAACTTTATATATTAGTACCAAAAATCTTGTGGTAGCTTATCCGCAATTCGTTTGTGAAACTCGTAGTCAAACCCCTCCAGCTTATCTGGTGTCCCGTCATGAAAATATTTCTTCCGAATTTCCTTTGCGCTCATCACTTCGCCCGGGATCAGCTTGTAATGCTTCCGGAAATTCAAACCGCGCTTGTATCCCTCCGGCGGCAACACCGCCATCGGCAAAAAGTCACAATTCATCTCCGGGTCACGGTAAAGCCGGAGCGCCAGAAGCGACATCGTCGGTATCACCGGCTCCTCGCCGTTATAAACCTCCGGCGTCTTAAACACCTTCGCCTGCCGCGTCGCCGACGGCGCCACGAAAATTACCCCGCCTTCCTTAATAATCTGGTGCGAAAGATCGGTATACATATCGCGAAACTCATGCTTAATTCGGTTACCAGCCGTATAGAGCGGAGTACCCTTAGAAAGCCCCATCCCCACCATTTTCTCCCACGTCGCCGGGGTAATCGTCGGCGTGATGATGATACCAAGCATCTTAATCTTATCGTAAAACGGCGCGAGCGCCTCGTACCACGGCAAATTCACCGGAAACAACATTGGCTTCTCGCCCATAATGTCCACCTTCATCGTGAGAATCCGCGCAATTTCGCCAAGCGACGGATGGTTAAACCCTACCACCAGTCCCTTCTCGCTATCCTTCGGAAAGCCCTTGTACTCCCCCGGCGTCAGCTTCGACAGCACCTTTACTAGCTTCTTCCGTGCGTTTTTCGCATGCTTCACCGGGTCGTTTTTCGGCCCCGTGGTCTTGATGAAGTAGTTAATCGCCGTGTTGCACGCCTTCCCTACTGGCACCATTTCCTTGCGCAACTTCTCCGCCCCTAGAGTATTTAGTAAAGAATAATTTTCGTAGATAATCTTCCGATTAATCTCCCCCGCACTTAAATTTTCGAGTTCTTCCAAACTAAAAATTTTTTTACCCATAACTTAATTATAGCATTTTTCCGCTAAATATGATACAATAAATAAAGACCATGGGGTGTCGCCAAGTGGTAAGGCAACGGGTTCTGGTCCCGTCATTCGTGGGTTCGAGTCCTACCACCCCAGCCAATAATATTTAACACCTCCAGGAGGCGTTATTTTGTTGGGGACTCGTCTCTTACGAGTCGAGTCCTACCACCCCAGCCAAGTTATTCTGACCTCAGTGCCTCCACGGGGTCTTTTTTCGACGCCGCCCTTGCTGGTATCAATCCACCAATCAACGTCAGCACAATCGACAAAATCATCAACCCCAGCGCCGACAAAGGCGCCAACTGCGCATTCAGCGGGATGTCGCCAGTTAAACTGTGAATCACCGCATTAATAATCGGAATCAAAAGGTACGCCGCCATCACCCCAAACAGCCCGCTCAAAAACCCTACGATAAACGTCTCCGCATTAAAGATATTCGAAATATTCCGCTTCGACGCCCCGATCGCCCTGAGAATTCCGATTTCCTTCGTCCGCTCGTACACCGAAATATACGTAATAATACCAATCATAATCGACGACACTACGAGCGAAATCGACACAAACGCAATCAGCACGTACGAAACCGCATCCACGATCACCTTCACCGAATTCATCAAAAGTCCCGTCGTGTCGCTATATTCGATCACTTTACTATCTTGCCCGTACTCGCGCATCAAATCATTATAGTGGTCAACAAACTCCATAAACCTCGTCTTCCCCTCAAACGACGCGAAGTAAAACGCAATCTCTTTCGGGTCATCCAAATCTTGATAACCGAGCAGAGCCAAGTTCGTATTGTAGGTCGCTTCTGACTCGTTGAACATCGCCGACACCACCCGCGCTAGCTCATCCTCGGTAAAGTTCAGCGTAAATGCCGAAAGTAGCGCCTCTGAATCAACCCCAAACGCTCCCGCAAACGTATCCGAAAGATACGACGCCAGCCCGCTTACCTTGCTAATGACCTCCTGCTGAACGTGCGCCCGTGTTAAAGCCGCCGCGAGTTGTTGGAACAAAGCCACCACCCCTTCGCTCGTCTTCATCCCCTCTGCCATCGGCTCAAAAATCATCGGCACCATCGCCGCCCCCGGGTCCGTCGCCGGGTCAATCGTCATCTGCTCATAATACGCGTTTATATACGTCTTTAATAAACTCTTCATTAGCTCGCCGTACATATTATTTACCTGCGTCAACATCTCGCCATACATCGCGCTAGTCGCATCCGTCATCTCGACAAACTCCCCGATTAACGTCGTCAAATCTTGCCGCGCCATTAGCTCGTCCACCACCGCATCCGCCTCGGACAGCTTTACCGTGCTAATCACGCTAGCCAAAAGCTCTGCCGTCAGCTTATCGTATTCCTCCGTCAAAGCGTCGTACGCCGGCGTGGTGTCCACCGTAATTTCACTCGCAATCTCTTGCATATACTCCGCCGTCTTCGCGCCAATTGCATTCTGGTCAATGTCAACCTTTATCGCCTCCGCCAGCTTTGCTTGATCCACGCTCACCAAATCCGAGAACCCAAAATCAAAGTTGTTCTTCTTCTCCCCAAACTTCGTATTGCTAAAAATATCAATCGTCGGGTCCGCAATCTGCCGTTTCACAATCTCCGTCTCGGCCGACTTCTCTATAATATGCGTCACCAAACTCGGCAGATACAAAACCCCGCTTCCGCTCGACAAAAAGCTAGATTTCGGCGTCATCACCCCCACAATTTTTAGCTTTTCCGCTTTGTGGTCGTAAACCTCCTGCATAAACGCCTCGTCGCTTGACATGTTTTCGTACACGTTGTACTTCTCGTTATATTTATAAATATCCGCCGGGTATATCAACCGAAGATCCACGCCCATCAATTCATCATAAGTCAGCTCTAGCGGTTCGTTCTTGATTTCCACCGACTCGCCACCCATAATGGTCGTGATGATATCGTTTAGCTCGTCCGTATCGTGAAACCCCAGAGAGTAAGTCAAAAGTTCCGAAATCTCACCCTTGTTCGGCAAAAATATCACCATTTCATCGTAATTTTCCGGGTAGCGCCCCGCCAGCACCTCAGTGTCATTCTCAATGTTCTCCCGCGCGTACTGCGTAAACACCGACGTCAGGCTCGAGTAGGAATTGAGCAGTGAGCTATTCCCCAGAATCGATGAGAACAGACTGCTCGGGTTCAGCTTCGCCAGCTCGCCCGTCGCATCAACCGTGTAAATCATCGGGTCGATGTTGTACTCGTACTCCACCAAACGCACGCTATCTTTAAGCTCGCTTTTGTGCCCATCATAATACGTCATGAAGCTACTTAGGTCATTTTGCGCTACATTCCCTAGCGAATTAGTCAGCACCTGATTTTCGCGCACCTTACCTCCATCCGCATTGCCATCACCACTGTCAGTCAAATTCAGCAAAATCCCCGTAATATTCGTCGATTCCTTCATCAGCGCCAGCGGATAAGAAGTCAACGTATCGTGCTCAATCGAATCAATATAAGCTTGAAACCCCGTCGACACCGCCATAATCAGCGCAATCCCGATAATACCGATCGACCCTGCAAAAGCCACCAAAATCGTCCGCCCCTTCTTGGTTAGCAAATTGTTTTTCGACAGTGACAAAGCCGTGAAAAACGACATTCTGGTCTTGTGCTGTTTCTTGGCAGCCACCTCCTCGTCCAAATTGGTCTTAACCTTGCCATCGTACGGGTCCGAATCCGAAGTAATCTCGCCGTCCTTAAGCGTAATAATTCTCGACGCATACTCATCCGCCAGTTCCGGATTATGCGTCACCATCACCACCAGCTTCTTCTTCGCGATTTCCCGTAGCAAATCCATAATTTGCACGCTAGTCTCCGAATCAAGCGCCCCGGTCGGCTCGTCCGCCAGCAAAATATCTGGGTTATTTACCAGCGCCCGCGCAATCGCCACCCGTTGCATCTGTCCACCAGACAATTGATTCGGTTGCTTATTGATATGCTCTTTTAACCCCACCTCCTCGAGCGCCTTCCGCGCCCGCGCCGTCGCCTCGCGCTTCGAAATCCCCGACAGCGTAAGCGCCAACTTCACGTTATTAAGCACCGTTTGGTGCGGAATCAAATTATACGCCTGAAACACAAACCCAATCCGGTGATTGCGATACGCATCCCAATCTTTATCCCGAAAATCTTTCGTCGAAACCTCATTAATCTTCAGATCTCCACTCGTGTAATGGTCTAGCCCACCGATGATGTTAAGTAGCGTCGTCTTGCCCGACCCCGACGGCCCCAAAATCGCAGCAAACTCACTCTCACGAAAATTAATCGACACCCGGTTAAGGGCCTTATGCTTCAACCCACCAGTCTCATAGACCTTCGTTACACCTCGTAGTTCCAACATAAACTACTACCATTATAGCACGGTTATTCAAAAATTCAGCGAAAAACGCGTCACTTTATCATCCGAATCCGCCGTAATTTTCCAGCGATTTCTCTCTGCCAAAGATTTCGCAATCGCAAGCCCCAGCCCCACACCTTCCGCGCTTTTGTCCGTCTGGTAAAAGCGCTCAAACACTCGTGGCAAATCGTCCTTCGCAATTGTCTTTCCGTCATTTTCTACCACCAGCTCTTTCTCGCTTAGTCTCACTCGCACCCGCTTGTCCGAATATTTCACCGCGTTATCGAGTAAAATCACCAAAATCTGTTCAAAATCCGCTGCGTTGATTTTGACCTTACGCGCCAAACTCACCTTCACATCTAGCCGTTTCTTACCCATTCTTGGTTCGAATCTTGCAGTCGTCTGCTTCACTAACTCGCGCAAATCCGTCTCTTGGCTCTGTCCTTCGTTCATCAAATCAGTTCGCGCCAAAGTCAGAAGCTCGCCGTTTAATTTCGTTAGCCTTTCGGTTTCATATGCCACGTTATCGATAAAATGGTTACCCTGGATATCCGCCGCCTCCAAATTCGCCGCAATCGCCGCCAGTGGCGTCTTGATTTCGTGCGAAGCATTTGCAATGAACACTTTTTGCGCTGTGTAGGCCTCGCGCACCGGCTTAATCGCCTCTTCCGCCAGAAAATATGACACCAGCGCCACCACTATCTCTATCGCAATCCCCGACGCTATCAGGGTGATAAGTAGCGTTTTTGCCGCCGAAGCCCGCTCCTCCCGCATCGTCTGGATCACCGCATCCCGAAAGTTTCCATCAAAATCACCGGAAAAACTCACCGCGCTCCCATTATCGTCTACCGACACCGAAAGGCTCGACATTCGTGGCTCGCGCCCCTCCGCCATCCTGGTCGATACCAGATAAATCGCCACAAACGCCGCCACCAGTACCACCGAGGTCACACCTAGGTTAATCAAAATCAGTTTGTTGCGCAATTTCCTAAACATACACCAGTTTATATCCCAAATTCCGAATGGTCTTAATTGTAACTTTCGACTGAATCTTCTTCAGCTTTTTACGCAAATAACTCATGTACACCTCGACGTAATTTTCGTCGTAAGCCGATTCCGCTCCCCACACATGTGCCAAAATCTGCTCTTTCGTAATCGTCTGCTCCGGGTTTTGCATCAGCATCGTCAAAATCTCCGCTTCCTTATCCGTCAGCGACTCCCCGTTGACGAGCCGATTCGTCACATCGTATTTAATGTCGCCAAACTCCATCGTCGTCTGCTCCATCAGTGGTGGTCGGCGTACCAGCGCATTGATGCGCGCGATCAGCTCCGCTGTCTTAAACGGCTTTGCTAGGTAATCGTCCGCCCCTGTTTCAAGCCCGCGTATTTTGTCTTCCACTTCGTTTAGTGCCGACAGCATAATCACCGGTGTCTTTACTCCGCGCTTTCGCATCGCTTCTAGAATCATCAGCCCGCTCATTCCCGGTAGCATGATATCAAGCACCACCACATCATAGTTTGGTTTGAGCGCCAGCTCGCACCCTTCGTCGCCGTTGTCCACCCAGTCCACCGCGATTTTATCTTTCTTTAGCAGGTGTATGACTGCCTCGGCTAAGAATTTTTCGTCTTCTACGTAGAGTATTCTCATGCTATCTCCTTCCGGTTTGGCCGCCTCCTGCTTGACCAGTCTGACCATTTTGGCCATTTTGCCCGGTTTGGCCCGTTTGCCCAGCCTGTCCGCCCGGCATCATATTCATATTTTGGAAATTGTTAGTGGCGTTCCCTACCACCGTCGTCACGTCACTAATTGTGAATTCCTGGTATTTCTCACCGTTGACGTAGATAGTATAGGTCCCATCCTTCACGAATTTGTTCGTCCCCGCCGCCAGGTGGTTAAAGGTCTTTGCGGCAACGTGCGAGATCACCGTGTTGCCACTTGTATCCTTAATCTCAATGCTCGTCCCCTTGCTCAGCGTCGAGGTGAAATACACGCTAATGTTGTAAATCGAGGAACTCGAACCCAGCGTTTCCGCCATGCCACTCGCGCCTACCGCTATCGCCGTACCACCGTTCATCACGATACCAGCCCCCGCGTCAAGTGCTCCGTTGCCATTATTGGTCGGGCCATCCACCACCACTTCGCCACCGTTGATGTAGAGGTATCCGTTCGAGTCTAGACCATCACCCGCCGCATTTACGTAAAGCGTCCCGCCGTTAATGACTAGCTCGCAATTTTCGTCCGCATCGAATGTCCCCGCCCCCACGCGATTCGTCGCCGACGCATCCGCTCCGCCCCCGGCGTTGATGCCATCATCATTTGCCACGATCGAAATCTCGCCTCCGTTGATAGAAATCTTCTGCGCCTCCAGCCCCTCGTAGCTCTTCGTAATGGTGATTTTCCCACCGTCAACAATCAGCCGCGCATCGGCGTGCATTCCATCATCCCCAGACGTAATCGCAAACGTCCCACCGGTTATCCCGATGTAATTGTTCGAATGCACCGCATCATCCGTCGAGTTAATCGTAAAATCGCCACTGTATATTAATATACTATTTATCGCCTTAATCCCTTTTGCTCCGGTCGTCAGCGCAAATTTCCCGTTTTCAATCAGGATAAAGCCTTTCCCGGTATCGGTTTCGTTGGTCGACTTAAACCCGTCACTCCCCGCACTAATCGTAAAGTCACCATCCACCACGTAAACGGAATCTTTTCCACGCACCGCATCGTCTTTTGCAGTAATTTTGTACGTACCGCTATTAAACTTCAGGTCATCCTTCCCCACGATACCATCTTGATAATTCGCAGTCACATAAAGCGACCCATCACCCGTAAATGACAAGTCACTCTTCGAGTAAATCGCCCCTGTCACGTCCTCGTCGTATTTCGCATCGTAAGTTGCACCATCCGCCACGACGTTTTCACCCTCAAGTTCTATCACCAAATCATCCGCCGAGTAGCACGCAATCGCCGGCCCACTCGCGTTTTTAATCGTCGCGTTGTTGAGTATCAGTCGCACCACGCCTTCGTTCTTATCGGCGTTAACCGTCACCACGCCATCTAGACTCCCGGTCAGTATGTAGGTCCCCGACTCCGTAATATTATATACCCCGCTCACTTCATCTAGATTTACCTCCGTCGTATTGTAACGGTTCCAGTTGATCTTCGTGTCGCCATTATCGATGTCGATACTCCCCGCAATGTTCGCCGCATTGTCGCCGTTGTGATGATAGTACAGGTTCAACCCTACCGCTACCCCCACCATCGCAACCAGCGCGGCTCCACCCGCCACCCATTGCCAGACGTTCTTGTTCATTAAATCTCCTCCGGGAGCAGTGGTTGACTCAGCGTCACCTTCAAATTACAGTTTTTAGTTCTAATCGCATCGAGGAATTCCTTCTCCTTAATGCCGTGCTTCAAATGTACATTGTAAGTCAAATCGTACAAACTCCCCATGTTCACCGTTTTCATCGTCACGAGATCTGCCCGCGAAACGTATTTAGAAAAAACATCGTTAAAGATTTCGCTGTAATCCAAATCTTCCGGCACCACCACCTTCAGTACGCGGTCTTTCTTGTTTGGCTCCAAAAACGGCGCAAACGAGAACAGCAAAATCGCCACAATCGCAATCGCCGTGGTCGATG
This sequence comes from uncultured Candidatus Saccharibacteria bacterium, assembly GCA_964639835.1. Lineage (GTDB taxonomy): Bacteria > Patescibacteriota > Saccharimonadia > Saccharimonadales > Saccharimonadaceae > Nanosyncoccus. The sequence continues at coordinate 21,819 of CAZXEG010000005.1, read as the reverse complement.
CACCAAATAGTATATGTCCCATACCGCAAGCCAACCCAATCATCATCGCAAAGAACACCGCCAGCAGGTCCTTCGCCCGACCCCTAATCGAACGGAACCGAATTAGCGAGAACGCACCCAAAATCGCAATCGACGTCCCTAGGTTACCATTAATCATAATCATCACGGCCATCACCAGTACCGGTAATACCGTCAGCGTCACCAGGAATCCTTTAGTAGTCGTCGAAGTAAATCGGTGTGTAATTGCTAATGCTAGCCCCATCACCAGCGCCGCTCCGGCGGCAATTAGTGCGGTGTTAATTTCGAGCCCCGCTGTACTCGTATCAAATATACTATTAAACATTATTTTTCTCCTTTCTTTATTAATTCGTATATTTTACCAATTTTCGAAAACCGTTCCGGGAACGCCCGCTCACGCGACAGTACTTCAGCCAGCCAAAGTGGCATCGATTCATGTGCCTTGACTTCCATCACTGTAGTATTTGCATCTCCAAAATAGCGCCGATCCCCCGACTTACGGACAAACTTCAAATCCTTATCCCTAAAACTTAGATTCCGGTCAAAAGTTATCCTTAGCCCCTTATCCCCCACGTAACTTTCACGGTCATAATACACCAAAATCTTCGGCTCGAGATCTAGTCGCGAAACCAAATAGCTCACCTCCCTAGCCACTTGCGCATCCGTGCCGAGCTCCACCTTCTTCGCGGCCAGCTCTTCTATGCCCCGCCTCTTCTTCACGAAATCATCGTAATCCTTGTGCGTAATCAAAAGCCGCCTCTTGTAACCAACTCGGTTCTTCGAATCATTCTCTTCCCACCCTTTAAGTTTCGTCTTAATCTCAAGAAACACCTTATCATACCCACCATACGACCGCGCCCGAAGCTTTTCCTTAAAATTCGGGTTATCAATCGATTTTATAATCAAATCAAAATCTTTCGTGTCAAAATAGATGTTAAACACTTCCGACTTATAATAGCCGTCCCGCTTCATCTGCTGACTAACTATTTTCAAAATCGCCTGCTCTTGTTGCTTGTTGATCAGGTATTTCTTTTCGATTCTATCAAATATCTTTATATCCATGCTTGTATTATATCCCCTGAACCTTAAAACAACCTTTAATTGCCCGCGTAATATTTCTCTTCAATCATTTTGCCAAACCTCGCAATATCCGGATAGTCGACCTTATTCGTCATTACCACCACGATAAAGTTCCTTCCGCCCTCCGGCGAAAGGCCACTCACCTCTCCCTCTGGGAAATTCACGATTGCCGCATCGTGGTAAATGTCCCAATATCGCCCCGCTACATTATATGCCCACCCCACTTTATTATAAACTCGCGCGCGCGAAAACCCACTCGGTAGCCCCTGCCGCCACTCGTAAGTCGTCTCTGGCTGGTTCAAGAACGAATCCCACATCGCGTTAAGCCGCGCCTCGTCCTTAAAATCCGGATGTTCATAGAACCGCTGCATCATCTTTGTGATGTCGCCCACATTCGACACCAACCTCGAAATGTCCGACCCGGTGATTCCATATTTAGTCTCAATAATCGTGTCAAGTGCATCATGCCCCAGCATCGCCCACAAAGTCTCTGCGCAAGGCGAATACGACTCCCGAATCGCTAGATCTAGGCACTTATTTATCGTGTATCCCGTCGAGCCAGCCTTCGCCTCGCCATCCCACTCGCCATTCTCTACCCGCGTATAGCCCTCATACACCACGAAAAGTTTATAAAGCGACGCCGTCCCATAATCCTCCGCTGTATTATAAGCACCCACTACCTCGCCTCGATCCAAATCATAAATCAACACACTCCGATTTCCACCCACCGATGCCACCCAGGCATCCACCACCGGCTGAAAATCAATCCTTTCCGGCAGAACCGGCCCTGCCGGCTCCTCCGGTTCCTGAACACTCTCTTCCACCTCTGTTACACCGGAATAATCATCCGCGCCCCCATCCTTACTAGCGTTATTTAAAAATAATACTGCGAACGTAACAGCTGCAGTCACGAAGACGCCGACGACAACAATCACGAGGGTATTTCGGAGCGCGACAGCGCGAGATTTAGCGCGCTCGCCCCGTGTCGACGGGCGCGAGCGACGCGACCCGAGTGATGTTGTTGAGGCGTCTTCGTTTACCGCAACTTTACCCACTACGGCCGTACCTTCCCTAGACGTTCCAACCACCATTTTAGCGTATCCTCGTCCATTAGTCGCGTCTGCATATCATCTCCATACACCGTCCCAGTAAGTTTCGTTTGTAGCAACTTATCTTTCCAGAAATAATGCGCCAGTACCAAACTCCGCGTCGTCCCCGGCCACCACACTTGGTCAAAGAACAAATTCCCCAGCCCATAGTAAATCACCCCGTCACCATACAGCTCATACGTCTGTGCCTGATGCGCGCTAGTCCCCACCACTACATCCGCCCCGAGGTCAATCAAATGCCGAAACAGCCCCACTTGATCACCCGCCGCCGAATTTGCCCGGTCGCAAGTTGGATCTTCGTACGTCGAAGCGTAGGCATTACACTCGTAGTACTGGATGTCCACAATCACCACATCCCCCCGCGCCTTCGCCTCTTTAATTTGCCTCGCCGCCACATCCTCGTAATACTGGTTCGCCCCCGGCGTGTTGTCGTAAGTCGCCCCACCGGTCGACAAATTATACGCCAGCATCGTGACGTCATTGCCTTTTTCATCAATCTCCAGTGGCACCGCCGCGGCGTCCGCCGTCTTGCCACCGCCCACCATCCGAATTCCTTTCTCAGTGTATATGTCAATCGTATCTAACGCCGCCTGGTCACCACAATCTTGGTTATGGTTGCCCGTCAGCTCCACAATGTCTAGCCCAATCGCCGTCAAAGTATCAATAAACCGCGGATCCGAGCAAATATTCCGGTCCGTCGCATAGTTCGTAAAGGACGACTCATTTGACGTGTGCGTGAGGTCAAACCCAGACAAAAACTCAGAAATCCCCGTCGCAAAATACGTCGCATCACCACCCACCGACTTCAACTTCGCATTCATCCCGCGCGAAAGCGCCGTCACCCCAGTCTGCGCCAAAGAAAGTACCGTGGACTTTTCCGGGAACTCCTGCTTCGGTAGCTGCGCCACCAAGGGCGCTATCTCATCGGTATATTTCTCCGACTTAAAACTATACACCCGGTACACCGCCCCCTCGCTAAATTCATCCAGATAGTACTTCCCATTCACCGCCAGGAGCTTCCGCTGAAAGTCCAGCTCGCCCACCGGTATCATCTCGTACCCACATTCCAGACAGTTATTGCTAATCAACCCATCCGCCGACTCTGCCTCTACCGTTGTCGTCGTACTGTAAAAATCCGTCACCGGCACGTATATATTATATATATACTCATTTTCGCCAAGCTCCGGCATCACTAGTTCGTTTCGCGCCGCGATATACACATCCTTGTCAAGGTCGAGCTCGTCATTAAAAACTTTCTTCAGCTCAGCAACTTCCTCGCTACTTAAACTCTCGTCAAAATACACCACTCCCGGCACGCGAAACACCCCCGTCTTGGTAAACCATTGCACTCCAAAAAACACCCCCACTGCAATAATCGCCACTGCTAAAAGTCCCCCGAGAATTTTCCCCGCTCGATGATTTTTCCTTCCGCTCATATTTCTATTATATCACCTCCTTTACCGTTGCCGTTACAATTAGCCGATGTGAAGCATCGGCACCATATATCTCCCCCGCACAAGTCATCACCACAATCGTATCGCGATCCTCCCCCTGTAATATCTCTTCCATATCTATATCCTCTTTTCGGTACAACTCGATTTTCTGCACTACGTATTCTTTGTCTTCATAATAGATTCCTTCTCCTACCGTCAGCATGTTAAGATCGGAAAACACGCTACTCGCATGCCCAATCAGCAAAGTCTTGTTGTGTGCCTGTGTATAGCTCCCTACAATTGTATCTGGAGTGGAAAGCTTGTGTCCCTCGAGCTTTAGCTTCGTCACGTTTGACTTAAGCCCAATGCTCGGAATCTCGATCCTACCAGACACGTCGTACTTCGCCGCCTCCGCCGGTTGCAACCCCACCACCAAATACGCCAGAAACGCCAAAACATATACGGTTATTAGCAACTTCCGGACGTCAAATCGTCTTTTTAGCTCCACACATCCTCCTTTTACACCATTATAACATAAGAACTAAATTCCTGGCGAAAAAAGTTTCAACTTTTTTTCATGATTTTTGTAGTTTTTATCGTGCTCCCCTACTTCCGCCCAAAACGCTTTCGAATGGTCCATGTGATTAAGATGCGCGAGCTCATGCAAAATCACATAGTCCCTTAGAACTTCCGGCACTTTCATTAGCCCAATGTTTAGAGAAATCGTCCGCCTGCTCGAGCAACTTCCCCACCGGGTGTTTGCATGTGTTAAATGACATTTTTCGTACGAATAACCGTACTTTTTAGCGTAATATTCCAGCCGATACGGCAAGTATTCGCGCGCCTTTTTCATTAAAACCTTCTTCTGATAATCTCGTGCCCGCTGGGTCGCCGGGTCTTTGATCGGCAACTTCTCCCGAATCACCGCCCTATTTGCATTCAGCATTCTTTTAACCCAAAAATTCGACGTACCCGCCGGCACACTCATCGACAATCTCCCCGAAGTTGCCACCGTAAATCTCGCTCCGCGCGCCAGCGGACTCTTCCGCACAATTACCTCGCCAAACTCCGCGTCCTCAATAATCATAAGCTACTTTCATTAAAACCAAACTAGTTCTTCGCGGCTTCAGCCAAGCCCGCCAGCACGTGCTTGGTCTGAGTCTCGAACGTATGCTTGCCCGACAAGATAATCGGGTGTTCATACTCCGCCGGTGCCTCTAGCCCCGACACCTGCTCATCGTACATTTCCTTGGCTTTCGCCACCGTTTTGTAGCGCGTCTTCATCCTGGCGCGAATCGTAGTTACATCCGTCTGAATCCAAATCAGCGACGGGTCATACCCGCCAGCCCTCAGTACGTTCCGTACCTCTTCGCGCTCTTTCTCGGTCGCCAACCCGCCCTCTATCATCATGGTTTTACCAGTCCGAGCCAGCAACTTTATTATTAGTAAAATCGTCTTCCTGGTCAGTCGGTACTGGGTTTTGATTTCGTCAAAATCAAAACGTGCCAAATCGAATTTCTCAGAAAACTTCTCAGAAAAAGTAGTTTTACCACTACACGGCGCGCCAAAGACCAAGAGTGCCCGGGGTTTTGTTGTTTTCGACTTATTACCTTCCATACTATCTCTCATTATAACACACATTTTCAAAAAACAACATTAATTATTTATTCCATGATGCGCATTAAACGATCCCGTATCTAGAGCAGCAAACAAAAACCCATTCGAAAGCCCGTATTTTATAATGTCTTCCACCGCTGCCACCGAGAAATCTTTCACATCATGTTGCAACACTACATTCGGCCCTTCCTTCAGCCCGCTCGTCACCCGCGCCACCACCGCATCGGTAGTTTTCGCTCCGCCGGCATCTCCCGAATCGACATTCCAATCAAAGTAGGCATAGCCCTGCGCCTCCACTTCCGCTGCTAGCTTACTCATAATGCGTGTCCGGCCGTCATATCGCCTACTCACGGTGTTCGAACTTCCACCCGGAAATCGCATCAGTTTTGACTCGCTACCTGTAATATTTTTTACCCGCTCCCCTACCTGCGCAAGATCGGCCAGGAAATTGTCCACGCCACTATAGATATAGGCATAATTATGCGAAAAAGTATGTAGCCCCACCGCATGCCCTTCCTTGTACTCTCGCGCAATCAGCGCGTCATCCCCCGCCCCTGTCACGAAAAACGTCGCCTTCACGCCGTACTGCTTCAGCACATCTAATAGCTCCGCCGTATATGGCCCCGGCCCATCATCAAACGTCAAATAAATCACGCCTTTCGCCTCCGCCAGCTTCGCTTTTTCCCGCTCTAAATGCTCCTCCTCATCATAATAAATACAGGTCCCACTCACAATCTCCGGCCACGAACTCCGTATGATATCTGACGCTAAAAACACCCCCACCACCGCAAACATCATCACCCCAAAAACCCCCGTCAACCCCATTAGCAAATACCGATGTCTCCGCCGCACTTTCATACTCCAATTATACCACTCACCACCCCACTCATCCACCCCATCCACCCAAATCGCGAAGCGATTTGTCATAATCAAAAAAGAAATGAGGACATGTGCCTCATTTCTTTTTCATAATGTCTTTCTTTACTGAACTTTCTTTCTCAGAAAGAAAGTTCAAGTTTTTGGCAGGGGTGGCAGGACTTGAACCCACGACACGCGGTTTTGGAGACCGCTGCTCTACCAACTGAGCTACACCCCTTTCTTTTAATTTCCTATTTCCATTTTACCACATTTTGTGCTAAAATGGTAGATGTGAAAATACTTATGTTAGGTTGGGAGTTGCCACCTCACAACAGTGGAGGACTTGGCGTAGCTTGTTTGAACATGGCGCGCGCTTTAGCTAATCAAGGTGCCGACATCGATTTTGTCATTCCCTATACTGCGGAGCATCAAGACACGGATTTCATGCATGTCATCTCTGCGACCAATCTCGACCCGCTTTTCCGCTACGGTGGCGGGCCCTACGACTCGACCGACCTCGACGCCAAAATTATCGTGAGCAGAGGCGCCAAGCTTTCCATCCGCGACGTCCAGCATCAGTACATCGATTTTATCAAAGATCACCTCGCAGATTTCCAGCCAGACATCATCCACGCCCACGACTGGCTTACCTACGAAGCCGGCATTCTCGCTAAAAAGCACTACGGCGTCCCGTTAATCGCCCACGTACACGCCACCGAGTTCGACCGAGCTGGCATGGGCCCCGGGAACCCGCTCGTCCATGAAATCGAGAAAACCGGCCTAATGCTCGCCGACCGCGTCATCGCTGTCTCCGAGTTCACCAAGCGCCTCATCCACGAAAAGTACCAAATCCCACTCACCAAAATCGACGTCATCTACAATTCTCTCGACGATTCCTATCTCAATTCCGATTACGAGTACCACGACGATACCTATCAGTACATCACCGATCTTAAGAACGCCGGCTACACCGTCGTTTCCACCGTTGGCCGTTTTACCGTCCAAAAAGGCCTCAAGTTCCTCCTTCACGCCGCCAAAAAAGCCATCCAGAGGCACCCCCAGCTTCTCTTCGTATTTGCCGGCAACGGCGAAGAATTCAGCGAGCTTGTCAGTTTATCCGCCGATCTCGGCATCAGCCAAAACGTGATTTTTACTGGCTTCGTTCGCGGCAAAAAGCTCCGCGACATCTACTCGCTTTCTGATATTTTCGTCATGAGTTCCGTTTCGGAGCCTTTTGGCCTCACTGCTCTCGAAGCCGCCCACCACGGCGACTGCCTCATTTTGACCAAACAATCCGGCGTTTCCGAAGTCATCTGGTCTGCTCTTGAATATGATTACTGGGACGAAGACAAATTAGCCGCCGAAATCGTCGCCATCGCCGAGGACCCCGCTCTAAGGGACTCTTTAAAGCACGATATTCAGGAAGAATATCTCAAGCTTTCTTGGACTGATGTCGCCAAAAAATGCCTTGGCACCTACCGGGGCGCCATCAAGCGCCGGAGTCAGTCCTAATGCGCGCCATTTGTCTGTACCTCCACATTCATCAGCCCATCCGCTACCGCGAATATACGATTTTTGACGTCGGCAACTCCACTAACTATTTTCACGACACTCCGACCGGTCGCCAATCCAACGAGCGCATTTTCAAAAAAGTCGCCAAGAAAAGCTATCACCCCATGCTAGACCTCCTCGAGAAAGCAATGAAAAAGCACCCCGACTTCAAAGTTTCGCTCAGCATCACCGGCACTTGGCTCGAACAAGCCACCGCTTGGGACAAGGAGCTTATCGCCAAAATCCGCCGTCTGGTCGACCGTGGTCAAGTCGAAATTCTCGCCGAGACCTACTATCACTCACTCGCTTTTTTTTATCAACTCGACGAGTTCGAAACCCAAGTCAAACTCCACCAGGACGCCATCAAAAAACATTTTGGTGTCATACCCCAAGTTTTTCGTAACACCGAGCTTGCCTACAACGACCAACTCGCAGCCTGGGCCGATCGCCAGGGCTACCGTGGCATCCTCGCCGAAGGTTGGCACAAAATCCTCGGCTGGCGTAGCCCCAACTTTGTCTACCGCCCAGCCGGTTGCAAAAATCTCAAGCTCCTCTTGAAAAACTACCGCCTTTCTGACGACATCGCCTTTCGCTTCAGTGACCGCGCCTGGAAGGAATGGCCCCTCACCGTATCAAAATACCAGCGTTGGGTTAATGACGACTGTCTACGCGGCCCGCTCATCAACCTTTTCATGGATTTCGAAACCTTCGGTGAGCACCAATGGGCCGACACCGGCATTTTCAAGTTCATGCAAAAATTCATCGATTCTTGGCTTTCCGAATACGGAAACAAATTCGTCACTGCCTCCGAAGCTTGCACCATCGCAAAACCAAAGGATACCATTTCCATGCCCACTACCGTCACCTGGGCCGACACCGAGCGTGACCTTTCCGCCTGGAACTCCAATTCTATGCAAAAATCCGCCCTAAACCACCTCTACGCTCTCCGTCGCAGAGTTTTAAAAAGTGGGGACGAGCGCCTCATCTCCGCCTGGCGCCGCCTTACCACTTCCGATCACACCTATTCCATGTGCACCAAATACTGGAGCGACGGCGACGTCCACGCCTATTTCTCCGCCTACGCCTCCCCCTCCGAAAGCTTCATCTACTTCGAAAACATTCTCCGCGACCTAGAATACCGCCTCAGCCTTCAGAGCAATCAAAAAACCGTCAAGAGAGATACCTAGCAAGGCATCTCGTAACGATGCTAGGCGCCCTCTTGGCAGTTTTTTTAACGTTTCTTCTCTTTAACTTCGTTTCGTCCCAGATTCTTCTTCGTTTCAACGAACAAAACATGCTTCCGGAGTACTGGGTCATACTTCCTAAGGCTCAACTTATCCGGAGTGTTCATAGTGTTTTTCTTAGTGTAATAAGCGCGCACACCAGACTCCTCCGACACGAGTCCAACCAACTTTCTCTTAGTATTATTCTTCTTAGCCATATAGATATATTATATCACACTCCCTCCAATCTTTCAACACCAAAATCAATTATAATCAAAACAAAAGTCAGGACATGCGCCTGACTTTTGTTTCATAATATTTTCTTTCGTTGGGACTTTCTTTTTTAAAGAAAGTCCCATAATATAAAAATGGCAAGACATAAAGTCTTGCCATAGTCGAATAGGTTGATAGTTACAGGAGGTCATACCTGAATGATGAAATTATCTAAAGCGGTCGTCCACCCGCTAAAGATCTTAATCGAAATTCCACGGTCTAAATGCTCCACATGAGAGCATATGTATATCTCTCTGGATTTCAGTTTCGAACGGCCTCCCGCACCTTGGGCAACTCCAAGTGATATATCTAATCCTGCGCATTTTTCACCTCCTCACGCAAAACAGAACACAAAACCTACGCAACCTTTAAGGTACTAAAGACATTTTACTATATCTCCGCACCTTTTGCAAGCAAAAGCTCAATAAATTCCTTAATATCCGCCAATTTTAAATTCTTATCCGCCGGCACGAATACCTCTGGGTCTTCCATAAACTTCAGGCTCTCAACCAAGCCATACACCGCGCCTACTAACTCTCTTAGCTCCACCTCCGCCTCGTCATCAAACTCATATACCCGGTCATACACCTCACCGTCACCATCCGGTCGCACAAACAAAATATGTGCCCGCGAGATTGTATACCCGCGATACTCCCGCGACGCTAAAAGTAGCATCTTGTAAAACATCAGCTGCATCGCATACTTATACAGCGTCGCATGCGAGGTCCATTTGTCCTTCCGATATTTTCCGGTCTTAAAGTCATAAATCTCAATCGTCCGAGCCTCTTTATCTACCGTAATATGGTCAATTTTACCCGTCACCGGCACCCCGTCAATAACCAAATGTTCAGGCCCAAGGTCCACCTCTGCCCGACCACTCCGCAAAATCCCAGAAAATGCCTCGAGAGACACCGCCAGTTCCGCCGGCCCAACTTCGCGGATTTTGTCCTTCACCTCCGGCTCGAGGTCGCGCTTCTCTAGCTCCGCCAAGAAATACTCCACCGCCTCTTCATTCGAAATCCCCGCATTCGTCACCCGCTCAAACGTCGCGTGCATCAAATTCCCGATCGCCAGCGACTCATCCTCCGGCTCCGCCGGCACTCGCAAAATCTGCCTCCGGAAAAACTCTTGCGGCCCCGCATTCACAATATCCACAAACGATGTCAATGCCGACGCCGAGAGTCGAAGCCCAGCGACCCGCTCCGTGTAAATCGCCCGCATATCTGGCGAGAGCTTAGCATAAGCCTGCACATAATTCTTCAACCGGTCAATCGACCGCACCACGCCGGAATAATCATCCGCGCTTGCGTTCGCCCCATCGTAATCCAAAACCACCCGTTTCGACGGCAGATACGGCGCCACCACCACCTCTGTTCCGTCCTCGAGTTTCTCCACGTGCTCCTCGAAGTACTCCAGCCGCTCCGGCGACTTCCCCATAAAATCGTGTAGTGAATTGGTAATGTAAAGATGCGTCTTTGCCCGCGTCAGCGCCACGTACAAAATCCGCATTTTCTCTCCGTCCGTCGTCCCGGTATGCCGTATCTGCCTCAAATTCCGTGGCAAAACCAGCATATTATTATTACCCTTCCCCTTCCCCCACGCCGTATGGTCCGCCGCGATGATAAACACATGCTCAAACTCCAGCCCCTTCGCCTTGTGTGCCGTCAAAATCTGCACTGCCTCATCCGCATCACGGTACGGACTCACCACGTTCATCGGCATTTCCGCCATCGTGTAATCGTCCAGCATCTCCACCAAATCCGCAAGGACCAGCATCCGCTCCCCGTAGTGCTTCTTCGCTCGCGAAAGTAGCGCTACTAAATTCTCATAAAACCTAAACTGCTCATAGACGTCCAGCTCCTCAATCTCCATTCGCTTGGCAATCTCACCCACCACCGTCTCAAGTGGCAAGGTCGCCGCCTTCGCAATCAGCCCCGCCAAAAACTCCATCGCCTCGCGCACCGGCCCACTCTCGACCTTGCACAAATACTCAAATGCCGGCTCGTGCTTCTCCCTGGCCTCGCCAGTCAACCTCACCACCTCAAGAATCGGCACCTTAAAGAACGGGTACGACAAGACCTCTAGTACCGATACGCTCGGCTTGCGTTGTCGCATTAGTTCTACCACCAACCTCGCTATCGCAAAAAGTTGTCGCATCTGTGCATCTTCAAACAGATTATCCCGTTTTTCGTACGCAATCTTAATCTCCTCATGCGCTTTTAAGTACGTAAGTAGCGGCATAAAATACTTCGTCTTGTACGAAATCACCGCAATCTTACTCTGTGGTACCCCCTCACGCACCAGCCGACTAATCTCCGACGCCACATAAGCATATTCCTGATCCGCCGACAAAAACTCCACTCGCGTAATCTGCGACTGCTTCGGGTCCGGCAGATTCGCCGTCAAAACCTTCTCCCCAAACCTATCCGGCGCCCCCTCTATCACGTCATGCGCAAAGTCCAGAATCTCTTGCGTACTCCGATAATTTTCCGTCAGCGCAATCACGTGCGCCGAGTAATGCTCTTGAAACTCCGTCAAATTCGTACTCATCGCCCCCTGAAACTCATAAATCGCCTGGTCGTCATCCCCCACCGCCATCACCATCGGCTTCTCATAATCCGTAAGAAGCTTCACAATCAAAAGCTGCGACTGATTCGTGTCCTGGAACTCATCCAGCATCACATACTGATACCGCTCCTGCATGCTCAGCCGAAACCCTTCGTCCTCCGTCAAAACCCGCCCCGCTTCCTCGATCATATCATCAAAATCATACAACCCATTCTCGACCAAATACCGTTGATACGCATCCATCACCCGCGCCAGGCTTTCAAGCTTCTTGTTCGCCACTCGGTCCGCTAACCGATACCGTCCCCGCGCATCCTTCTCAAAATACTTATCTTTCCAACTCGACAAAGGCTTAATTTTCTGCTCCGACTCGGCCTCAACCATCGCCTCTTTCAAATCCCGCGCGAGCTCCCCAATTGACCGCTCCACTTTCTTCAAAACCACCCCGGCATTTTCATACTGCTTCAAAATCTCGTAAATCGGTAAGTACGCATTCTGGTACGATTCCTTGAACTTCCGCGGTACCACCTTCGCCAAAAACGGCGCAATCGTCTCCGATAGTACCTTCGAGTCCTCGGTATTTTGCTTCGCTATCTGCGCTAAATCAGAAGCCAAAAGCCCCGCCATCTTTGCCTCCGAAATCACACTGATAATATCCTTGACGTTATCCCCCCTTAGAATATCCCGCCCGGGTAGCCCATCGCGGATTTTCTTCACAATCTTAAACTGCGTCACCTCATCGATCGCCGCGTCTAGCCTCCGCTCGTAATCCACCGCGTAATTCTTATACGCCGCAAGCACCTCCGCCCCAAACGCATGATACGTCCCGATGTGAACTTTAGCCCCATCCGCACCAATCAGAGTCATGAGCCGCTCACGCATATTCATCGCCCCAGTCTCCGTAAAAGTCAAACACAAAATATTCTCCGGATTTGTATCGGTATTTTTCAAAATATACGCCACTTTCTCAGAAAGAAGTTGTGTCTTCCCCGTCCCCGGCCCCGCCAGCACAAGGAGCGGTCCCTCCAAATACTCCACCGCCTCTTTTTGCCTTGCATTTAGCCCCATTTTACTTCCTTTCTGCGCATTCAGGCGCGGTTAATTATTCCGGTTTACCCCTGTTTTTCCCAATTATCACCAATCTTCATAAGCTCAATAAGTTTCACCGCCGTTTCTGGCACAACGATCTCTCCCCGCCTAATTTTAGAGAGCGCCGTCAGCCCTTCTACCGTCTTTTCTGGCTGGTAATGCGCGTCCTTTCGCTTCAACATTCCAAATTCATAATTCCTAGATGGCAAATTACAAGTCAGCCGCAGGTCCCCCACCCCACACTCAAGATCCACCGTCGCCGCCTTTGCACCATTGGCCGCAAGTAGCGCCCGCATCTCTTCTGCCACCTCAGTGAGATACTGCTCATGGCTCGCCGTCCCGGCCTTCAGCCCCAAAAGCCCCGCATAAATCGCATAGACGTTCTTGAGTGCCCCGCACATTAAAACCCCCTTCATATCATCTGTCCGGTCAAAGTCTAGATAATCCGTCGAGAACCACTCCACCACCCGCTGGTCCGTCGCCGTGAGGTGCGTCTCCTTGCCCTCCTTGATATCCGCCGCAAACCCCGGCCCCGAAAGCGCCATCACATCGCGAAATTCCTCGAAATTGTGCGTGTCAAGAAACCCTTTCGTAGCCACCACCAGTGGCTTATCCTTCGGCAAATACGGTAGTAAGTGTGGCGCCGCCTTTGACGGCACCGCTAGCACTATCACCTTGGTATCAGAAAGCACCTTTCCCAGAGTCTCCCGCTCCAGCTTCGAGTCGTAATAATCAATATCATACCCCTTATCGGCCAAAATACCTCCGAGCGCCGTGCCAAACGCCCCCGCTCCTAAAATCGCTATTTTCATATACTCATTATAGCACGAAAATGTTATAATGAAATTATGACAGAGCAAAATTGGGTCTATTCCGACATCGTCAAAGATCACTTTCTAAACCCCCGTAACTTTCTCATGGGCGACGAATCTAAGTTCAAAGCCGACGCCGTCGGCATCGTCGGAAACCCCATCTGTGGCGACCAGATGAAGATGTTTCTTAAAATCGACCAAAAGACCGACACCATCACCGACCTCCGCTGGAAAACTTACGGTTGCGCCTCCGCCATCGCCTCTACCTCTGCCCTCTCCGAAATGGCCAAAGGCAAAACCTTAGACGACGCTCTAAAAATCACCGCCAAGGAAATCGACGACTACCTCGGCACCTTGCCAAAGCATAAGTTTCACTGCTCGATCCTAGGTCATGATGCCCTCAAAGATGCCATCGAAAAGTATCGAAAAAAACAATAAAAACTTTTTCGAAGCATAATGAGATTTAGAACAGATTTGCGAGCGTAATTTTTACAACTTGACAGTAAAAAATGTCCCCTAGCGAGCGAAGCGAGCGAATAAGGACATTTTTTACTGCCTCTACGTTGTAAAAATTACAAGCTCGCAAGTCCCTGCTTCGAAAAAGTTTTTATTGTTTTATGGTACTTATCTGTTGCAACCGACGCACAATTCCCGGCAACACCTTCATCACCGCCTCAACGTCATCTATCGTATTATCGAGCCCAAACGAAAACCTAATCGACGAATGCGCCACCTCGGCATCATTAAACTTCGCCATCAGTGGCGCCGAAGGCTTAATATCCCCCGCTGCACACGCCGACCCCGTCGACACCACCACCCCCTCCGCATCTAGGTACAGTTGAATCGACTCCCCCTCCGCCGCTTTGAACGATGCGTTTAAAATGTTCGGAAGTGACGACTCTAAGTTGGTATTAATCGAACTCCCTGGCACTTCCGCGAGAATTCGCTTCGCCAACGCATCACGAAGCTTCCGTACCTTCGTATCGTAAATCTCCCACGTCCGATTCTGTTTAGCATACTCTAGTGCAGCTTTAAACCCGATAATACCCACGGTATTATATGTACCACCCCGTCGCTTATGTTCCTGCAACCCTCCAACCATTAAGGGCTTAAACGGCGCATCCTTTCGCACATACAGTGCCCCCACCCCCACCGGCCCACCAATCTTATGCGCACTAAACGTCGCGTAATCCAGCCCAAGCTTACCCACGTCAATCGGAACTTTACCAAGGACTTGCGTCAAATCCGAATGTAGATAGAATTGGCCATTGCCACCGCCCCAGATGTAATCACCCAACTCATTATTTGCCAGCATATAAGAGCACAGCTTCGGTTGCCCCTGCCCCCGATAAGCCTTCGCCGCCTCCACCACCGAATGATGCTCATACGGCGAAACTTCAATCTCGCACCCCTCAAAAATATGCATCACCGTATTATTCGACTCCGTCGCCCCCGAAGTAAAAATAATCTCCTCCGGCAAGCACCCCACAAGCTCCGCCAAAAGCTCCCGGCACTCCTCAATCTGATTCATCGCCAAATGCCCCGGCGTATGCAGTGCCGATGCATTCGCAAAAAACTCCTCCTCCGCCTCACGCATCGCCTCCCGTACGCACCGAAGCAAAGGTGTCGTCGCCGCATAATCTAAATACACCATATATAATATTATACCGCAAAAGTCTCCCGGGAGGGGGAGATTTCGCGTTTATAATCAAATTAACTCTGTGATAGCGTATATTTCACTTTGCCTACGTAAGTATCCGCTGCCTGCGCCGGCGCCACGTAAATCTTATACCGCGTATTAAAACTATAGTCATCCCGCGTCGACACATCCGTCACCGCCGGGTAATTCACCACTGGTGTAGAAACGCTCGGTATCGCCGCATAACTCTGGTAAGTCGAAACAATCGTCGGCGCACTTGCCCCAGTCGCACTGGTTGTAAACTTCATCGCCCAATACGACGGCGTCGCACTTGTCGGCGAAGCCACGTCGTCACTTGTCGCAATGTTACCAGTTGTACCAATTAAATTCGTATTTCCTTCCGTATCGTTAGAGTAGCCAATTACGTTCACCGAAAAAGCGCTCGCGCTGTTACAAAACACCGTCGTCGTAATTGCGTTTTCTCCGCTCTCCGCCGAAGTGCCATTATCTGGCGACAAAGTTACTTCGCGCGACGCATTACCGGTAAAGCCACAAGCTCCGCTCACCGTCACAGAAGCGTTCTTGGTTTCCGTACAAGTCCGCACGCCTCCTGCCGTTGTACATGACACCGTAGCATACCCTCCGGTACTCACCAGCACCGAACCCGCCAACAATGTCACCCCCGTTATTATTCCTAGTGGTAAATAGTTATTTTTTGACATAGTTTTATCTTTGATTATGCTTAACCTTTTATACTTCCATTTTAGCATGAGCTTTTCGACTCGTCAAGCGTTTTATCGTCCAAATTAGCGCAATTATCGTCATCACTACTAGTGCCATAAACCACACCGGGCAAACCACAAGCACCCCGCTCACACTATTCTCAGTGCCTAGATACTCCACCGACTGTTTCACTTCGTAAATCCCTAAATTGGCCAGGTGATCGATCCTCCGGCTAATGTACCGCGTCGAATCTGGCATCATGACCTCCTCGTACTCGCCATCGTCACCCACCACCACATTGCCAGTCAGCATCTCTTTTACCGTCATCGTGACCTTGGCCAGCTCATGCACATTGCCGGTGTTTTTGAGCATCAAAGTCGTTTTTACATCATTACTTGTGGAAAACCCCGGCACTTTATTCTCGAGCACCTCACCCGCATGCTCCGTTTCGCCATCCACCACCGCATAAATCGTGCTGGCAATCTCAAACACGCTCTGCATGTTTAAGCCCTTCTGCGTCGCCGAGCTCTTGTCGGAACTCACCGCAATCGCCGCATATTGCCCGCCCGCCGGCACCGAATCTGGCACCTTGATGGTATAATAAACCCGCTCCGTCCCATTCGGCTCAATCTCCCCCCGCGGATTCTCGACCGTAATCCAATCCGCCATCAAGGTCCGGTTCGACTTCGTCACAAAATCCGCCCGGTAGTCCTCCCCCGTCACGCTATACGGCACCGCCGTCGCGAGATAGTAAAAATTCTCCGTCGCCGCCTGCGGATTCGCCACCGTTATATACCCCGTATACGTCTGCCCTGGTGTTAATTCTATTGTTTGTCGCATCGGCATCACCGTAAAAGCATTTGCCACGAGACTTTCCTCCTATTCCTTTGAAACTATTTTACCAGTTCCGACTTCAAGGTGCAAGAGCCTTTGGTTCTTCGACCCGCGAAATCTCAAAGTCAAATCCTTCTGCTTCAAGATAAACGGCCCGTCGATCAACGCATCGAGCGACTTCAAAAACTCCCACGCTTCACCCCCCGCTTCCTTGATCTGCTCATAAGTAAAACCCGAAAACGACCATGCATTCCAGCCAAGCTCCTTCCGCACATATTCCGCAATTTCTCGGCACGCCCTCGGTTGCACAAACGGCTCCCCTCCACAAAACGTCAGCCCCGCCTGCCCTTCAAACTGGCTCAACCTCTCACAAATCTCGCACGTTTTAACCAGAAACCCACCGTCAAAATCCCACGTCTCCGGATTCTGGCACCCCGGACAGTGATTCGGACACCCCTGCGTCCACACCACCGCCCGAAGCCCATCCCCGTTCACGATATTATCATGCTCTAGCGGCCCCGATAGCCGTATGTACCCCTTCTGAGGCTGAAGAGACATACCAAATTCGAGGGGTCGCGGAGCGCGGCAGCGCGAGCTAAAGCGCCGGCCGCCCGTGGCGACGGGCCGGCCGGACGCGACCCGAGAATTGGTATGTCCTTCAGCTTCAGGCACAGCACCTCGCTCTCTCGAATGACACATCGCCTTCTAACCTTCCACAATGTGGGCATCTTTCGCCCTTGATAATCCCCGAAAACCCACACACCGGGTCCCGGTCCACCGGGTGATTCACCGACCCGTAGCCAATCCCACAGTCGTGCATCTTCCGAATCACCGCCTCAAACGCCGCAATATTCTGCGACGGGTCACCATCGAGCTCAATGTAGGTAATATGCCCCGCATTGCACAAATTATGATACGGCGCCTCAATCTCGATTTTCTCAAACGCGCTAATCGGATAATACACCGGCACATGGAACGAATTAGTATAAAACTCCCTGTCCGTCACCCCCGGTATCACGCCAAATTCCTTCCGGTCAATCTTGGTGAACCGCCCCGCAATTCCCTCCGCCGGCGTCGCAAGTAGCGAAAAGTTCAGTTTGTACTTCTTACAATATTCGTCACACTTTTCCCGCATGTGCGTGATAATGTCAAGCCCAAGCTCCCTCGCGTCTTCATCTTCACCATGATGCTTACCCACCATCGCCACCAAAGTTTCCGCAAGACCAATAAACCCAATCGACAACGTCCCATGTTTAATCACCTCACGCAAAGTATCATTCCAACCAAGCTTCTCGGACCCAAACCAGTTTCCTTGCCCCATCAAAAACGGAAAATTCCGCACATGCTGATTCGCCTGGAACTCAAACCGCTCAAGTAACTCGTCCTTCACAAGGTCCATCTTTTCGTCGAGTTCCTTATAGAACCCATCCCAGTCCGCCTCCTTTCGCTCCCCTAGGCAAATTCCATGTTTAATCCCAATTCGCACCAGATTCACCGTCGTAAACGAACAGTTACCTCGCCCAGTTACGATACCGTCACTCTCCGGGAACACGCTGGCAAACACCCGCGTTCGGCACCCCATTGTCGCAATCTCCGTCCGGTAATCGCCCGGCTTATAATACTTGAGATTATACGGCGCATCAATAAAGCAAAAGTTCGGGAACAGCCGCTTCGCGCTCACTTCCATCGACTTCTTGAAGAGGTCGTAATTCGGGTCGTCCGGCTCGTAATTCACCCCACTCTTCACCTTAAAAATCGAAATCGGGAAAATCGGCGTTTCACCCTTGCCTAGACCATTTTCGGTCGCCTCAAGCAAGTACTTCGACACTAGTCGCCCCGCCGGGCTGGTATCCGTCCCGAAGTTAATCGAAGTAAATGGCACTTGTGCCCCCGCCCGCGAGTGCATCGTATTCAGGTTATGCACAAACCCTTCCATCGCCTGCAAAGTCTCGCGCTCGACGTCCTCATTCGACGCTTCAATCACTTCCTTTGGCCACTTGGCTTTTTTCAATTTCTCGTCATCGCCAAAATCAATCTCTGAAAGATTCGTCAGCCCCTTAGCGTTCTTTTTCTGTTTGCCGGAATTTTCGTCCGCGCTCTCATCGTTAATTAGCTCCAGCTTTTTCCCAGAAAACTTATTGTATTTCTCCAAATTCCGCTTGAGCGCCTTCCGAAACGACTTATTCACCCCTGGCGCCATCGCATAGTCAAAGTTCGGAATCGACTGCCCACCGTGCTGCTCATTTTGGTTCGCCTGGAGCAAAATCGCCGCCAGCGCCGCATATGAACCAATCGACTTCGGCGTCCGAAGGTGCCCGTGCCCAGTGTTAAACCCGCCGTTTTCAAACAACACGAACGGGTCACTCTGGCAACAGGTCAGCGTCCCCGTCGCATAGAAATCGAGGTCGTGAATGTGAATATCGCCGTTGTCATGCGCCGCCGCAATGTCCGGCCGAAGTAGCAAGGTCTTTGCGAACACCTTCGACCCCTCTGCCCCAAACTGCAACATCTTCCCCATTGCTGAGTTACCGTCTACGTTCGCATTCGACCGCTTCACGTCCGAATCTTCGCTCGCATCCGCATGCGAAATCGTCTTGTAAATGTTCATCAGGTCCGACTTCGCCTCGCGCACCCTCGAGCGCTCCTGCCGAAACCGAATATACTCCCGCGCCGTCTTCTTGAAGCTCGACTCCATCAGCACCTCTTCCACGATATCCTGGATCTGCTCCACGTGCGGTGTCCGCTCCTTAATCGTCTCCTCCGCTCGCTTTAGCACCTTCTCAGATAGCACCTTCGCCCTATCATGCTTAAACTCTTCCGTCACGAGCCCCGCCTTCGCGATCGCCTCTGTGATTTTCTCTGGGTTGAAATTTACAATCTTTCCATCCCGTTTCTTAATTTTTTTGAACATAGTGTCCTATCCTCCTGTATTACCATCCATATTTAGCGTATTACTACTATTTTAACACACCACATTTAGCGTTACAAGACCTTTATGCTAAAATTGTAAAAATTACATCAAAACTGGTGGAGCCTAGTTAACCAGATTCATCGATAAATATATTTAATTCTTTCATAGTTTTATACCAAAATGACGGGGGCTCGCCCCGTCGTCAGGTGGGCCCAGGTCTGATGACCAGCCCAATAACTATATTATACCACAAGTGAGCAGATTTTACATATCTCATAAAATATGTTATAATTATTATAGTATTTGGTTGGTGAGGAACTTGGAATTGTACGTTACTATTTTGAAAGGTTGGTGATTATGTATGTCAAGAAATCCAGAGCTGGACAGGTTAAAAGCAGAACAGCAGTCACTTTTCGAGCAAAAGCAAGCGGCATTTCAGAGGTTTAAGGATTTGCAGGGGCAGACCAACTCCGCTCATGACGCCATGCAGGCCGCTTGGGAAGAGCGTACCCGTGCCAGAGAAAGAATGAACAGTGAATTCGAAGCGAGAAAATCGGCTTACGACCACCGCGATTCGGTTTGGGATGAGTATGCTCGTATTCGCGACTATAATAATTCTCGTATCGAATCGCTGAAGTACGAAGCCGACGCCGAACATCGTGCCATGCAGGACTGTTTTGAACGTGCGAGTAACGCATATCAGTATGGCGACAAATCCGAAGCTCCGTATTATTCTCAGGAAGGTCACGAGCATAAAGATCGTCGCGATGAGCTCAATGCAGAGATTTCCGAACTTGCTCGTGAAGTTAAACAGGCTAAAGCTAACGCCGAGGCTTCTGCTCCGAGAGTAGATTCATCAGCATTTAACTATGCCAAGTCGGCTTTTGAATCAGCAAAAGCTCATCATGAATCAGCTCAAGCCGAGTTCAAGAGGCTGAAAGCAATACGTGATTCCGCAAAAGCCGAATTCGATCGTTTGCAGAGCCAGTTTAAGCAGGCCCAAGCTGCATTCCAGCGCAAGCTCGACGAAGTGAAGTCCGAAAGGTCAGCAACAAAGCAACAAGCCGTGAACAAGGTCAATATGGCACTTGTCCACGAAAAAGGCGGAGCGTTTTACCTTGGATCTATTTTCGGGCGAGACGCAAAAATCAGACCGCGAAACGACGGGAGTGGTAAGACTGACGTATTCTTTGGCGGACTATATGCAGCTGGAGACGGATATGGGCATGGTCATGCCGTGATTGATAAGGATGGTAATGTCACTTATCTTCGTGACGCCTGGCAAGATCATGACGATTATCTGATTGATAATGCCAGAAAGCGCGGTACAGACACTCACAAGATTTAATATTTTTAACCAACCAAATACTATGACCGGCACCAGTTGCCGGTCTTTTCTTTTTTATGGTACAATATAAATATGTATTTTACGAAAACTGAACGGAAAGAAATAATGGCTTTGTATGGCTATGAGAACTCTGCGGAAATTAACCATTACGAAGTTGGGCCCGATACTTGGATCTATCTTTTTGAACTTAATGGTTCAAAATATATTTTGATATCGACCGATTATACTGGCGACTACGAATTTGGTGTCTTCCCGCATCTGCTCAAATATGAGGGCGACAGACTTGAATTTGTTCTTCAGCGAGAAATTCAAGTTAAAGATGACTCTCTAAAAGAAAAAGCTGCGAATACTATCCTATTCGAATATACTGACTAAAAAATCATCCTGATTGCCACGCATAGCCTAAACTATACGGAGAGCTGACTTTATATCACACTATCGCTCGTAAAAGAAATTCGTGAAATCGATATCACATTCGAAACCTATACTGGTAAATCTTAGAGGGCTCGCATCGAGCGAAGCGAGATCCGAACCCTGCTTTTTAAGTTTTTAATCGTATCAAAAATAGTAAGGCTTAATACCGTTTACCCGTTTTCCCGTTTCGTTTTCTTCATCAAAACGCCTGCCACTACGACAATCCCGGAGACCACAACGGTAGCCACGAAATTATTGGCAATCTCCGCGCTACCACCTTCGCCAGTAAACACACCGGTATTAGGAACCGGAACATTCTCTT
>CAZXEG010000004.1:0-41646 GCA_964639835.1 uncultured Candidatus Saccharibacteria bacterium | reverse complement strand
CTTCAGGCCTGGGGTGAGATTGTGGCCTTTGGTGCGACGCTGGACTGGCTGTCTGGGGTTAGCAAGCAGGACTGGGCAAATTTGCATGATAACTGCGCGGAGCTGTTTGAGTTTTTGAATGATGCGCCGAAAGTGCATTTGATTTCGCGTGAGCCGAGTACGACGATGTCGTTTTACGTGGAGGGGCTGGACTCACATCTACTCGGCGAGGCGCTGTCGCGCGAGGAGATTATGGCGCGGACGGGGTATTTCTGTGCGCATTACTACCTGGACCACGTGATGGGACTGCCACCTCTCATGCGGTTTTCGCTGGGGCTACATAACCGCGCGAGCGACATTGAGAAAGTGAAGAAAGCCCTTTCTCAAATTGTAAAAAGTTAGTAACTTTAAGCACTTTTGTGCTATAATGGATGTATTATGGTGTGTATAGCTGCATTTATTATTTTGGCGATAATCGGGGTGTTTGTCGCGATTATATCAATTTTTAAGCCAAAGGTAGGGAAGGCGTACTGGAAGATGTTCAAAAAAGCGTGGGGGTGCTTATGGAAGAAGGTGCGACTCCAAAAGTGCGAGACTGGGTTTAAGGACGACGTGAAGAACACGATTTTGTCGCGGGTGATTGTGAAACACCCGAAATGGGTGAAACCGTTGTCAGTAGTGATAGAGGTGATTTCGGTGGTGATTGTAGTCGTGGCGGTGTGGGCGATTTTGACGGCGATTAAGTCGCTTCTCGCGCTCTGGGCGCTGGGGAGCTGCAACGTGACGAAGCCGTCAGCGTGCTCGCTGGGAGCGGAGGTTTGCTCGATTGACGAGAGCGAGCCGACGAATTTTGCCGAGGGAGTGGGGCGGTGGTTTACCGAGTGGGGGGAGATTTTCGAGGCGATTCCGGATAAGTTTAAGACCTACGACGCGGCGAGCTACAACTTTAATTATATTACGGTGGATGGGGCGAATGCCGAGGCGCCGGTGGCGGTAGATATTTTCGACCCGGGTTGCTCGGTGTGCGCGCGGTCGTATGTGAATCAGAAAAATGCTGGGTTCTTTGAGAAGTATAATGTGCGGCTGGTGCCGTTTGCGATTCAAGATGCGAATGGTCAGTATAAGTTCGCCAATTCGGAGATTACGGTACGGTATATGCTGGCGGTGGAACAAGTGCAGTCCGGTGTGGCGGTGCAGCTTCTCGACCACATCTTTACCGGCAAGAACAGCCAGGGCATCACGTATCTTAGCCTGTTTAACGACGAGTATACGCACGAGCAGGCGGTGGAGCACCTCGAACGGTGGCTGGGTGATGCGGGGCTAGATAGTGGCGCGATAAGCGAGGTGCGTAAGATTGCGGAGTACCCGGAGATTACTACCAAGATGCAAGAAAACCGGACGATTGTCGAGGATGAAATTCGGGTGAAGGGAATTCCGACGATGATTTATGATGGCGCCCGACATACCGGATTGTGGAATATGTAAAAAATACAACGTTTTTGGGCTTATGCCTGTTATGGCGGTGGAAAAGTTCGTAAGAAAAGTCTTGACTTTGCGGGCGGGTTGATATATTATAATATTAATACTATATTTAGACGGGACGCGAGGTGATGTCTGAAATACCAGAAAAACAAATAAAGAGGTTGCGAAGCTTAATCGGCGAGGCGGAGACTAGTTTGTCGGCAGCGAAAGAGCTGTTGTTTTCGATGTTGGGAGACGGGGGCAAGATTACTGCTCCGCGCGAAACGATAGTGTCCAGTGCCGAGGGCAGGATCATTGAGGGCATATTTGACGGGCAGATTATGATTGGGCCGGACGGGAAGAACTACCCAGTACCAGCGAATTACGCATCGAAGTCGAAGCTAGTCGAGGGCGACATTATGAAGCTCACTATTACGGAAGACGGCAAGTTCATGTACAAGCAAATTGGCCCAGTGGAGCGCAAGACGGTGATTGGCACTTTGACCTATCATGATGACAAATATTACGTAGAAGTCGCTGGGAAGGAATATCAGATTTTGTATGCTTCGGTGACTTACTTCCATTTACGCAAAGGTTCACAAGTGTCCGTGACCATCCCAGCTAAAAACAACGATGCAACCTGGGCTGCGGTCGAGGCTGCACTTTGACCTTTCTTTGAAAAAGAAAGGTCAGCAAAGAAATGACGGACAACAAAGTCAGGCACATGTCCTGACTTTGTTGTCTGATTATGATATAATCTAGATATGAAGGCGTTGTACAGGAAATATAGACCGCTTAGGTTGGAAGATGTAATTGGGCAAGAGCAAGTAACCACGCCGCTTAACAATGCGCTGAAGGCGGGGAAGGTAGGGCATGCGTATCTTTTTACGGGGCCGAGGGGGACTGGGAAGACGAGCGTGGCGAGGATTTTGGCACATCAGGTGAATGGATTTTCGTACGAGCTAGAGGATGATTACATTGATATTATTGAGATTGATGGGGCGAGTAATCGCGGGATTGATAATATTCGGGAATTACGCGAGAAGGCGATGGTGGCGCCGTCGCGGGGTAAGTATAAGGTGTATATTATCGACGAAGTGCATATGTTAACGAAAGAGGCGTTTAATGCGCTACTTAAGACGCTCGAGGAGCCGCCAGAGCACGTGATTTTTGTGATGGCGACGACGGATGCGTACAAGGTACCGGTAACAATTACGTCGAGGTCGCAGATTTTTAGCTTCCAGTTGGTGGACGCGAAAGTGATGCAAGAGCACCTGCGCAAGATCGCCGAGGCAGAGAAAATACCGATTACCGACGAGGCGCTTTTGATTATTGCGGAGCGAGGTGGGGGGTCGTTTCGGGATTCATTGTCGCTACTCGATCAGCTGTCGACGCTGAGCGACAAGGAGATCACGGCGGATTTGATTATCCAGGCAATGGGACTCCCGGAAGCACAGAAAGTGCAAGAGTTGCTAATGGCGTACGTTGAGAATAATGTTGTAAAAATTACAACAGTTTATAAAGAGCTTCTCTCTAGCGGAGTCAAGGCGGAAATCGTCGCGGAGGAATTAATACGGCGAATTATCGACGCACCGCAACCAGAAGCGATGAAACTGCTAGAGCAATTACCGGAGGTAAAAGCGCCGTTTGCGGAAGCGCGACTACTTTGCGCTTTGTTGTCAAAAGTGACAGAAACGGCGGCCCGTCCTCAAGAGAAGCCCGAGAGAACTACCCCGGTTACTAGCCCGGTTACTAGCCCAGTCGCTGCTCCGGTTACTAGCCCGGTTACTGCTCCGGTTGTCACTCCGGTCGCTACTCAATCGACATTCGACTGGGAAGGATTTTTAGCAAGAGTACGCGAGCTAAATGATGCGGTATGTTCGCAACTTGCGCGCGCTAAATACGAATACGCCGGGGGTATTTTGACGATTTATCCAGCGCGAAAAATCGCACAGATGATTTTGACGAAGGAAAATAATTTGCGGATACTGGCCGAGGCAGCGGGTGATGTAAAAATTACCGTGGGAAGCCCAGATGGACAGCCCAAAATGGTGGCGGAAGATGAGCTGATTGCGAAAATGTCTGGTATAATGGGAGGTGAGGTATTGAATGATGGAGGAGGAAGCCCGTTTTAACGAAGATGGTGGACGTGTACCACCGCAGGACATCGTAGCCGAGAAATCGCTGATTGGTGCAATTATGATTTCGGACGCGACGTTGCCAGAGATTTTGAATACCATAAAACCGCAAGATTTTTACGAGGAGCGGCACCAGGCGATTTTTGAGGCGATTGAGAATTTATACGATCAGCATAAGCCGATTGACCTTTTGACCTTGACGAATGCGCTTAAAGTGGCAAAGAAACTAAAGATGGTGGGGGGAGCGGAATATTTGACGGATCTGTCGAATTTCGTGCCGGCGGCCTCGCATGCAAAAGCTTACGCGGACATTATCGAGCGAGCCTCGACTAGGAGAAAGCTCATCAAGGCCGGGACAGAGATTGCCAATAAAGCTTATGAGGAAGACGCTGAGGTGGGTGAGCTGGTGGGCGAAGCGGAGCAGGAGTTATTTGCCGTATCGGACAAAATTATCAAAAGCGATTACGTGGCGATGAACGAGCTTTTGGCGGATGCGTTTGACAGGATTGAAGAATTACGCGAGAATAAGGGTGCGCTAAGAGGGCTCAAGACCGGTTTTCGCGATCTTGACAAGAAGACGGCCGGATTCCAGAAAGGCGACCTCATTATCATCGGGGCGCGACCGGCGATGGGTAAGACGACTTTTGCGCAGAATTTGGCTTATAATATTGCGAGTATTAACAATAAGGGCGTGCTATTTTTCTCGATGGAGATGGCGGCGAACGAAATTATTGATCGGATGATTTCGGACGTGTCGGGAGTGGATAACTGGAAAATGCGGACGGGGAATTTGAGCGATGAGGAGTTTCAGAAGATTGGCGACGCGATGGGAGAAATGGACGAGATTCCGATTTACATTGACGATACGAGTTCGATGACGATTATGGAACTGCGCAATAAAGCCCGGCGGGCGATGCACGACCACGATATCGGGATTGTGATCGTGGACTATTTGCAGCTAATCCAGGGGTCAGACCGGTACAAGGGCAACCGCGTGCAAGAGGTCACGGAAATTTCGCGGGGGCTAAAAATCCTGGCGAGGGAGCTTCATATTCCGGTGGTGGCTTTGGCGCAGCTGTCGCGTCAAGTGACGGGGCGCGACGATCCACGGCCGGTACTCTCGGATATCCGCGAGTCGGGCTCGATTGAGCAGGATGCGGACCTCGTGATGTTTTTGCACCGGCCGGATTATTACAAACAGAACGACGATAATTACGAAGAAACCCATATTACCGAATTAATCGTGGCGAAGCACCGGCACGGCGCGGTCGGCAAGATTGAACTTTACTTCCATCCAGAACTGCTCAGGTTTATGTCGCTTGATAAAACTCACGAAGAAAAGTAATGTGTGTTATAATTATTACTAGATGAAGAAAATTGTTATCTCAAAACTTTTTTTGTACAAGTACCGATTCATAATTGGGTATATTATACTAGGCATAGCTTTCGTGTGGCTGATGCTAATGCTGCCGTTTTTCTCACAAAACGGGCTATCCGAGGCAGAGATGGCGTCGGCCGAGAGTTCGTTTGCGTTAGAAGCGAGCGCACCGCTTGAAGGCAACTTGGTGGATTTGCCGTATCATTTGTTGCAAAAACTGTCCATTAAAGTACTCGGGCTGACGCCTTATGCGATTAAGCTACCGAGTATTTTGGTGGGGTTGGTCCTTGGGTTACTACTAATTTTGCTACTAAACCGGTGGTTTAAAAATAACGTTTCGCTTCTGGCGTCGTGCCTCGTGATATTGTCGACACCGTTTTTGTTCCTGGCGGGGTCGGGGACGCCACTCATCATGGCGGTGTTTTGGCCAACTTTGCTACTTTGGCTAGGGTCAAAAATCCAGGGAGAAAAGCGCCCGAAGCCGATTTATTCGTTTTGGTTTGGCGTGGCGCTTCTACTTGCGATTTTTACGCCATACATGATATATTTTGCAATCTTTTCGGTGCTGTTTGTGCTATTTCAGCCACATTTGCGTTTTATCGTGAAGAGTCTGCCGAAAGTGATTTTGATTGGCGTGGGCGCGCTAGTGATTACGGGGATTACGCTTCTGATGATGAACATTATCAATCGGCCAGATACGATTCAGGAGCTGATGTTTGCGAAGGGGTTCGAGCCGGGGATGTTTTTGCCGAATTTGTGGGAGGGCATGCGCAAATTGTTCTCCTGGTGGGGGACGCAAGAGGGCGTGTTCTTGACGCCACTCGTGAGCCTGCCGATCTTCGCGTTGATGCTGACCGGGCTCTTTAGCACAACGAAAGGGTTTTTCGCTTCCCGCAATTCGATTGCGACGGTCCTGATTCTATTTACGGTGGTGATTACCGGGTTTTCGTCGGATCGAGCGGTGTTTTTGATCCTGCCGGCGTCGATTTTGGTGGCGCATGGGCTTAAGTACATTCTGGAAAAATGGTACGGGCTGTTCCCGGAGAACCCATACGCGCGGGTGGCGGCGGTTCTACCGCTCACGCTTCTGTACTGCGTGATGATCGTTCCGAGTTTGGCGCAGTACGTTTACGGTTACCGTTATAACCCAGAGGTGGCAGATTTGTTTAGCTATGATCTTGCAATCATCCGAGACAACTTGACCGACGAAACCTTGGTAGTAGGGGCAGAGGCTTACGACTTTTACCATATTTTGGAGCATTCAACCAACATCAAAGTGGTGATGGAGGCGCCATCGACGGAAAAGATCGCGTTTTTACATGCTCGATCGACGGATAGCAAATATCAACTTTCGCGGATTATTACTTCGCCACGAAAGGAAAATTCTGATATAATGTATCTATATACAGTAAAAGGAGAATAATATGGGACAGACCCTAGACCAAATGAAAATGCTAAACCAATTGCGCAAGGCGCAAAAAGAATTGAAAAACGAAATCGTAGAGGTCGAGGCGGGCGACGGCGCGGTGGTGGTGCAGATTAATGGCGAGCTGAAGGTAAAAAAGGTGACGATCGACCCGGAAAAAGTCGACCTAGACGACATCCACGAGCTTGAGCGGTGGATCGAGAACTGTATGCGCGATGGTTTTGCGAAGGCGCAGGAAATTGCGACCGAGAAGATGAAGCCACTGATGGGCGGATTGTCTGGGCTAGGAATAGGTGCGTAGTGTTACCCAAAGCTTTGACGAATGCGATTGACGCCTTGGCGATGTTGCCGGGCGTGGGACCGAAAACGGCCGAGCGCTATGCCTATTATCTGTTTAAGTCAAATGAGCAGATCGCGGAAGGAATAGCGGAGACTTTGGCGAGCTTACACGCTGGTGTAAAAACTTGCCCGGTGACTTTTGCGCTGATTGATGCGGGCGAGGAAGTTTCATCACTATATACCGACCCGAAGCGAGATAAGGCCACGGTGATGGTGGTAGAAGAACCACTGGATATTTATGCAATCGAGCAGACCAGATCGTATACTGGGACGTATCATGTGCTGGGCGGAGCAGTGTCGCCGATTGATGGAATTACGCCGGAGCAGCTACACATTGGCGAGCTAATTAAGCGAGTGAATGATGACAACGTGAAGGAAGTGATTATCGCGACGAATCCGTCGGTCGAGGGGGAGTCGACGGCGCTTTTGCTCGAAAAAATGCTGCACGAACAAAATCCAAACCTGAAGTTGACGCGCTTGGCGCGTGGGTTGCCGCTTGGTGTAGATCTTTCCTATGCCGACCAAATCACGCTATCGGCTGCCCTAGAAAACAGAACTAGCCTATAAGGGTGGTGGCATTTATTTTTGATGTCCTGGACTTGAAATTTTAAGCACGTCATACACTGGGCGTCCGGGAAAGATTGCCCCTTCGGGGCAACTTTCTCGGCGCCGTCAGGAATATACGTGTTAAAATTTCAAATCATTTTTAAGACATCAAAAACAAACGCCACCACCCTTTTACATTTTTTCTAATGCTAGGTAGTCGATTTTGTTGAGTTTGGTTTTTGGAAGGGAGTCGAGGAAGGCGAAGTCGCGCGGGGTTTCGAATTTGGCGAGGTATTGTTTGTAGACGCGGGCGAGGTCCTTTTTGATGGCGCGCTCGTGGGCGCCATCCTTTGGAACGATGAAGATTTTGATGCGTTCGCCACGGATTTTGTCGGGGACGCCGATGCAGGCGCAAGAGGCGACTAGCTTCGAGTGCTTGGTAGCTTCTTCGACGGTGGAGGGATAGACGTTGTAGCCGTTCGTGATGATCATGCGCTTCAAGCGGGCACGGAAGAAGACGGCGCCTTTTTCGTCGACGTAGCCGATGTCGCCGGTCTTGAGGTATTTTTTGCCCTTTACGGTTACAAAGGCGGCTTTGGTTTCCTCGGGGTTATCTAAATACTCTTTCATGATGGTGAGGCCGCGGACGAGTAATTCGCCGTCTTCGCCGGTCTTGACTGGCTTGAGCGTTTCTGGGTCGACGATGAGGACTTCGGAGTCGGGCAGAGGGAAGCCGATAACGTTGGGCTCTTCGGCGATGGAGGGTGGCGAGAAAATCATGCCACCGGCGGCTTCGGTGAGGCCGTAGCCGTTATGAAGCATAGCCTTTGAGCCATGGGCAACGAGGAAATCGTTAAACTCCTGCTTAGCGGATTGGCTGACGATGTCTCCGCCGGAAACGACGCCTTTGATGCCCTTAAGTTCGCGGGGGCCGAATTTGATTTTCATCAGGTATTCGAAGGCGGCAGGGACGCCGACCAGGATGTTGATTTTGTAGCGCTTGATGTAGGAGCGGAGTTTTTTGGCGTTGAACTGGGGGATGAGTACCATGCGCATACCACAGAAGAGCGGAATGTGCATGCAGACGCCGAGACCAAAGGCGTGGAAGTTCGGGAGAAAGCAGAGCATGGAATAGCGTGAGCGGAGGAGTTCGGGGACTAGGTACTTGGCGCCGAGGGCTTGGGCGTTGAAATTAAGGTTGGTAAGGACGACACCCTTCGGTTTGCCTGTAGTGCCACCAGAGTAGAGAATTACGGCCGGGTCGTCGGCGTTCACACGTACGTGCGGGTTACCGGTGAAGTGACTGGTCTGCATGAGGAAGCGATCCCAAGTGATGATGCGCTGGCTTTTTTTGATGTGGTTTTTGCGCCCCTTGGTGAGCCAAAAGAGGGCCCGCACTAGAAAGTCCATCGAACGGGTGGGCGAGACGACGATTAGGCGCTCCAGCTCGGTGTTTTTGATGATGGCTTCGACTTTGGTGTAGGAAACGTCGATGACCAGCATAACTTTGGAGTGGGCTTTTATTAAATAATCCTCGATTTCTTTTTCGGAAGAAAGTGGGTGAACCATGTTGGCGACGGCGCCGATTTCGTTGACGGCATAAAACATGTAGACCGCTTCGGGAGTGTTGGGCATGCAAATTGTGACGGCCTCGCCCTTCTTGACACCGAGAGCCTTGAGAGCGGACGCAACCTTGTTGATTTTTCTAATCATTTCCTTGTAGGAGATTTCCATGCTGTAGTATTCGAGTGCGGTGTTGTTTGGGTGCTTACAAGCGGACTCGTAAACGACGTCATAAAGGCTACCTTCGGGATATTCGATCTCCTTGGGAAGCTTTTCGATATAACCGTGGCGGGCGCGTTCGAGCTTGACGTCGAGCTTGCGAAGGCCACTATGTATTTTATTGAATATTAACTCCAACATATATATTATTATACTATGATATAATTAAAATATGGATAAAAATTTCAAAGTGCGAACTATTATTACGGTAGCGATGTTTACGGTGGCGCTCATTGGGCTATATACCTTCGACTCGATTCCGTTTAAAATCATCTTTGGGTTTTTCACCACGATGGGGGCGGTGGAACTTTTGAGTTTCTTTAAACGAAAAAGAACAGTTGCGACAGTTGTACTAGCTTTAATGGAGCTTGCATTTTTGATGTGCGGGACGGTATTTGTAGCGCGGATTGATGTGTGGCATTTTTGGTATATTATGTTGGGGGTGCCGGGGTATGATATTTTTGCGTATCTGTTTGGGAAGATGTTTGGCGGGAAGATTTTTAAAAAGTCGCGGCCGTTTCCGAAGATTTCCAAGAACAAAACTTGGGAGGGGACGGCGCTGGGGCTTTTGATGTCGGTTACGATGGTGGGGATTATGATGGCGGTGCGACAGGATTTTGTTGCGGACTGGATGTATCTGTTCTGCGGACCGCTGGCGCTTACGGGTGACCTGTTTGAAAGCTATCTCAAGCGGAAGTTTGGCGTGAAGGATTCGAATGAGATCCTGATCCGGCATAAGTTTTGGCGCGGAGTCGAGACGCTGGTAGGCGGAAGCGAAGGGCACGGTGGGTATTTGGATCGGGTGGATTCGACGGTGTTTACCGCGACGATTTTGCTTTTGATTTCGTTAGTTGTTGCCAGCCTTTGATGAGATAGTCAGCGCCGGAGAAGAGCGTGAGGGCGAGTACTATATATAATAGTACGGTGCTGACGATGGTAAGGGGGTCGCTAGGGACGATAGTGCCGAGCATGATGCAAATGATAGTAATCATCTGGACGGTGGTTTTGAGTTTGCCGAAGATGGAGGCCGAAATGGTGATGCCGTTTTTCGCGGACAGCATGCGCATGCCGTCGACGGCAAAGTCGCGGACCAAGATGACGGCGAACATCCAGAGCGGGACGAGGTTTTGGTAGACTAGGACCAGAAAGGTGAGGTTAACTAGCATTTTGTCGGCGAGGGGGTCAAGGAAGGCGCCGAGGTCAGTGACGAGATGAGCGTGGCGAGCCCAGCGGCCGTCGATAAAGTCGGTCAGTGAGGCAACCACGAAACAAACGATGGCGGCGATGTGCGCTGGTGTGCTGTCCGTTAGCATCAGTGCGACGAGCGGGACTACCAAGACGATGCGAAGAAGCGTAAGTACGGTTGGGCCGTTAATCATTGACTTCTTGGCGGGTCCTGCCACGCTCTCCTCCCCCACGTCGCTGACGCTCCGTGGGGGTCCCCCTCCGAGCGTGTCACCCGCCAAGTTGTTACCTGCTCGACTGTGTTTCATACTACGTCCTTTCGATGCTCGACTTGCCAGGCGCGGACGCCGGCGAAGCGGGCGGCCAGGACGTCGGTAGACCACTTGTCACCAAGCATGACGGTTTCGATGGGCTTGCAGTGATATTTCTCCATGGTTTCGGTTAGCTTGGTAGAAACGGGCTTTTTGGCCCACCAGACGCAGGAAATGCCGAGTGGCTCGCAGAATTTTTGCATCATTTTTTTGCGACCGTTGTTGGAAATAATGGCGATTTTGATGCCGGCGTTTTTGCAATCGGCGACCCAGTCGGCAAGCTCGTCGGCGGGCTCTTTCTCGGAATGGAGCCGGAGGGTATTATCGAGGTCGCACAAAAGTAGCTTGACTCGCTCTTCTTTGAGTAGCGCTGGCGTAACGTCTTCGAAACGCTCGAATTTTTTGTCGGCGTGGAATATGCTCATATATTTATTATAACATGTTATAATAGATATTATATGTATAATAAATTTTCAGAGTTTTTGCAGGGGAAGAAGAAGATCGCGGTCATTCAGGCGGAGAATCCGGATGGTGATTCGATGGGGAGTGCGATTGCGCTGGATTATTTACTAAAGGACCACGAGGTGAGTTTGTATTGCCCGATTGACGTGCCGCGGTATTTGCATTATTTTAAGGATTGGTCTAGGGTGACGGACGAGTTTGATTTTAAAGCGGACGGGTATATTATAGTGGATACGGCGGCGACAATACTGTTGTCGAAGTTACTCGAGGACACGGCGATTCGGAATCGACTATACACGGCGCCGGTGCTGGTGCTGGATCACCACGAGAGCGAGGATGATTTGGATTTTGAGCACGAGGCGATTATCGAGGCGCGACCGGCGTGCGCGGAGTTGATCTATGAGATTGCCAGGGAGCAGGGGGTGGAGATTGAAAAGCCGGCGGCGGAGGCGATTTATGCTGGGATTGCATCAGACACGCTGGGGCTGACTAGTGCGGAGGTGACGGCGCGGACGTTTGAGATTATTGCGGATTTGGTGCGGATAGGCGCGAATGTGGCGGAGCTCGAGGAGGAGCGGCGCGAGTACATGAAGAAATCGCCACGGATTTTGGACTACAAAGCGGAACTAATTCACCGAATTGAATATTCGCTGGACGGGGCGCTCGCGACGGTGCACATTCCGTGGGAAGAGATTTCGGAATACTCGGAGGAGTATAATCCGAATGTGCTGATTTTGGAGGAACTGCGACTAGTGGAGGGCGTGCGAGTGGCGGTGGCGGTCAAGACTTACCCGGATGGCAAGGTGACGGGCAAAATTCGCTGTTCAGGCGATGCGCCGATAGCAGAGGAAGTGGCGGGGTATTTTGGCGGAGGCGGGCATAAGTTTGCGGCAGGATTCCGGACTTATGACACGTCGTACACAGAAGTGGTGTCGGATTTGGTGCGGATAGTGCCAGAACTTTTAATGGGGGTAAATCATGATTGACAAAATCAAATACGAACTTTTAGATAGACCGCTGGAGCTATACAAAGCGCACGACTTTTGCGCATCGGGAGCACCGAAGCTCACGGTGGTAATGGTGCACGGGATTGCGTCGGAGGCGAAGTCTTTTAATGGGCTGCTCAAGTATCTCGAGGGGACGCGGTCGATGCAGGACGTAAGGTTTGTGGCGTTTGACCTTCTAGGCGCAGGGCAGAGTTATCGGTCGGATAAGCTAAATTATGACTATAAGGACCAGCTTGCGGCGCTACATAATTCAATAGGGAAGCTAGAGCTTAATACGCCGGTGGTGCTGGTGGGTCATTCGATGGGGACTTTGATTGTGACGCGGTATGCCGATAAACACAAGCGGGGAGTGAAGGAGCTGGTTCTAATTTCACCACCGATTTACCGGCCGGAGGATTTTGAAAACCCGCTGTTTGTACGCGGGCTGGAAGATTTTAAGAAAGCCGTGGCGCTGAAAAATCGAGCGTTTTTGAAAGACAAAGCCTTTAATAACGAGATGGAGTTGATTGTGGGCAACCGCAAGAATTACGAAGTACTGGCGCGGGCGAGCAAGCCTGTCACGCTGATTTATGGCGAGCTAGATCAGATTATAGCGCCGTTTAATATTCCGGGAATTTTGAAGGCTAACTCTAATATTACCGCCATCAAGACGGTTGGACGGCATCGAGTGACGCCGGATAAATACAGCAAAGTGCTAAAAGCTTTGGAACAAACGTTAAGTAAAATACGGTAGGAAGCATATGCTGAAGTTATATAATACGTTATCGCGAAAACTAGAAGAATTTCGGCCGGCGGGGGAGGTGGTGAAGATTTATACTTGTGGGCCGACAGTGTATAATTATCAACACATTGGGAATTTTGCGGCGTTTGTGTACTGGGATCTTTTGGTGCGGTGCTTGAGGCTGAATGGACACTCGGTGCGGCGGGTGCTGAATTTGACGGACGTAGGGCACCTGGTGTCGGACGGAGATTCGGGCGAGGATAAACTCGAGAAGGGTGCGGCGCGCGAGGGACGGAGTGTCTGGGAAGTGGCGGATTTTTACATTAGTGATTTTTTGAATAATTACCGGGCGCTGGAGCTCTCCGAGCCGGAGGTGCTGGCGCGGGCGACGGATTACATCGAGGCGGATGAGCGAGCGGTGGACCTGATGCGTGAGCGGGGGTTTGTGTACGAAACGCAGGACGGGGTGTATTATGATACGGCGAAGTTTGACGGGTATGCGGACTTTGCGCGACTTGATCTCAAGGGGCTCCAGGCGGGGGCGAGAGTGGGGTTTTCGGATGAGAAGCGGAATGCGTCGGACTTTGCGGTGTGGAAGTTTATCCAGCCGGGCGAGAAACACGCGATGCGGTGGGACTACTTGGGGCGACCGGGGTATCCTGGATGGCACCTAGAATGCTCGACGATCATTCATGAGGAGCTGGGCGAGCCGATCGACATTCACTGTGGCGGAATCGACCATATTCCGGTACACCATACGAACGAAATTGCGCAATCTTTTGCGGCATATGGGCGAGCGCTGGCGCGGGTATGGTTACACTGTAACTTTATCACGATTGACGGGGAGAAAATCTCTAAATCTCTAGGCAACGTGTATCTATTGTCCGATCTGGCTGAGCGGGGGTTTTCGCCGATGGATTACAAAATGTGGGTTTTGTCGGGACATTATCAGGGGGAGCGGAACTTTACGTTTGAGGGGCTCCTCGCGGCACAAAACCGGCGGATGGGGTGGCGAGAGCGGATTGCGGAATGTTACCAGAAGGCTACTAAGCCGGGGGGTAAGGGTGGGTCTCAAAAAGTGCTTGAAGCAGTGAATAATAATTTGAACTCGGCGGAGGCGTTTGCGGCGGTGGATGCGGCGGCATTGACACTCGAAGATTGGAAGCGAATAGATGAGTTGTTTGGGCTGAGGTTGATTGCGGAAACGCCGGACGTGCCTCGCGAGGTCTATGATTTGCTACGCGACAGAGATGCGGCGCGGGCAGAGCGGGACTTTGCTAAGTCGGACGAAATTAGGGATCTACTAGCAGAGCGGGGAGTGGGAGTGAAGGACACGCCGAGTGGCGGAGTGTGGTACTACCTATGAAACTGCTCATGCATACGTGCTGTGCGCCGTGTTCGGTGTATTGTATTGATTCTTTGCGGGACGAGGGGATTGAGCCGACGGTGTTTTGGTACAATCCGAACATTCACCCGTACATCGAATACAAAACGCGGCGGGACTGCCTGAAGGATTACTGCAAGCTAGTGGGGGTAGAGGCGGTATTTATCGAGGACTACGGGCTGGATGAGTTTTGCCGGAATGTGATTTCGGACATTCCGGGGCGGTGCGTGAACTATTGTTACCGCAAGCGGATTGGCGAGACGGTGCGGTATGCGGCGAAGCACGGATACGATGCGTTTACCACGACACTGCTTGTGTCGCCATACCAAAAGCACGAGGAGCTAGTAGAAGTTTGCCGGGAGCTGGCGGCGCTTTCTGGCGTGGAGTTTTTGTACCGGGACTTCCGGGTGGGATTTCGCGAAGGACAGAAGAAGGCGCGAGAGCTTGGGCTGTACATGCAAAAATATTGCGGGTGTATCTTTTCTGAGGAGGAGAGGTACGCTAAGCAGATTTTGCGCGATCGGGCTGTGCGGGGTTAGTGCAAAGTAGGTCGAGTTAAGCAAGAGGTCGCCTACATATAACTAAGCAAGTAAAAAAGATGCGCTTGATATAGTTCAATATCTTGGGCATCTTTTATATCTAATATTATACCAAAATGCCTAAAAAATTTCAAGCACCTCATCAGATTTTGCGATAACCATTAAGTGGCGGATTTTACTACGATGACTTGTAAAATAATAGTTGATGTTCGCCAATGCCTTGTCTGAGGAGACGGAGCAATACGCGCCGCTCACGCTACATACGCACACAACGTACGTAGTACCCGTCCCGCTTATTGTTGATGCCCGTATTTAGGGTAGTACCATCGTAGCGCAGGAAGTACTGAACGGTAGCACTGCCCGCAGTAGCAGACCACCAGTAGCCATTGCCGGTAGAATACAATGTACCACTGCTACTGACGACGCCGAGAACCGGAGCGAAAGAGGCTACATAAGTAGAATTGCTGGCTCCAATGCTGTTAATCTGAGTTTGAGTTGGTAGGGTCCAGCCTTTGGGACAGATGTTTTGGGTGGTGGTAGAGCTAGTAGAGTTGGAATCTGAACAGTTGGTACCGGCTGATGCTGCACAATAGTTGTAATGGATGCCGTAAGTTTGGCGGTCAGAGCTGGTGGCGGAGTCGCCACGCTTATAGATCCTGGGGGTGGTGTAGTCTTCTGCCCAAGTGGTGGAGCTAGGTTGAGCATCCCAAGCCATGTTGGAGGTATCGGTATTCATGGAATAGGCAGAGATGTCAAAGCGGAGGTTTTGGGTCATCCAGAGATTATCGTTAATCTTGGCGACAGTGTATTTTTGCCCATCACGCTTATCTTCGAGAGTTGCAGTAGCACCTTTGGTAGTGTTAACGACTATATCACCGGTGACATCTTGCATATAAGTAACATCAGCAATGGTGGGCCAGGATACCTCCCACGGGTCGGTGGCGGTGCCGGAGCCGGAGGCGATTTCCGCGCCGGGATTAATACTAACGGCCGGACGAACACCATGCGCATCCGACACGTAGTAGCTGCCGAGGGACCCGCCCGAGCTCACGTAGAACCCGTAGACATTACCGCTCGAGCGCCGGTAGAACGGCGAGAGCAACCAAAAGTACGACCCCGAGCGGAGAAAAGCATTTGCATGATAAGTACCAGAGCCTGCGAAGTTTGCCTCGTCTGCAGTGAGTAAGGCTACTGGATAAGTTAGTCGCTTGTTGCCATTAGATGCTGCACCAGTAGTGTAAAGGTCGGCATTACCACGAGCGCAGGTGAGAGTTGGCTTTTGGCTTGGGCTGTAGGTACGCACATAGGCGCCGAAGTAGTATTCCGTAAAGCCTGAAGTTTGGGTACCATATGGACGTTGGATGCTGGTATTATTTGCAACTGGCGAAGTCCAATTGCCGTCCGTACCCAAAGTACGATCATTGCAGTAACCTGCACTGGTTTCTAGCTTACCAGTATAGCTGCTGAGATTAGAGCTGTACCAGTTATCTACTGCTGTCTTTATAGTGGAATTTGTGGTATTAGCTGCGCTGGTGCTATTGAAGCCAAATAGAGTGCTATATGTCGTACCGGTCGTTGTAGTTTTATAACTAGAATTAAAGGTATAGCCTACACCTACGATCCCTTTGCCATTGCTCGGATCGGAGTTGAAGGGGTAAGCGGTTGATAGTTGAGCACTAGTTGTAGTATTGGCACAAGTAGAGCCGGTCCAGGTGCCATTATAGATCATCTTTACGCCACCAGAGCCAGTGGTGCGGACAATGCGCCAGCAGGTATTGTTGCTTAGTTTAACGTAATTTGGGTAAGTTACGGCAGAGCCATCAGAGCCGTAGGAGCCGACTGAGTTTTCTAGTACGCCACGGTAATAATATATAGCATAATCATTGCTAGCATCGCTTGATTCGCCAAAGACACTAGCATCATATTCGTAAACACCAGAGTTGGACGTATCTTGCGTGCGGTCGGCACTGGTAGGGACGGTGATGGCAGTTTTTAAGTCTGCCGCAGTTTGCTTGCCCTTGCTCATGGCCGCAATAGTATCGTATAGTGGCTTACTGCTACTTTTGCTATTTGCATAGAGCGTAGCAATACCAGCACCTACAGTGAAGTTATTACCGCTAAGTGAGCCAGAGCCTGAGGACTTTACTAGGGCGTTAGTATCGGCAGCTTCGTAACCATCATTGTAGTTAATGGTGATGGGGTAAGTCTGATTGTAAGTAAGTGAAGCGGTGCCACCTTTGGCTACGGTGCTACCGTTAACGGTGAAGTTATTGACTCCATCATCGCCATTGAAGGTAATGGTATAGCTATTAACTGTCCATAAGGCATAGAGGGTGGTGGCATTATTGGTCTTTCTGTCAAAGTAGAACCTTCCTCCGGCAGAGTAAGTAGTGCCTGGTGTACCGCCACAGGTAGTGCCATTATTGCTAACGGTACCTTCACACCAGCCAGCAAAGGTGTAGCCAGTTCTAGTGGGGACAGCAGAACTAAGCGCGACACTGGTTTCGCTGCTAGTACCAGCTAGGGTGTTTGTGGGGATACCAGTTACTGTACTGTCGCCAGTATTGTCACTATAGCTAATGGCATACTGGGCGGCATTGGCTACAGTAGTAAGGACAAAGGTCTTGGTATAAGTACCAGAGCTTTGGGTGTAATTAACTCTAGCACCTAGAGCAATAGTATAGGTGTCTGAAGCATTAGGACAACTGTAAGAACCATTAGTGCCACTATTAGCACAATGGGTTTCGTTCATGGTGATGGTGGTGTTGGAAGGAGCGGGGAGATAGTTAGAGTTGGAGGAAGAGCTAAGCATGCTAGGTTTATAACCCCACATATTGTTATAGTTGCTATTAGTACTGAAGGTGGATTCATTAATGGCAGTGCTTAGTGGTTCTAGGGTATTACTACTATCACTTTCGTCTACCAGAGTATTATCACTAGAATTTGTAAGAGTCAAAGTATAGCCAGTATAGTTATTGGTGGTAACAGTAAAGGAAGCTGCTTGACTACCAGAAGTGTAGTAGGCGGAAGTAGAATCATTCGTAGCAAAAGTACCATTAGAACTATCAGCACTAATGGCAAGAGAAGCAGTGCTACCGGTAGTAAGAGTTAGAGTAGTGGTGGAATCATCTAGGGATGAGGCGGCTTCGGTATAGTTAGCGTTGCTGGTTAGTGGGGCGAGGGTGAGGAGAGTAAGGAGGGCTAGGATGAAGGAGGCGCTGATGCCGGCTATACGCATTCTGCGGCTACTACTAATATAATAATTAATCTTAGACTTAAAGGTTCTACTACGCCACGGGAGAGGTAACGTCGCACCAGGCCTGGTGCGGCTAGAAATTATTTTAGTTATGAATAAAGGTCTAAAAATATTTCTTAGACCGTGGCGTAGTACGAAAATGAATGATTGATTAGTTTTTGATTGATTGTGATTTGTATGACCTTGCATTTCTTATATTTCCTCTCGTTATATAATTTTGTTCTGAGATGCTGGCCAAACAAAGACCGGCACTCGAGGCCCAAGATTCAGCAAACATATTCTTCCGCAAGGCGGTGTCATAGGCTCACCGTAACTTTCCTACAAGTGCCGGTCATTGCCTACGATATTGAATAATTTGCGATATCTTGGAAGAACGTGCTAGTGTATTTTGCGATACACAATTTATTTGCTGAATCTTGGGAATTCTGCGTTTATTATATCGCGCATTTTGATATAATGCAAGTCTTGATTTTTGCGAGATTTGTGTTGTGATTAGGCATAGTAGCAGGAGAGAAAGGCGTCGCGGTAGGTGGGGAAGGTGCCGTCAAGCAGCGTCTCGCGGATGCGGTCGGTGACGCTGACGACGAAGTGCTCGTTATGAATAGAAGCGAGGACTTTGGCGGTGATTTCATCGGTTTTGAAAAGATGGTGGAGGTAGGCTCTGCTGTAATTTTTACAACATTCGCAATCGCAGTCGGGGTCGAGTGGGGAAAAGTCGTGGGCGAAGCGGGCGTTTTTGATATTAATGCGGCCGTCCAGAGTGTAAAGTGAGCCGTTTCGGGCCATGCGAGTGGGACCGACGCAGTCGAAAGTGTCGCAACCAAACTCGGCGCCAACGAAGAGATCGATGGGCTCCTGGCCCATGCCGAGGAGGTGGCGGGGCTTTTGCTCGTCGAGGATGGGGCTGACGGTCTGGAGCATTTCGGCCATGCCGTCCGCAGTAAAAACCCCGCCGATGCCGAAGCCGTCGGGGTTTACGGAATTACAATAGCGGGCAGATTCGGCACGCAGGTCGAGAAAGTCGCCACCTTGCACGACTGCGTACAGGTACTGCTCCGATTGCGGCACCCGACGGGTCCTGCCGGACCTGTCATCCCCAATTTCGTCGCTACTGGGCGGGTCCTGCCGCGCCCTGTCCTCCCCCATTTCGCTGTCGCTCAATGGGGGTCCCCCTCCGGGCGCGTCACCCGCCCATGTAACATTCGCTAGTAGGCGCTGATGCTCGGCGACGCAGCGGTCGAGCCAGGCGTGGGTGTGTTCCATTGCTACCTTCATGTCGTCGTAGCTGTCGGATTTTGCGAGGTGATCAAAGGCCATGTGGATGTCGGCGCCGATTTGCCATTGGGCCTGCATGGAAGACTCGGGGGTCATTTCAAAAACACGGCCGTCGATGTGAGATTTGAATTTGACGCCCTTTTCGCTAATTTTGACGTCTGGCAGGGAAAAAATCTGGAAACCGCCCGAGTCGGTAAAAGTGGGGCCGTGCCAAGAACTGAAGCTGGCGAGGCCGCCGGCTTCTTCTATTAGTTCGGGACCGGGGCGCAGGACGAGGTGGTAGGTGTTGGCAAGGATGGCCTGGGAGCCGAGGTCGCGCATTTCTTGCATAGTGAGAGCCTTGACCGTGGCGCGAGTGGCGGCGCCGATAAAGGCCGGGGTATTGATGTCGCCATGGGGGGTGTGGATGACACCGACCCGGGCGAGGCCGTCGCGCTTCACTACATCGAACTTTAGCATAAGTTATCCTCCCGACGGGTCCTGCCGGACCTGTCATCCCCCATTTCGCTTACGCTCAATGGGGGTCCCCCTACAGGTCCGTCACCCGTCGGTGTATATATAAGCATAGAGTCGCCATAGCTTAAGAAGTTGTACTTTTCCTTGACAGCGTGGTCGTAGGCGCGGTGGAGATGGTCCCAGCCGGCGAAAGCAGCGGCGAGCATAAGCACGGTGGATTTGGGGGCGTGGAAGTTGGTAAGAAGGGCGTCGACGAGCTGGAATTTGAAGCCGGGGTAGATGAAAATGTCATCTTCGCCTGCGGGTTGGTGGGTTTTTGCATAATATTCGAGGGTGCGGGCGACGGTGGTGCCAACGGCGATGATGCGACGACCACTAGACTTGGCAGCACTAATGGCGCCAATGGTGTCGTCCGGAATGTGGTACCATTCGGAGTGCATGTGGTGATCCTCCACGTTGTCGCTGCGGATGGGGAGAAAAGTGCCAAGCCCGACGTGGAGTGTCAAAGTCCTGATGATAATGCCCTTCGCTTCGAGCCGAGCCAGGAGCTCCTTGGTCATATTAAGACTGGCGGTTGGAGCGGCGGCGGAGCCGGTTTGCTTGGCCCAGACGGTCTGATAGCGCTCGCGGTCGCTGGCGTCGGCGTCGCGATGAAGGTAGGGCGGGAGGGGGACGGCGCCGTGCCGTTCGACCAACTTTACGAGGGGTACGGTCGACTCGACCTCGGCGATGCCGCCACCGAGTAGCTTCTTTACGACGATTCTATCCTCACCGACCGTTAGAGTGTCGCCCTCGTGGAGCTTGCCGCGATACATGACTCGACCCAGCTCACCTTCGTGCTTTTCGAGCACAACCAGCTCACGCTCGCGCCCGTCGGGCAGAGTCGTAAACAGGCGCGATGGCATGACCTTGGTGTCGTTCAAAACTAGCACGTCGCCGGGTTTCAAAAATTGGTCTAGATCCTGGTAGTGCGAATCTTTTAGCTCGCCGGTTTCGCGGTTCAAAACAAGTAGGCGGGTGGTGCCGCGCTCCTTTGGCGGATACTTAGCAATACGCTCCTCCGGCAAGTTGTAATTAAAATCACTGACCAACATTTGTCGTACGACGGTTTATTTATTTCATTATAACACATTTGACAAAATGTGGTACAATAGAGTTATAAAGGAGGTTTATGGCGTCGAAGTTAATCGAAACCGATTTGAAGACATTTATTAAATTTTGGCTGGTGCCGATTGCGATTGTGGCAGTGATTTTTATACTGTATAAGGCACTGACGGGGCTGATTATCATCGGGATATCGTTGTTTTTGGCGCTGGCGCTGAAACCACTAGTACGGAAAGTAAACGGGTTTTTTACCAGGCATTTTGGGACGGAGAAGAAGCATAGCACGGCCTCGGCGGTGATGGCGTACATGATTGTGGTTCTGGTGATCGGCGGGATCGTTGCGACGGTGGGGCCGGTGGTGGTGAACGAAACGTCGAAATTCATTCAGAACGCGCCGGAGATGTTCCAGGAGAACTTTGGTGGCTGGGAGGGAATCAATAGCTTCGGTAGGCAGATTGGTATCGATAATTTGCAGGCGGAGATTATTAATGCAATGAATTCGCTGTCAAGCAACCTACTCGGCAACCTGGGGAGCGACGTGGTGGCCAGCGTGAGCGGGATTGCAGATGTGGTGATGAAGATCGTGCTGGTTCTAGTATTGACGCTACTATTCCTGCTCGAAGGGCCGATGCTAATGGAGACATTCTGGAAGAGTATCAGTGCGGGAGAAGAAAACAAGAAGCCGGTCAAAGTGGCGAAGCAGGTGGTGTCCAAGATGGCGAATGTGATTTCGACGTACGTATCACGGCAAATCACCGTGGCGGCGCTCGATGGGATTGTGTCGGGGCTGATTGTATTTCTACTATCACTATTTACCGGGATTTCGACGTCACTCGCGATACCGATGGGGATGATCACGATGACGTTTTACATGATCCCGATGTTTGGGCAGTTTATCGGCGGGACGCTGGTGACCTTGATACTGCTGTTTTCCAGTCTGCCGGCGGGTTTGATTTTCGCGGTGATTTACATTGTCTATGCGCAGGTAGAGAATAACGTAATCGCGCCGAAGATCCAGGGCAACGCGCTGAAGCTGCCGGCGGTGGCGATTTTGTGCGCAATCGTGATTGGGATGTACATGTTTGGGCTCCTCGGGGCGATTATTGCGATACCGATTGCCGGGTGTATTCGAGTGCTGGCCGACGAATATCCGAATATTAAGGCGGCGCGCAGATAGCATGTCGGCGCAAAAGAAGGCGACGCCAGCGGTGGATGCTCGGCGCAAAAAAATCCGCAAAATTCTGCTAGTGGTGGCTTTTGTAGCGCTGAATGTGGGCGTGATAGTAGCGACTGCAATTAACGAATTTGGTAATTCGCAGAATGCAGCGGAACTT
Organism: uncultured Candidatus Saccharibacteria bacterium; assembly: GCA_964639835.1. Taxonomy (GTDB): domain Bacteria; phylum Patescibacteriota; class Saccharimonadia; order Saccharimonadales; family Saccharimonadaceae; genus Nanosyncoccus. The sequence goes on along the minus strand of CAZXEG010000004.1, from coordinate 19,563 downwards.
TCGGAGGTGAAGCTGAACTGGTGGTTTTTACTTCCGGCGACGGCGTGCTTTCTCGTGGCGCTTCTTACGGATATATATAAATACGTGCTGATGATCCGGAAGATGTCAAACAAGGAGACGCTAACTCGGCGAGAGCAGTGGAAGGTGGCCCGGCGAACGGTGATACTAGGGCGGTACTATGACAACATCACCCCGGCGGCAGTGGGCGGGCAACCGTTCCAGATTTATTACATGCGCAAAAACAGTGGGATGGCGAACGGTGTGGCAACGGCGGTGCCGATACTCGGGATGATTTCGCTTCAGATTGGGTTTATTTTGATTGCGCTGGTGTGCTTCACACTGGGCGGGGCGTTTGACCATAACCCGGCACTGATTGTGACGGGGTGGATTGGACTGGCGGTTTATGCGTTTTGGCCGGTAATGATAGGGATGGCGACGTTTTTTCCGAAGGCAACCACGAGCCTGATTAAGTTCGTGGTGAAGATTTTGGCGAAAATTAAGCTGGTGAAAAATCGCGAGGAGGCACTTGAAAAAACCGAGCGCGAAGTGGCGGAATATGTGCAGTCGATTAAATTGGTACTGAAAAAGCCGGGGCTGTTTCTGAAGCTGATTTTATTGTCGCTGGTATATAATGCGCTGATGGCGATGATACCGTTTTTTGTGCTGACGACGTTTGGCGGGGCGATGGATTTTTGGCAGTGCTTTGTGCTGACGGTGGCGGTGATGGCGGCGGTATACTTTATTCCGACGCCGGGAAATTCGGGGGCGGCGGAAGGGACGTTTTACATGGTGTTTTCGTCGCTGTCGACGGGATATGTGTTTTGGGCGATGCTGTTTTGGCGACTGTTCTCGTACTATAGTTATATTATTATGGGGCCGATAACGTATTTTGTGATGCAGCTAGAGAAGCGGAGGGCCAAGGAACATGATCACGCGCAATAAAATCGAACAGCGCGAAGTGGTGATGCGACCGCAACGCGCTGGCTGGGTGAAAATAGTCGGGCTGGTGGTGCTACTGGTAGTGGTAACCGGCGGGACTTTTGGGGCGATGTGGCTAGTGAGAGGCGCGAGTTCTGGCGACGCTCAAGAGGCGACACCGACGAGCGAAGAGACGCCCGGGGGTGCGGGCGATGACACGGAGGTAAGTGCGGAGGCGGACACGGGGACGGACGCAGAAACTGGTGCGGAAACTAGTGCGGAAGCGGAAGCGACACCGGATGGGAGCGCGGTTACTTATTCCGGCGTAACAGAGGTGGAACCACTATCCGGAGAGCCGCTAACCGAAGCGGTAGCCTTGACACTCCTAGGCGAGATTATGGGTGAATACGCGGCGCTTAACCCTGGGCGTGCGCTGGAGATTTTGGGTTGTATAAAGACGGAAACCGAAACCAGCTGTGAACTAGTGGACCCGATGAATGGTCGCGAGCTAAAAACGGCGCTAGTGGCTGAGCATCCGGAGTGGCAGTGGTTGCTCGAAAACGCTACGGCTTATGGTTTTGTCGGATCGGAAATCGCGCCATGGCGAATAATGTGTTATAATGGGTAAAGTATGCTGAAATTACTACGGTATTTAAAGCCCTACTGGTGGCAAGTTCTGATACTACTCCTCGCGACGGTGGGGCAGGTCTACGCAACACTACAACTGCCGGCGATGATGGCGGGGATTATCAATGACGGGATTGTAACTGGTGATACAGACTACGTGTGGCACACCGGACTTTTGATGATTCTAGTGGCGGTGGTGAGCGGGGTGTGCTCGCTTGTTGCTAATTACTTTTCGGCGCGGGTGGGGGCGAATTTTTCGCGGGATTTACGGGCGGAGCTATACCAGAAGGTGATGACTTTTGGCATGGCAGATACAAAATCTTATAGCACGGCGTCTTTGATTAACCGGACGACAAACGACGTGGCGCGGGTGCAGGAAACGATGATGATGCTACTTTCGGTGGCGCTGCTCGCGCCGCTCTTTTGCGTGATTTCGCTCGTGATGGCAATTCAGACGGCGCCGGAAATGAGCTGGATTATCGCGGTGGGGGTAGTGGCAGTGGTTCTATCGGCGGGGTTGATACTGGGTATTACGATGCCGAAGTTTAAGGTTTTTCAGAAGCTGGTCGACCGAGTGACGCTACTTACGCGCGAAAATCTGACTGGGCTCAAGGTGATTCGAGCGTTTAATAACGACCGTTTGGAGCGAGAAAAGTTCGACAAAACCAACCTCGAACTGACTAGACTAACGATTTTTGTGGATAGGATTATGAAGCTCGAAGGGCCGCTAGTGAATGTGATTTTGAATGGGCTGACGCTAATTTGTACCTTTATCGGTATTTCGCTGCTTCATGTGGACTTTTCGTACCTTGGGAATATGTCGGCCTTTGCGCAGTACGTGACGTACGTGATGATGTCGTTTTTGATGCTGTCGATTGTGTTTGTGATGATACCGCGGGCGAGCGTGTGCGCGGGGCGGATTAATGAGGTACTAAAGACCGACCCGCGGGTAAAGTGGCGCGGGGAGACCAAGGGTGTGCCGGACAAGGTGCCGTCGGTGGAGTTTCGGAAGGTGGACTTTTCTTACCCGGGGGCGGACGAAAAGGTACTGGACTCGGTGTCCTTCGTAGCGCGAGCGGGGGAGACGACGGCATTTATTGGGTCGACGGGGTCGGGGAAATCGACTTTGATTAATTTGGTGCCGAGGTTTTACGAGGCGTCGGGTGGGGAGATTTTGGTTAATGGATTGCCGATTCAGAATTACGAGCAGGATGATCTGATGAGGCGAATTGGGCTGGTGCCACAGAGGGGGCTGCTGTTTGCGGGGACAGTGGGCTCGAACATTAAATTCGGTGCGCCGAATGCGACGGATGAACAGGTGAAGAAGGCGGCCGAGGTGGCGCAGGCGGCGGGGTTTATTGAGAAGCTGCCAGGAAAGTATAATGCGCACATTGCGCAGGGTGGCACCAATGTGTCGGGCGGGCAAAGGCAACGGCTTTCGATTGCGCGGGCGATTTGCAAAAATCCGGATATTTTTATCTTTGACGACTCCTTCTCGGCGCTTGACATGAAAACCGATGCGAAACTGCGGGCAGCGCTGAAGCCGATTATCGCTGATATGGTGACGCTGGTGGTAGCGCAGCGGGTGAACACGATTAAGGATGCAGACCAGATTGTGGTACTGAACAATGGTCGCGTCGTAGGGAAGGGGCGACATTTGGAACTTTTGAAAAAGTGTGCGGTGTATCGCGACATTGTGAAATCGCAACTGTCGGAGCAGGAGTTTAAGCGAGAAATGGAGGCGGTTGATGGCTAAGAAAAATCGGCGTTCGGTGAAAGTTTTGCTTGGGTTTTTGCGGACGGTGCGACCGTATCGGTGGCTGATTGTGCTGTCGGTGGTGCTGGCGGTGGGGTCGGCGGTGATGACGATTTTCATCCCGATGATTTTGGGTGATATGACGAACATCGCGGTGAATTCGTACCCGGAGATTGACTGGGGCGCGATTATGAGTCGTTTGTGGCTGGCGGTGGGGCTGTTTGGCGGAGCGGCGGTGCTGAACTATCTACAAGGGTTCATCCTGGCGCGCGTGGCGGCGAAGTACACTAAGGATCTACGCGAGAAGATTATTGAGAAAATTGGGCGACTGCCGATTGCGTATTTTGATAAACATAAGTTTGGTGATACTTTGTCGATTATGACGAACGATGTGGACGTGATTGGTGGGTCGCTCTCGCAGGAGATTACGGATGTGACGCTGAGTTTTACTACGCTGATCGGGGTGATGGTGATGATGCTGATTATTAACGTACCGCTGTCTTTGGTGTCGTTTGTGGTGGTGCCGCTTTCGGTAATAATCGTAGTGAAAATCACGACGCATGCGCAGAAGTACTTCCTCGAACGGCAAAGGCTACTCGGGGTTTTGAACGGGGAGATCGAAGAGGACTATGCGGGGCTCACGATTATTAAGTCGAACTCGCACGAGGGAGCGTCGGTGGCGGAGTTTAGCGAGCAGAACGAGGCGCTCATGCGGGTGACGCGCAAGGCGCAGGTTTTGTCGACTCTGTCGATGCCGGTGACGCATATTTTCACGAACTTGGTATATGTGGTGGTGTCGGTGATGGGAGGGCTGCTGACGATTCAGGGGACGATTACAATTGGGGCATTACAGGCGTTTGTACAATACGTGGGGAGGTTTAACCGGCCGATTACAGAGATTGCTGCGACGACGGCGACAATTCAGAGTTTGATTGCGTCGAGCGAGCGGGTGTTTGCCTTTCTCATGGAGCCGGAGGAAGAGCCAGATGCGGAGCCGGCGCTTGCGATTACGGACGTGCGGGGTGAAGTGGAGTTTCATGATGTGTGCTTTTCGTACGATGGCAAGACGCCGATCATTCGGAATTTCGATGTGAAGGTGAAGCCGGGGACGAACGTGGCGATCGTGGGGCCGACTGGGGCGGGGAAGACTACGATTATCAACCTTTTGATGCGGTTTTATGAGCCGACGTCGGGGTATATTACGGTGGATGGGGTGCCGATTCGGGAAATGAAGCGGGCTGATGTGAGGGCGCTATTTGGGATGGTGCTACAAGATACGTGGCTGTTTTCGGGGACGGTGGAGGACAATTTGCGCTATGGGCGGATACATGCGACGCACGATGAGGTGGTGGCTGCCGCCAAGGCGAGTAATGCGCACCACGTGATTGAGGCTTTGCCACATGCGTATAAGTCGGAGATTTCGGAAGATTCGGACAATGTGTCGGCGGGAGAGAAGCAGCTTCTTACCATCGCGCGGGCGATGGTAGCAAATCCGCCGATGATGATTCTCGACGAGGCGACGTCAAACGTGGACACGCGGACGGAACAGTTGATTCAAGATTCGTTCGAGAAATTAACGGCGCACCGGACGTCGTTTGTGATCGCGCATCGGCTGTCGACGATTCGGAATGCGGATTTGATTCTGGTGATGCGGGATGGGCAAATTGTGGAGTCGGGGAATCATACGGAGCTTCTGAAGCTCAACGGGTTCTACGCAGAGCTATATAACTCACAATTCGCTGAGAATTAGCCGGAAGACTTCTTCGATAGTGCCGGAGGCGTCGATGATTTTGGCGCCGGCATCTTTGGCGATTTTGGGGTAGGCATGGTTAACCTTTTGCTGGAACTCGTCGGGCTTTGCCTCGAAAGTTTCTTTGGCTTTGCCGCGCGTGCCTTGGCGTTCTAATCGGACTTGGTCGGAAACGGTAAGAACAAAACCTTTGTCTGGAACGACGTATCTTTGAGGCAAAGTTTCTTTGGTGAGCTTGATGATTTTCGACTTTGATACACCTTCGCCGTAGCCCTGATAGGCGAGGGTGGACCACCAGTTGCGAGCGGAGATCACGACGCCGCCGTTTTTTAGAGTGGGCTCGGCGATTTTGCGCCAGAGCTCAGAGCGGGCGGCGGTAAAAAGTAGGACGTTCGTCATGGGCTCGAGGTGGTAATCCTTGCCCTTGACGAGGATGAGGTCGTGGAGGTCGTGAGCCTGTGGCAGATCGCCGTCGGGCTCGTCCATCACGACGACGGTTTTGCCTTGTTTTTCGTAGTACTCCTGGAGCAGGCGTACTTGGGTGGATTTGCCGGTGCCATCTTGGCCTTCGATGACGATGTACATTATTTTTCTCCTTTTAGATATTTTTCGTAGCAAGCGGGGCAGATGGCGCGGTATTCGATGGTGGTATGGCCATCGTCGATTAAAATGTCGGGGCCATCAGCGACTAGTTTACCATCTAAGAACCTGGCGTTTAAGGTGGCCTTTTTGCCACATTCGCAGATGGTTTTGATTTCTTCGATTTCGTGGGCGATTTGAAGGAGCCTGGTGGCACCCTCAAAGCCGCCGTCTTCGCGCTTGAAGTTGAGCCTTAGGCCGTAACACATGACGGGGATGCCGAGGTCAATAGTGATGCTCATGAGCTGGTCGACTTGAGCACTCGTTAGGAATTGGGCTTCGTCGACGAGGATACAGTGGACATCTTTGTAGTCCTTTGTGAGCTTTTTATAGAGGTCATCGGACTTTTTGAAGCAGAAATCGGTTTCGCGCTCGGGACCGATGCGGGTGTAGATACGGCTACCATGTTTGGTGTCGGTGGTCGGCTTGATGACGCAGACTTTGTGTCCGCGCTCTTCGTAATTAAACGCCACCTGGAGGAGTTGCATAGTTTTACCGCAGCCCATCGCGCCGTAACGGAAGTATAGTTTTGCCATATGGTGTAATTATATCACTGATTGACTCACCAATCAATCGGGCTGTACCCATCGAACAATGGAGGCTGTGTGTTGGCTCACCAATCAATCGGGGTTAGGTCGTGGGCTTTTAGAAAGTCGTTGCACTGAGAAAAATGGTGGTTGCCGAAGAAGCCGTGGTGGGCTGAGAGGGGCGAGGGGTGGGCGGATTCGAGGATGAGGTGCTTTTTAGTATCGATGAGGGATTTCTTACTGCGTGCGTCGCGACCCCAGAGCAAGAAAACTAGGTGCGGGCGGGTTTGGCTGAGGTGCGAGATCGTGGCGGTGGTGAAAGTTTCCCAGCCTTTGTCGCGGTGAGAGCCGGCGCGGTGAGCTTCGACAGTGAGGACGGTGTTGAGCAGTAAGACGCCTTGCTTTTGCCAGCTACGCAGGCTGCCGGTCTGGTTGGCGTGGTGGCCGAGGTCGGCGTCGATTTCCTTGTAGATGTTGATTAGGGACGGTGGGATGGGTTGGGATGGGGGAACTGAAAACGCCAATCCTTCGGCGGCGCCGGGCGTGTGGTAGGGGTCTTGGCCCAGAATCACTACCTTGACGTCGTTTAGATCGGTGGCGAAGGCGGAGAAGACGAGTTGCTTCGGCGGGAAGATTGTTTTGGTTTCGTAGGCTTCGTGCAGGAATTGCGATAACTCCTTGAAGTAGGGCTTTTCAAATTCAGATTTTAGAAATGGCTTCCAACTTTCATGCATGGTTCTATTATAGCATATTGAGGGTTCGTGGGGTATCTAGGGTAAATTGGTAGTGTTGCTTTTGGAAGGAATGTGTGTTATTATAAACATAAGAACAGCCGCTAGAAAACTGTTCCGGGATTAGTTGCGTTATCCCAGTCGAATCACGACTGGGATAACTATTTTCAGAAACCCGATTCTGAATTTAAGCGTGAAACTTATTTCCATCCTCGTTTCTCCTTTCTTTCAGTTAGCAAATAACAAGTTATCGACCAACTAAAGTACTAGGATGTAGTCCCGACTATCTAGCATCATCCGAATCGAACATCCTCGCAGTTGCGTAGATTATTCACGACAAACGTCGAGTCCACCGCCATGTTCCATCCTTGAAAATATTTTAATAACTGACCCGCCTCTAATCTATCACACTAGAGCACAAAAATCAACCCCCCACCCACACAAAATAAAGCATAAGTTTCTTAATAATAATCACCTCTCGTTAAAGCCACTTGGCGAGGCGGGCGTACTCGGGTGAATCCTTGGGGTAGGAATCGAGGATGTCTTCGACGTAGGTTTTGCCGTTGGTGAGATTTTTGGTCTTTACGTCGGGCATGGAGGTGAGGAGGCGGATGATGGCTTCGTCGGTTTCGACGTTGGTCATGGACTTTTTCGGGTCGGTGGAGTGGGAATGGACGCGGAGCTCCTTGTAGACGAAACGCTTGATGCCGGCCTGGAGGCAGTACTTGAGGCAGTTCTCGCAGGTGGCGACTTTGTTGTAGAGCGTGCAGCCGGTGAGGCCCTGGTGGGCAAAAATCAGCGCGTTCATCTCGGAGTGGATAGCGAAGTAGTACTTCATCGGACGCTCGGAGAGGGTCATTTTGGACTCGTCGGCGCCCTGGATCATGCCGTTATAGCCGAGGGAAACGACGCGTTTTCTCTCGTCGACAATGACGCAACCCATCTTGGACGATGGGTCCTTGGACCTTATCGCCACGGTTTCGGCGATTTGCATGAAATATTCGTCCCACTCCCGTTGTTTGTCTGTCATGCTACCATTATAGCACATTAATTCGAGCTGAGGTGCCAATGATTGCCATATTCGCACTTATAAACGCTGAGGTGCGTGGCGAGATGGTGATCGTACTCGGCGACGCGGGCGGCGGCTTCGGCTTCTTCTTTAGTGTCATAGCAGATTTTGTGGGTGTCGCCGACCCAGCAGCGCTTGGGTTCGTAGATTTGGTATTTGTGTTTTAACATATATAATACTATTATACCACGGATTGATATTTTTGTCAATGTATGATATAATGGGGCGTATGACTTTGAACAAGGATATGATACGGAACGTGGCGATTATCGCGCACGTGGACCATGGCAAGACAACGCTGGTGGATGGGCTTTTGAAGCAATCGCATACTTTTCGCGATAACCAGGCGGAGATGCAGCAGACGCTGATTATGGATTCAGGCGACCAGGAGCACGAGCGGGGAATTACCATTACCGCGAAGCAGACGTGCGTGCATTATAACGGGTACAAGATAAATATTATCGATACGCCGGGGCACGCGGATTTTTCGGGTGAGGTGGAGCGGACGCTGAATATGGCGGACGGGGTGCTTCTCATCGTGGACGCGCAGGAGGGGCCGATGCCACAGACGAAGTTTGTGCTATCGAAGGCGTTGGCGCTTGGGCTTCGGCCGGTGGTGGTGATCAATAAAATCGACAAGCCGGCGGCGAGGGTTTCGGAAGTACTGGGTGAGGTAGAGAGCCTGTTTCTGGAGCTGGCGACGGATGAGTCGCAGCTAAACTACCCGGTCTATTATGCGATTGCGCGGGAGGGGCGAGCTGGTAAGACGACTAACCTCGATGACGATTTGCATGTGATTTTTGAAGCGATTGTGAACGACATTCCGGCGCCGAGCGTGGACCCGGATGCGGAGAGCGCGCAACTACTAGTGGCGGCCTTGGCAGCGGATAATTACCTCGGGAAATATTGTATTGGGAAAATCTTTCGCGGGCGGCTAAAAAAGGGGCAAAGTGTCAAGATTTTGCAGGGAACGACGGTTGACACGGCTCCTCTCGGGTCGCGTCCGGCAAAAATTGACAAACTATTTGTCTACAAGGGGCTGGGGCGCGAGGAGGTTGACGAAGCGATTGCGGGGGATATTGTGGCGATTGTTGGAGCGGACGAGGCTAGCATTGGCGATACGATTGCAACGGGTGACAAGCCGGAGGCGCTACCTGGAATTGAGCTCGAGGCGCCGACGCTGTCGATTTACATTGGGCCGAATACGTCGCCACTTAAGGGGCGTGAAGGCGAATTTACGACTTCACGGCAGATTGCGGAGAGGCTTTTGCGGGAGCTTGAGACGAATATTGCGCTGAGGCTAGAGCCGGATGGGTTGGGTTATAAAGTGTCGGGGCGGGGGGAGCTACATCTTTCGGTGCTAATCGAGACGATGCGGCGCGAAGGTTATGAGCTCGAGGCGGGGCGGCCGGAGGTGGTGTACCGCGAAATCGACGGGGTGAAGTCGGAGCCAATTGAATCTTTGACGCTCGAGGTGGCGCCGGAGTTTGTGGGGGCGGTGTCGCAGGAGCTCGGAGTGCGAAAGGCAGAGCTCGTAAGCCAGGAGCTAACGACCTCTGGAACTACGAGGTTTGTGTATGAGATTTCGACGGCGGCGCTGATTGGGCTTCGGAATAATCTCTTGACGGCGACGAAGGGTACGGTGATTATGTCGTCGATTCCGAGTGGGTACCGGCCGTGCGAGGGGCGGTATAAGCCAGAGCGGAATGGGGCCTTGATTGCGTCGGAGGACGGGGTGTCGACGGCTTATGCTTTGGACTCGGCGCAGGCGCGGGGGGTGCTGTATATTCCGCCACAAGTGCCGGTGTACCGGGGGATGATTGTGGGGCTTTCGAACAAAAAAGACGACCTCGACATCAATGTGTGCCGGGAAAAGCAGTTGACTAATATGCGGACGCATGCGTCGGATGGGGCAATTCAGCTCACTCCTTACACGCAGCTGTCGCTTGAGCAGTGCCTGGACTTTCTGCTGGATGATGAGCTGCTTGAGGTGACACCGAAGTCGTTGAGACTGCGCAAACGGCAGCTAGATGCGACGCTCAGGAAACGAGAGAACCGTGCTGATTGATACACATTGTCATTTGCATGACCGGGAATTCTTTTCGGAAGAGCAGGCTGTCGCAATGCTAAAGAGAGCAGCGCAGAATGATGTGCGTAAGATTATCTGCATCGGGACTTCGCATGAGGATTCGCTAGAGGCGTGCAAGTTCGCTAGCGAGCATCCCGGGGTATACTGGACATATGGTATCCACCCCGAGAATGCTAATGGCGGAATGCCAGTACCCCACTCGGGGCCGCGTCGCTCGCGCCCGTCGCCACGGGGCTCGCGCGCTAATCCTCGCGCTGCCGCGCTCCGGAATGCCCCGAGTTGGGGTACCGGCATTCCGCCTATTGGGATTGGCGAGGTGGGGTTGGATTATCACTACGAGGGATACGATCGGGAGGCGCAGATACGGCTCCTTGAGGAGATGTTGCAACTTGCAGTAGAGCATGATTTGCCGGTGTCGTTTCATGCGCGGGAGGCGTTTTCGGATTTCTTTCCGGTAGTTATGAATTTTCCAGGGGTGAGGGGGGTGGTGCATTCGTTTACTGATTCGAAGAAGGTGCTTCGGCGGATTTTGGAGGAGACGGAGTTTTATGTGGGGGTGAATGGTCTTGCGACGTATTCGACTTTGCCACTACCGCCGCTTGAGCGGATTTTGCTGGAAACTGATGCGCCGTTCTTGACACCCGTGCCATTTCGTGGTATAATTAATGAAAGTGGCTATGTACGTTGCGTAGCCGAGTGGCTGGCAACGAAATTAGCCGTGGATTTGGAGACAGTAGAACGTGAAACCACAAAAAACGCCGAGAAATTATTCAGATTTGACGATGCCCTCATTCCGACGGAATGAGTGGGGCGGTGTTCCGGTGGCGCAAGCCAGTCGGGAGAGTTTGGCGGTTTTTGATGAGCTGGATGCGATTTCGGAGGAAATTGAGCGGTGCAGGGCGCAGAATTGCCGGAGGGATTATGCGACGGCATAAGAGGGGGCTTGGAGCAAAAGTGGACGGAGTGGGCGCGTCTAAGTTTGGGATGAGGGCGCCGAGATACACGAGCCGGCTGAGCTATGACGAGCTAATTGACTGCGAGTCGGCGCTCGGGCGGACGCTGTTTGGGCCGATACCGGAGGGGCACCGGCGGGAGTTTTTTGAGCAGAAGCGGAATGTGTGGGTGTGGTACGAGGGGTGGCGTGACGCGGCGGGGGCGATGCGGGAGATGACGGTGCGGTACGAGGTACGGCCGGAGGGGGTGTTTAAGAAAATCGCGGGGCGAAATTACGAGAGGCTGGGTGGCGCGGAGCTCGAGAATTTTCGGGTGGCAGCGAAAAATTATTTGCAACTTGTAAAAACGCGTTTTTACTGCTAAAATAGGCTTATGGATAATGCGGATATGACGGAATTGGCGCAAGCCTTTGAGGGGGATGGTGTCAAGGATGCGAAGAAGACTCACGAGGGCGAGCTGGAAAACGCCGAGAAAAAGGCGAAGAAGCAGAGAGGTGGTAAAATACCGAAGGTGTCTTTGGCGGTGTTTTTAGTGGGGGTGGCGGCCCTGATTGCGGGCGTAGTGATTTTGCTGGTGAACTTGCTCTATGTTCCAGGTAAGCGAGATGCGGAATACCTGGTGGAGGTGGGAGCATGGCAGCTGATGGATGAGCCGAGCGTGGTGTGGAAGTTTACCGAGGTGGGGAAGGGGACTTTGACGACTAATGGGCATACGAATGATTATGACTTCATCTGGGCGATCGAAGGAGGTGAGCTAAAGATCGAGACCGCATGGCTGTATACACTTGAAAATGCTTATACTTATACAATAGACCAGGCGGCGGGGAGACTGGTATTGACCGAGGGGGATAAGACTGTAACGTTTGTGGCGGGAGAATAACATGGGACTATTGCCGGACAACGACGAGTGCGACGTTTGCGGGGCGAAGCTCGACCCTGAGGATATGTCGACTCATCTTTGCAAGATTTGTCAAAATCTGGTATAATATGATTATGATTTATCTGGACCATGCGGCGGCGACGCCGGTTGACGAGCGAGTTCTTACCGCGATGCGGCCGTATTTTGCGGAGAAGTTTTTTAATCCGAGTGCGGCGTATTTGCCGGCGAAGGAGGTGCGGGAGGAATATGAGGCTGCTAAAGCGACGATTGCGCATGCGATTGGGGCCAAGGCGACCGACCTCGTGATGACCGCCGGGGCGACCGAAGCGAACAATCTTGCGTTCTCGGCGCTAGGCGGTACGGGTTCCGTGTTATACCTGGCGACGGAACATGATTCGGTACGGAAGGTCGCGGAGCGGTACGGTGGGACGGCAGTGGCGGTGGACCGTGATGGACGGGTGGATTTTGATGACCTCGGGCGGAAGCTGACGGATGAGACAGTGCTGGTGTCGATTGCGCTCGTAAACAACGAGACGGGGACGATTCAGCCGCTTTCTGAGGTGGCGGCGGTCTTACGAGAGGTACGGCTGGACCGTTTGCGACGCGGGGTGAAGACGCCGCTGTACCTACACTCGGATGCGTCGCAGGCGCTGAATTTGTTGGATGTGAACGTGGCGAGGCTGGGGGTGGACCTTTTGACTTTGAATGCGGCGAAGCTGTATGGTCCGAAGGGAGTGGGGGCACTTTATGTGTCGCACGAAGTGAAACTCACGCCGGCGACTTATGGCGGTGGTCAGGAGCGGGGGCTCCGGTCGGGGACGGAAAACGTGCCGGGCGTGGTGGGGTTTGCTGAAGCGGTGAAGCTTGCGCATGGGCATTTGAACGGTCGACGCAAAAAATATGCCGAAATGAAGAAGGTGCTGATAGACACGCTACAGGGGTGCGAAATCGTGAATCGGCGACATGCTCTTGACAATTTCGTAGTTTTGTGCTATAATGGTTTAGATGGAGAGCGTTTGCTCTATCTCTTGGAGGAGCGGGGAGTTTACGTAGCGACGGGGGCGGCGTGTGCGGCGTCGAAGGGGGTGAGATCGCATGTGCTGGCGGCGATGGGGCTCACCGAGGCGGAGATTGCTGGGTCGCTGAGGTTGACGCTGGGCGAGACCAACACGAAAGAACAGATAGCAGAAGCTGCGGAGATTATTAACGAAGTGGTACGGCTTGAATGGGAGCGAGTGAATGGGTAAAAAAGTGTTTGTGGGGATGAGCGGGGGCGTTGATTCGTCGGTGGCGGCGATGCTTTTGGTTGAGCAGGGTTATAATGTGACGGGGGTGTATATGCGGAATTGGTCGGAGGATCTGCCGGGCATGAAATGTCCGTGGGCGGAGGATTTGGCGGATGCAAAGCGGGTGGCGGTGAAGCTCGGGATTGATTTTTATGTTTGGGATTTTGAGGAGGCGTATCGGGAGAAGGTGGTGGAATATATGCTGGATGAGTTTCGCGCCGGGCGGACGCCGAATCCGGATGTGATGTGCAATCAGGAGATTAAATTTAAGCTGTTTTATGAAAGGGCAAGGGAGGCTGGGGCTGATTTTATCGCGACGGGGCATTATGCGAGAATTTTGGATGGACGGCTAGCGCGGGCTGTTGATGAAAACAAGGACCAGACGTATTTTCTCTATCGCGTTAGTGACGAGGCGCTCGCGCACACGATTTTTCCGATTGGGGAGATGATGAAGCCGGAAGTGAAGAAGCTGGCGAAGGCGCGGGGGCTCCATAATGCGTACAAGAAGGAGTCGATGGGGGTGTGTTTTGTGGGGGAGGTGTCGATGCGCGATTTTCTCAAGGAGTATATTGACATTCGGCCGGGGGAGATTCGCGAGGCGGAGAGTGAGCGGGTGCTGGGTGTGCACGAGGGCGCGGTGTTTTACACGATTGGGCAGAGGCATGGGTTGTATCTTTCGGGGGTGGCGGGGGAGGTGAATGACGGGTTGCCATATTATGTGGTGAAGAAGGATCTTGAGCAAAATATCGTGTATGTGTCTAAAAATCTAAATCATGAGGCAATCTGGACGCGGGAGCTACAGCTTTCCGACGTAGTATGGCGAGCGGATCCTGCCGGAGTTTCTTCCCCTAGCTCGCTAAGGCTCGCTGGAGATCCCCCTAAAACTCCGTCACCCACTCGCGATATTAAGGTCATGGCGCGCCTAAGGCACCGGGGGGAACTCGTGCCGGCGACGTTTGACGGGGAGACGCTGCGGTTTGAGCGAGAGGTAAAGCGGCCAGCAGCAGGGCAGTCGGCGGTTTTATACGACGGGGAAATCTGCCTCGGAGGTGGGGTGATTGCATGAGTAAGTTTGTGATACATATCGAAGATAATAAAGAGTCGGCACCACGTCCGCATGAAAGGCGAGCGGCCGAAATTTTGGCGGAATATTTTCAAAGCGATATAGTCTTTTTGAGACGACTCCGGAGCAAAAACCCTGATTTATACGTTCTCAAAACGAATGTGCGTTGGGAACTGAAGTCACCGACTGGCAGTGGCAAGCATACAATTCAGAACAATCTGCGCGAGGCAGTAAAGCAATCCAACAACATTATACTTGATTTGCACCGAACCGGATTAACCGACGCGCAAGCTATCGCCAGAATTAGAGAATATATCCGTAAGGAGAGACATTCAATTAAGAGACTAAAAGTCCTAGCGAAGGATCAGCGAGTTATTGACTTAATCGGCAAATAGATGTATAATTGAAGTATAGATTAGCTGGCATAAGATACTGTATTGAATCAACTACCGCTAATCCACAGAGACTGCTAGAAATAGCTGTCTCTTTTTGTGGCGGGGCAGTCGGCGGTGCTATACGACGGCGAAATTTGCCTCGGAGGTGGGGTGATCACTAGTTAGTCACCAATTAAGCATAACGCTAGTGGTTGTCGATGCCTCAGAGATGCGGTATAATAGGGATAGTCTGAGGTCTAGAGAAAGGGGGGAGCTTATGGTAATTTTATCAGACTTGTCAGAAGTACTTATACGTGGATTATATGGCACCGAAGACATCATCGAGTGGCGTTACGGCCGCGAGGCTGGGGAACGATTTTGGCAGCGGCATCTGGAGACAACAAACACCTGGTGTGACGCAATGCGTGGCAAATGTTCCGAGGACGACTACTGGCAGAGGATGTGCGAAAACGGCGAACTTGGACTGTCAGCGGCGGAGCTCAAAGACGCATTCTCGGAGAATTTGTCACGAAAGGTACCCGGCACTCTGGATGTGTACCAGAGGATTGTTGGAACGCCAAGAAGCCTGGAGCCGGGAGCCGAGATAACTTATGGTCGTACCGACATTAGAATCGTGTCCGACCATGTACGCGAACGGTTAGTCGAACTCCGAAAGTTGCACCCAGCAGTATTCACTCTGGCGACCAGATGCTACTGGTCGTTTGAGACTGGTCTGCTTAAGGGGGATAGTGGATTTTTTGCTCGGTTGTTAAAAGAGTCAAATCTGGCGCCCGACGAAGTAGTATTCGTGGACGACATGCAGTCCAACGTGGACGCCGCAAAGGAAGCCGGTATCAAAACGATCCAGTTTATGGATGCTGAGCAGTTGGAACAGGAGCTCGGCGAACTGGGTTTTCGGTTTTTTTGAGCCATATGATCCGCCTTACGCCCCTCTTAGTGAGGGGCGTTTTTAATTACAGGGTTATTCAAGAATGGCTTTGATACGGCGGACACCGGCGGAGCTGGATTCTTCTTTCACGATCTTGAAGTGACCGAGAACGCCAGTGTGTTCGACGTGGGGACCGCCACAAACTTCGCGGGAAACGGGCGCGGCCTCGTCGCCGATGGTGTAGACGGTGAGACGGTCGGGGTACTTGTCCCAGAACTGGCCGTGGGCCTTTAGAGTGTCCTTGGCGTAAGCCTTGTCATACTCGGCGTGGACGACCGGAAGGTCGGCTGCGATCCAGTCGTTGACTTGGGATTCGACTTTTTCTAGCTCTTCGGGGGTGAGTTTGTGGTCGCAACTGAAGTCGAAGCGAGTGCGCTCGGCGGTGGTGTTGCTGCCTTTTTGGACGATGTCGGGACTCACGTGCTTCTTTAGGGCGGCGAGAAGCAAATGCGTGGCAGTGTGATATTTGACCGTTTGCTCGCCGTGGTCTTCGAGGCCGCCTTTGAACATACCTTTCGAGGCCGTTTGGGAACGCTCGCGCTGTTCTTTTAGGGCTTCGTCAAATTCTTCTCTGTAGTCAGAAATCAGCTCGATACCCTCGCGGTAGCATTCTTCAACTGATAATTCGAGCGGGAAGCCGTAAGTGTCTTGCAATTTGAATAAATCGCGACCAGAAAGGACGTTGTCTGGCTTCGCCATCTTGCGAAGCTCTCTTAGACCCTTGTTTAAGGTCTGGCGGAAGGCTTTTTCTTCTTTTAAGAGGACGGCGAGGGCAGTGTCGCGATGGGTCAAGATGGAATCTGGCAGGTCGCGGTAGTTGTCAGCGACGATGGGGACGATTTCGGAGAGAAAGTCGGTGGCGATGCCGAGGTCGAGGGCACGAAGAATGGCGCGACGAATCAGACGACGCATGGCGTAACCCTGAGTCTTGTTGGACGGGGTGAGGCCTTGAGCGGCCAGGAGATAGGCGCCACGGACGTGGTCGGCGATGACACGCATTTCGTCGGTGTTGTTATCGTAAGATTTGCCGGAAATCTGCTCGAGTTTGTCAATAATCGGCTTCAAAAGCGAGATTTTGAAAACATCAAAACTGCCAATCGCAGCAGCGGCGATGCGCTCGAGGCCGCCGCCGAAGTCGACGTTTTTCTGCTCAAGTTCGGAGAAGGTGCCGTCTTCATTCCGCTTGTACTGCATGAAGACTTGGTTGCCGATTTCCATGAAGCGGGCGCCGTCGGAGGCGGGGTGGGACTGACCATACTTTTCTACGTCCTGCTTGTCTTCGCCAAAGTCGTAGAAAACTTCGGAATCGGGGCCACAAGGGTCGCCCTTTGGCGTGGAGTCGATGCCGCCACCACGGGACCACCAGTTCTCGTGGTCGTCGTAGAAGAAAATGCGCTCGCCGGGCTTGATGCCGCGCTTGTCACCGTTCTTGGCGGAGCCGATTTCGGCGATTTTGGCGTCGATGCCAGCTTTTTTAAACACCTCTTGCCAGATTTTGGCGGCTTCTTCGTCTTTTGAGATACCGTACTCTTCGCTTCCGATGAAGCAGGTGACATAAATTTTTTCAGGATCAAGGCCGACGACTTTGGTGAGGAACTCGAAAAAGCCCTCGATTTGCTCTCTCTTGAAGTAGTCGCCGAGCGACCAGTTGCCAAGCATTTCAAAAACCGTGGTGTGGCGCGGGTCGCCGACGTCCTCGATATCCTGGAGGCGCATGGAGGGCTGGGAATCGGTGAGGCGAGTGCCGTCCTTGTGCGACTTGCCAAGTAAATAGGGAAGGAGTGGCTGCATGCCGGAGCCGGTGAAGAGCGTAGTCGGGTCGCCCTCAAGCACGAGCGGGGCGGGCTGAATAATTTTGTGGCCTCTTGCCACTTGAAAATCTAAGAATTTTTGGCGTATTTCGTTTGCGTTCATATCTATATATTATAACACGCCTAGATGAATAAGGGAAGCGTGGGCGCCCTGCTTTTGTTATACCCCGCTCTTTGCTCCGCCCCGGCAATCTCTAGCGCCCCGCCCCAGACAATTCTGAGAGCCTGGACTTGAAATGTCGTAATTCTCACAGATTTTCGTCGCGCGCTCGTGGCTTAGCCCTACCTGCGGGATGCCTATTAAGTGCATGCGCCCTTCCCAACCGTGAAGTTGGGCTGTTCCTATTGAGCGCTCAGGGCCACTCGCGCAGCGGAAAATTGTGAGAATTACACATTTCAAATCTTAAAAGAGCTCTCAGAATTGCTGGGGTGGGGCGACATGCAAAACTCGGGTGGAGGTCTGAGGAGACGGAGCAATACGCGCCGCCCACGCTACATACGTACACAACGTACGTAGAGCCCACGGTAGCGCCAGCCGCTGCCGTTGGTATTCAGGCTACCACTGTTGTAGGTCAGGTAGTAACGATCGCTAGTACTGCTAGCCGTAGCTGACCACCAGAGCCCGCTCGTAGTCGCAACGGCATAGGAGCCATTGATGTAGTTCCCGCCGCAAACAGGACTAAAGGCAGTGGCGTAGTTAGTGATACCAGACTGTTCGGAATCGGTTGGTAAGCGCCAGTTCTTGGGGCAGACATCATATGTTGCAGCTGTACTATTTGCTCCTTTGGTAGCGATAGTACCAACAGTGGCGGCGGAGTAGTTATACCAGACTGTTGGGTCGCCATTATTATCGGTGCCTTCATGTACGCATAGGTTAGTCCAGCCGTTACCTATATAGGAGTAACTCATATAGTTGCCGTAGCAATCACTAGATGAACCAGAACCATTAGCTAGATCTTTGAGAGTAAGGGTGGTGTCGGAACTATAGTTTGTGGTGGCGCTTTTGACGATCATAGTGCCATCGGAGCTAGTGGAAACTGGCGTACTGCCGGTGTCGCCGAGGTAGCGGAGATTCTCTGTCATCCAATAGTTGCCGTTGATCTTGGTGACTTGGTAGGTGTTGCCATCGCGGACATCGCGCAGGGTGGTGGAGTCACCGTCGTTTGGCATGATGCTGGCGAGGGATGAAGAAGTGATGGTTTGCATGCTGTCGTCGAGCACGCACCGGACCGGAAATCCGTCCCTGCGATAGTGGTTACTGGCCGAATCCACGAAAATCGAACGGAAGCTCAGGATATAAGCGGCCATACTCGAGAGCGAGGTAGAGGACCAATAGTACCCGTAGGAGTCGCCACTGCTGAACGAGCCAGAGCGATAGTAGCCGGCCAGCAAGAAATTCGGCGTCGTCCCAGGGCCTGCGTTCGTATAGAAGGTGCCAGCAGTCTCGTAATAGTTGCTCTCTAGGTTGGCCCCATATGCGGTAGCAAGGGCATACCAGTCACCAGTTTTCCAGTTGGGGCTAGTTAGAGGGTCAGCATTGCTGGTCGTGGATGTTGGGAGTCTCCAGCCCTTCGGGCAGATGCTGTAGGCAGCGTTGTAGCCGTTTGTAGTTACTGCGGTTCCGCTAGCATTCTTTCCTCCGGCTGTTGCGGCAAGCCACGAATAGTAACTATTACAGGGAGTGCTACTATTGCAAGTGGTAGTGTTATTGCCAGTATTAAATACATATGCAGTAGAATCATCACTGAATTGGTCGCTTGGCACTGATGTACCGCTAGAAATCGCTGTTGAAGCTGGGAGGGTATAGTATGGATTACCCCTAGCCTTGGTATTCGTATCTGCAACGTTAGAATCGTCGCTGTAGAGTGCGGTGCCACCAGCTAAGTTAAGGTCTGATGTCATCCAGCATTTACCATCGGCTAATCGTTGGACAGTGTAGGTATTGTTGTCACGAGTATCTATCACGGTGAGGGAGTTTGAGGCAGTGCAGAGAGTTGGATCTAGGTTCTGGATGGTTGGGTAACTAGATTTGCTGGTTAATGTTACGCTATTGACCCCATCCCCAATATTAAAGTAAGGAGTTTCATCAGTAGTGGAGGAGAGGCCAGTACCGCCAATACCGACACTAGTCTGGGTCCAGG
>CAZXEG010000003.1:0-42361 GCA_964639835.1 uncultured Candidatus Saccharibacteria bacterium | reverse complement strand
ATATCCACCATGATACCAATCTCTGCCGAAGCGAGCTTAATGTTCGAAATGTTACCACGCGCACCAGAGTTCACCATCACCGCGATATCTGTATCCATCTCAGACAACTTCTCCTTGAGGAAGTCCGAAATCTTACCATCAATATCACGCCAGTTATTAATCGTCAACTTGTGGCGCTCTTCCTCGGTCACCAAACCATCGTTGAATTGCTCTTGAATCAACGCAGTCTTTGCGTCACCTTCGGCGATAAAGTCATCAATTTCGTCATACGTCGGATAATCATCCTTGGCCGTCGAAATCGACGCAATCGTCTCATATTCAAACGCCAAATCTTTCAAAGCATCCGCGGTTTTTACCATCACCTCAGAACCATAAAGATCAAAGATGTCTGCCATTACTTTCGACAAATGCTTCTTCGTCTGCACCGAGTTATCATACGGATACTCTTCCGGCAAAATCTCGTTAAAGATCACCCGTCCAAGTGTCGTATCACGGATCTCGCGCTTCGCGAACACCCGAATCGGCGTCTGCAGAGCAATGTCACCCTGATCATAAGCCATCTCAGCCTCGTACACCGACGAATACGCCCGTGGCTTATCCGACTCAGTCCCCGGCTTATCGTAGGTCAAATAGTAAGCGCCTAGCACCACGTCCTGATAAATCGCTAGGACCGGAGAACCATCCGCCGGCTTCAACAAGTTCTTCGATGCCGACATTAGTTCCTTCGCTTCCATCTGCGCGGCGTCCGAAAGCGGCAAATGTACCGCCATCTGGTCACCATCGTAGTCCGCGTTAAAGCCCGACGCCACCAAAGGATGCAATTTAATCGCTTTACCATCAATCAACCGTGGCTGGAACGCCTGCAAAGACAACCGGTGTAGCGACGGTGCCCGGTTCAGAAGCACATACTTGCCCTTAATCACCTCGTCTAGCGCGTCCCACACCACCGTCTCCTTCGCTTCTATGAGCCGCGAAGCCGACCGTATATTATTAGCGTATTCATTACTAATCAACCACGAAATCACAAACGGTTTAAACAGCTCTAGCGCCATCTGTTTCGGAAGGCCACATTCATGAAGCGAAAGCTCCGGACCTACCACAATTACCGAACGCCCCGAGTAGTCCACCCGCTTACCCAAGAGGTTCTGACGGAACCGCCCTTGCTTACCCTTCAAAAGATCGGACAACGACTTTAGTCGCCTACGCCCGTTCGTCGAATTCGCGCCCCTAGAGCCATGCGCCGCCGAGTTGTCGATCAAAGCATCCACCGCCTCTTGTAGCATCCGCATTTCGTTCCGGCAAATCACTTCCGGTGCATTGAGATCAAGTAGCTTCTTCAACCGATTATTTCGGTTAATCACCCGCCGATAAAGGTCGTTCAGATCCGACGTCGCAAACCGCCCACCAGGCAAAGCAATCATCGGGCGAAGATCCGGTGGAATCACCGGAATCACCGTCAGAATCAAATCTTCCGGCCGAATTCCCGCTGCTTGCATCCCTTCGAGCGTCTTTAGCCGCTTCTGTAGCTTCTTCTCTTTCTGGCCTTTGGCCTCCGCTTCTTCCGCTCGCAACTCTTCAATCAGCTGATCGAGGTCAATCTCGTCTAACAGTCGCTTGATCGCCGTCGCACCCATCTCTACCGTAATCAACTCTTCGTACTCTTCCGGCAGATTCCGGTACTCAACTTCGGTGATCACGCCACCCTTCTGGAACGACTCAAGCAATTCCTTACGGTAAAGGTAATCCTTCTCCAGCTCCTCAAGCTCCGCCGTTTGCGCTTCTGCCAAAGTCTTGGTATCCGCGTTCTTCTCTTCCAACTCTTTCTCATAGCGCAACCGAATCGCTTCCCTTGCGGCCATCGTCTGGTTTTCCAGCTCCTCCAACGTCTGCTGGACTTCGCCGGTTCTCACATCCGTTATCAAATACGTCGCAAAATACACTACTTTCTCAATATTCTTTACGGTAACATCAAGCAGTAGCGACAAAGCCGACGGAATCCCCCGCATAAACCAGATGTGCGCCACTGGCGCTGCCAGCGCAATATGCCCCATCCGCTCGCGTCGCGTAATCGACTTCGTTACCAAATTCCCCTCTTTATCCACCGCTTGCTCACGGCTTCGCACACCCTTCAGCTTCGAATCGTGTGGATTAATGTCTTTGGTCGGCCCAAAAATCCTCTCGCAGAACAACCCATCCCGCTCCGGCTTCTGAGTCCGATAATTAATCGTTTCTGGCTTTGTTACTTCGCCATAGCTCCAATTCAAGATGTCATCCCGGCTTGCCACCGTTAGCCTAATTGAATCAAAGTCCGACGCGCTAATAAAGTTATCCATCCACGCCATATTAGAACTCCTCTCCGAGGTCAATCGTACCCTCATCCAGTTCCACTTCTTCCATCGTGTCACCCGGACCAACGTCCTCTTCAACCTCTGTTATGTCAATACCTTCTTCTGCCATCATTGCAGCAGCCTCGTCTTCGTCGAGGTCCACAATAGCTGGCTCAGTTTCTCGCTTGTGCTGATCATAAATCACTTGGTCATCTTGCGATCTTTCAATCTCGCGCGAAGTTTTCTCGATTACATCGCCCGCATCCGAAGATTCGCCATGGTCTAGTAGATCTACTTTTAGACCCAAGCCCTGCAATTCTTTCACAAGCACATTAAAGCCTTCCGGAAGCTTCGGCCCCTCGATTGGTTCGTGCTTAATGATGGCCTCATAAGCCTTCGCCCGGCCGTACACGTCATCCGACTTAATCGTCAACATTTCCTGAAGAGTCGTAGCGGCACCATAAGCTTCAAGTGCCCATACCTCCATCTCCCCGAAGCGCTGACCACCGTTCTGTGCCTTACCACCAAGTGGCTGTTGCGTCACCATCGTGTAAGGACCAGTCGACCGCGCGTGGATCTTGTCTTCCACCATGTGGTGTAATTTCAACATATGCATTACACCCACCGAGGTCCTCTCGTTAAACGGCTCACCGGTCAAACCATCATACAGTTGCACCCGGCCATCGCGGGCGAATCCAGCCTTCTCTAGCTCATCCGAGATCGTTTCGTCTGGCACCCCGTTAAACGACGGCGTCGCCACCTTGTAGCCTAGCGCTCGCGCTGCCATCCCAAGGTGCGTTTCAAAGAGCTGCCCGAGATTCATACGCGAAGGCACGCCCATCGGCGAAAGCACCACGTCAATCGGTGTCCCGTCTTCCATAAACGGCATATCCTCAACCGGAAGCACTCGCGACACCACACCCTTGTTACCATGCCGCCCAGCCAGCTTGTCACCGACGCCAATCTTGCGCATCTCTGCAACAAAGATCTTAATCTGCATAATCACGCCAGCCTTTAGCTCATGACCCTGCTCACGTGTGTAGACTCGTACATCCACCACCTTACCGGTCGAAGAACCATTCATTCGTACCGACGTATCGCGCACATCCTTGGCCTTCTCGCCAAAGATCGCCCTAAGTAACCGCTCCTCAGAGGACAACTCCTGCTCGCCTTTCGGCGTAATTTTACCGACCAAGATGTCACCGTTCTTCACCTCAGAACCGATGGTCACAATCCCATCCTCACCAAGGTGCCTCAGCGAATGTTCCGACACATTTGGAATATCTCGCGTCACTTGCTCCGGCCCCAGCTTCGTCTCGCGCACTTCCACATCGAAATCCTTAATGTTAATCGAAGTCAAAGTGTCATCTTCAACCAGCCGGTTCGAAATCACAATCGCGTCGTCCATGTTGTACCCCCGCCACGGCATAAACGCCACGAGCAGATCCCGCCCCAGTGCCAGCTCGCCGTTGTTCACCGACGCGCCTTCAATCAAGGTGTCACCCTTCTTCACCTTCTGACCCCTGGTCACTCGGCAACGCTGGTTGTAGCACCGGTCGTCGTTCGTCTTTTCAAAGTGTTGCAATTTATATTCACGGTCGCCGCCCTTGTCGTAAGTCACAATCACCGACTCACCGTCCGCCTTTTTCACTACACCCGTCCCCGTAGCCATCACTAGCTGTGAAGTGTTTTTAGCGACTTCACGCTCAATACCAGTTCCGACCACCGGATTATCGGTTTTAAGTAGTGGCACCGCCTGCTTCTGCATCGCACAGGCCATCAAACTTCGGTCAACCCGGTTCTTCTCCACAAACGGAATCAAAGAAGCCGACACACCCAAAATTTCCTTGTGCGCCGCGTCAATGTGCGTCACCCGCTTCGCTTCCACCTGCGCCGGCGTACCGTGCACCCGTGCCGACACCCAATCTTCGACGAATTTGCCGTCTTTATTTAGCTTCACCGAGGCATCCGCGATAATCTTATCCTGCTCCGTATCGGCATCCATGTACACAACTTCGTCAGTTACCTTGCCATTCTTTACTACTCGATACGGCGCCTCAATAAACCCATATTGGTTAATCCGTGCATAGGTCGCAAAGTTAAGCACTAGCCCCACATTGCCACCTTCTGGCGTTTCCACGGTACAAATCCGGCCATAATGTGTCGGGTGCGCATCCCGCACATCAAACCCGGCCCGCTCGCGCGTCAAACCGCCCGGCCCCATCGACGACAAACGTCGCTTGTGTGCCAGCTCCGAGAACGGGTTCACCTCGTCCATCAACTGCGAAAGCTGTGAAGTCGAGAAAAATTCCTTCACGGCCGCCACCACTGGGCGCGAGTTCAGAAGTTGCGATGGCGTCGCATCATCTGGAGATGCCATCGACATCCGGTCAAGAATATTGCGTTGTAACCTCAGCATCCCTAGCCGGAACTGCCGTTGCACCAATTCGCCCACCAGCTTCACCCGCCGGTTCGACAACGAGTCAATATCATCCGCCGGCTCCTGCGTGTTATTCAGCCGGATAATCTCCGTAATAATCGCAATCAAATCGTCCATCTGGAGCGTCCGGTGCGCCGCATCATTTGGCGTATCAAACTTCAACCTTCGGTTCATCTTAAACCGACCCACGCTCGAGTAATCATACCGCTTCGGGTCAAAGAACATCCGCTCGATCATCGACTTCGCGTTCTCTACCGTCGCGAGGTCCCCCGGCCGAATCCGCCGATACACCTCAAGGAGCGCCTCGCCTTGCGTCGAAGTGGTATCCCTCTCTAGTGTCGCCTCGATGTACTTGCGGTCGCCGTTATCGATCTTCGAAAACGCCTTCTTGATCTCTGACTCTTTCATGCCAAGCGCCCGGAGGAACGTCGTCACCGGAATCTTCCGCCGTCGATCGATCTTCACCGAAATCATCCCGTTCCCGGCCGTCTCAAACTCAAGCCAAGCCCCCCGCCCCGGAATAATCTTCGCACCGTAAAGGTTGTTCACCCCCGCCTGCTCCGCGGTAAAGAACACCCCCGCTGAGCGAATTAATTGTGACACAATCACGCGCTCCGTACCGTTAATGATAAACGTCGCCCGATCCGTCATCCACGGATAATCACCAAAGTAAATATCCTGTTCCTTCTTTTCACCGGTCACCTTGTTCTCAAGCTCCACCAAAACGTGTAGCGGCGCTTCGTAGGTCGCCAAGTTATATTTCGCGTCCTGCTCCGACTCCTTCGGCTCTTTAAAGTGATAATCTTTGAACCTCAGCGAGAACTTCTGACCAGTGTAATCGTCAATCGGATTTAGCTCGTCAAAAACCTCCCGGAGTCCATTCTTGACAAAGTCGTTCCACGAATCGGTCTGATGTCCAGTCAGATCAGGAATCGGAAGCGCTTGGTCACCTTCAGTGAAGAACTTACGTTCTTCTAGACTTGGTTTTTTCGCCATGTTTTCCTCTTGTTATTAGTGTTATTAATCTTTTTTGACAGCACTAATCTCCACAATATAGTACCGTCTCAGCGCTCGAAGATTACTGCCCAGCTCCCTCTCCGAGAATCGCCACTTCTCTAGAGTACCGAAAACAAGGCACACTACTTCTTATAAAAAAGTATACTACACTTTTTCCAAAAAATCAATAGAAAAAGTGCTTGATTTTTCATTTTAGTAGCTATATAATAATTATTAAGCTAACTGCGAGTCAGCTTAAAGCAAAGTTGAGAGCTTATATATGTCTAAAAAACGTTTCCATTGGGGACGTTTTTTAGGTTTTTTTCTCCACCCCATCCCCTTCCAAATCAGCCCCAACGGGGCTGATTTGTCATAATCAAAATCAAAGTCAGGACATGCGCCTGACTTTGATTTCATACTAAGTTCTTTTGTTGGACTTTTCTTCCAAGAAAAGTCCACTTTTTTTATATGTCGAGATCGTCCAAATCGGCTAGCTCGGCTCGAGTTTTCTCTGCTAGCTCTGAACTTTCTGCTTCTGTTGCGTCCTCTTCTTCCGTATCCTCGCCCTCTACATCCTCTTCCCCTGCGTCATCATCCGTCATCGTGCTCGCCACCACGCTCGCGGCGTCATCACTCCCCCGACCATCATCATGCCATTCACTACGCTCATGGCTATCTTCATCAGTATTGACGATCTTGAGGTTATACCGCGCATCTTGTTTGGTTCCGAGCGCCCGGAGCAACATCCGAATCGATTGCGCCGTCGCCCCGCGCCTACCGATTACCCGCCCCACGTCCTCTGGGTCCACCGTCAAAGACAAAAGCACACCCTTCTCATCAATCTTGCGTTCCACCGAAACTTTATCCGGATTATTGACTAAGGTTTTTACGATATATTCTACGAATTGCTGGTCGATAGTAGCCATATTTTCTCCAAATTAGTTTTATTTATATAACCATTATACCACACACCCCGCATTTTGCATCTTGTATTTTCGCATTTTTTATGCTAAAATATATACATTAATAACTAAGGAGTACAAATGCTAGCGATTCGCATGCAACGTAATGGCCGCGCACATCTCCCGATGTACCGGATAGTCGTCCAAGAATCCCAGCGCCACCCCTTGTCGGGTCGCGTCGTGGCTGAGGTCGGCAACTACAACCCTACCACCAAGAAGCTCGTCCTCGACCAGCCCCTGGTGGAAAAATACCTAAGTAACGGCGCCCAGCCCAGCTCTCGCGTCGCCTTCATCTTAAAGAAAAACGGCGTCAAGCTACCCAAGTGGTACAAAGAGGCCCCGAAGAAACAAAAAGTCGCCAAACACGCTGACAAGCTTCGCAAAAACCAACCCAAAGAAGAAGCTCCAGCAGAACCCACGGCGGAGCCTGCGGCGGAAGCTCCTGCGGCAGAAGTAGCAGAACCCACCGCAGAAGAATAATAAAAAAGCTAACTCTAGGGAGTTAGCTTTTTTATTATGTACTCGCCGGGAGTTCAATATTCTTTTTGAAGTTATCAATCTCTGGCCCAAGCATCTGACGGTACTTCTTTACCCCTAGCTTCGCCGCCTCCGTCTGCGCCTCTTGTTTCGAATGCCCCTCACCTTTCGCGAACAACTCCCCATTCACATACATCGCCACCGCAAAGTGTCTATCGTGGTCCGGCCCATCCGCCCTCAGGGTTCGATACACCGGTAGCGTCCCGTACTGACTCTGCGTCAACTCCTGCACATACGACTTCGGGTCCCGCCACGTCCCCTCCGAAATAATAGTATCTAATTTTGACAAAATATGATCCGAGATAAACTTTTTTGCCGTAATATACCCTTGGTCTATGTAAATCGCCCCAATCACCGCCTCGAAGCAATCCGCCATAATCACATCGTGCGCCCGCTCCGTCCCGCGCTTTTCTCCGTGCGACAATCTCACCAAAGGTTCGTAGCCTAGCTCATATCCCGCCGCTCCGATCGACTCTGTCCTAACCAGCGCCGAGCGAAGCGCTGTCATCACCCCTTCGGACTCATCATACCTCCGATACAAAAAGTCCGAAGTCACGAGCTCCAGCACCGCATCCCCCAGGTATTCCAGCCGCTCATTATGCTCTGGCGCCACGACTTTATGCTCGTTCACATAGCTCCGATGCGTCAAAGCCGTCACCAGCAAATTAATGTCATGGAACTTCAGTCCCAATTTTTCTTTCGCAAACTCTTCGTATGGTGTTACATCCATTTTACATCCTCTCCTATTTAAATTAATATTCCCCTGCGCGAATCTTGCGCTTCGCAATCAACATCAATCTCTCAATGTCCTCATACTCCACCAAATTCAGCGCCTCCGCAAACGAAAACCACCGAATCCCCCGCATCCATTTCTCACCCGTCGGCATTTCGCGATTATCTAGCGCCTGTACTAGATAAATCTGCGTCGTCATGAGAACTAGCTTCTCCGCCCTCCGGTACTTAAAGTGAATCTTCCCGAGCCACGTCAAAATCGCAAAGTTTTTCAGCCCAGTCTCCTCCTCGATTTCTCGCCTTGCCGTCATCTTGGCCGTTTCGCCTGGTTCGATATGTCCCTTCGGGATCGTCCACCGGCCCTTCGAATCTTGAATCAACAGCACCTCGATATCTTTCTGGTCTTCAGTCAGCCGAAAAACTATCCCGCCCGAAGTCGGCTCCCGCACAATCTCCTGAATCGCCGTCCTTTTTCGAAAAACCGCCGACGTAATCTTCTTAAGCGGTGATTCCTTCGTCGCTTCCTCCGGAAACGCTTCCGGCACTTTCAGCGCCCTTCTCTCCTTCGGCTCCCCCTGATTCAGCTTGGTCTGATTCAGTTCGCTTATGTTCATTATTATCTTCTTCGTTAATCCCCAATTTGCGATAGGCCGTCCCTAGCACTCCATTTACAAACCGCGAGGAGTTCTCCGATCCAAAGGCCTTTGCTAGCTCCACCGCTTCGTTAATTGCCACTTTCGGCGGCACCATCTCACGGCACTCCGAAAGCTCATAAAGCCCCATCCGAAGAACGTTACGATCGATCGCCGCAATCGTGGCAATCGGCCACTCCGGCGCCATCGGCGCAAGCGTCGCATCCAAAGTCTCGAAGTTCTCCGCCACCCGTCGCGCCAAGTTGTACACGAACTCCGTGTCGCCCAGCGACTTTTCATAAGGTTCAATGTTCTTGGCCACCACTTTATCAAGCTCGACGTCCGGGTCATGTGCAAGGGTTCTTAGTTCGTATTCATACAAACTTTGTAAAACAATTACTCTGCCTAAATGTCGATTACTTGCCACCTTTTACACTTCTTTCTTTTTTATGGTTTTTACTTTTAGATTTGGAGTTTTCTTCTTGGTTTCGAAAACTTTCACTGGTGATTTTTGGTTAACTCTCCGAGCCAGCGTCAATCTCAGATGGCTCCGACGGAGCCCAGTCTTACGCGGGCTACTCTGTTTTTTAGGTTCAGGCATTTTGCTCCTTTATTGATATATAATTTACACCATTCTACCACGTTTTTACAGATTCCGCAAGGCTTTTCTAATCGCCGGTCGGTCAAACCCCACAATTCGCATCTCACCGATTTCCGTCACCGGCACCGTCGCAATATCGTCGCGCCCCCGCGCGTCCACTTCCTCGTACGAAACCCCCATCGTGTCTAGCCAATCCATCAGCGCGTGGCAATACGCACAAGTTGGTGTTGTATATACTCTTATCATGTTACCATTATACCACGGCTTGCCTAATATGGCGTCCATTACGCAAAATTGCAATTTTTGCAAAAATGCGTAATGGAAATGTTAGTCCACCTCTGTAGGATGATGCTATACTACGATGTTCAAAATGTGTGCTTTTGGTACAAAGATGGCCTTTTTAGTAGTGTCGGCGGTGGCGTATTTAGCGACTTTTTCGTCGGCGTAGGCGAGGGCCTTGACCTTGTCGGCATCCTCGGCGTCGGACAAGGTGACGGTTAGCTTGCTACGCAATTTGCCATTCACCTGCACGATGATCTCGATAGTGTCGCTCACCAAGTACTTTTCGTTCCACTTAGGCCATTCATCGTTCGCTCCTAGACGCTCTAGCATTTCGCTCGACAGGTGTGGTGCGAAGGGCTTCAAGAGCTTCGCTAGTGTAATCAGATCTTCTTCTGTGGCGCCAACTTTATAAAGTTCGTTTACATATTCCATTAAAGCGGCGACGGCCGTGTTGAAGCTATAGTGATAGATATCTTCAGTAACTTTCTTGATGGTTTTGTTTCTAATGGCGCAAGTGTTGCAATTCGGGGCATTCCGGAGCGCGGCAGCGCGAGGATTAGCGCCGGCCGCCCGTGGCGACGGGCCGGCCGGACGCGGCCCCGAATTGCAATACTGCGCCATTAATGTCCAACAACGATTGAGAAAGCGGTAAACCCCACCAACCGAGCGAGGGTCCCAAGCGGCGTCAAGCTCCACGGGGCCGATGAACATTTCGTAGGTTCTGAGGGTGTCAGCACCGTAGCCATCGTTGATGACGTCAAGCGGGTCGATCACGTTGCCTTTGCTTTTGCTCATCTTCTTACCGTCGGGGGCGTTGATGTAACCGTGATAGATGAGCTTTTTGACTGGCTCGCGGAAGGGCAGGTAACCTTGGTCGGCGAAGAATTTACACCAGAACCGAATGTAGAGCAAGTGAGCGACGGCGTGGTCGGCGCCGACGTAGATGTCTACCGGCTCCCAATAGGAAACTGCCTCTTTGTCCCACGCGGCCTCGGTGTCGTGCGGGGAAGCATAGCGCCACAAATACCACGATGAACAGGCGTAGCCGTCGAGAGTGTCGGTTTCGCGGGTCATCACTTCCGTCTGACCGGTATATTCATTGTATAATTCTACTTTGAGCCAGTCGGTGACCTTCGCGAGGGCGCTGTGCCCGGAATTATCGGGCCGGTAATCGGTCACTTCGGGCAAAACCACCGGCAACTGATCCTCGGGAATGGCATGAGCGCGACCTTCGCTGTCGTAAGCGATGGGGATGGGGCAACCCCAGTAGCGCTGGCGCGAAATGAGCCAGTCGCGCATTTTATACATCACCTTTGGTGTACCATATAAATCTCGGTCGACTTCCTCAAATTCTACAATCGGTAGCTTCATTTTCTCCGCAAACTCTCGGTCGCGTTCATCCGCCGCCGGAACGGCCATGATGGCGCCAGTGCCATAACCGGCGAGGACGTAATCTGCAACCCAAACTGGTATGCGCTCTTTGGTAGCGGGGTTAACTACGTAGGTACCGGTGAAAACGCCGGTTTTTTCTTTATTCTCTTGGCGTTCGATTTCGGACTTTTTGAGGGAATCTTGCTGGTACTTCAAAACCGCCGCGCGGGTGTCGTCGGTCGTTAGGGACATTAGCCCGGGGTATTCGGGGGCTACGACTAGGAAGGTCGCACCTTTAATGGTATCTGGTCGGGTAGTAAATACAGTGATAGGACCGAATTTTATTTCTGCACCAACTGAGCGACCGATCCAATTCTTTTGCATAGTTTTGATTTTCTCGGGCCATTCCAACTCATCGATATCAGCGAGCAATTCATCGGCATATTCAGTGATTTTGAAGAACCACTGTTTCATTTTGCGTTTTTCGACTTCGTGGCCACAGCGCCAACAATGGCCGTTTTCGACCTGCTCGTTTGCGAGTACGGTTTGGTCGACAGGGCACCACCATTGGTAGGACTCCTTTTGGTAGGCTAGACCCTTTTTGAAAAGTTGCAAGAAGCACCATTGAGTCCAGCGGTAATATTCGGGGCTCGAGGTATTGATTTCGCGAGACCAGTCGATGGCGTAGCCGAGGCGCTTGGCTTGCTTGCGGAAGTTCGCGATGTTGACCTTCGTGACTTCCTGCGGAGCGGTGCCGGTCTTGATGGCGTAGTTCTCGGCAGGCAAGCCGAAAGTGTCGTAGCCGAATGGCCGGAGGACGTTCAGTCCTTGCTGGCGATAAAATCGAGTTAATACGTCCACGATGGTGAAGTTGCGTACGTGGCCGACGTGCAACCCGGCGCCAGAAGGGTACGGGAACATCTCGGCAAGGTACATTTTGGGCCGGCCGGGTTCTTCGGTAGCCTTGAAGGGTGACTCCTCTTCCCATTTGGCTTGCCATTTAGCTTCAATCTTGAGTGGTTCGTATCTATCCATGCCGTATATTATATCACATTTTATGCTAAAATTAGACCAAAGAGAGCCCAATATGCTATGGACGCATACATGCAGATTGCCCATCACAGGGGTGGACTAACATTTCCATTACGCATTTTTGCAAAAATTGCAATTTTGCGTAATGGACGCATGTATTTGCTTGAAGTTAAAAGATGGATGGTGTATAATTATAAGTAATGGGGGCGACTTAGTTCTGAATTGAACTAGGCCAAGCCCCCACCAAAACACCATAAGGTGTTTTGGTGAACTTCAGCTCTCGCATCATCCGGACGTCTACCTCAAGTCTTCGCCCCAACCGACCTCATCCTAGAAAAATCCTTCTGAGGATTTTTGTTTATGCTTCACATAACCCATCAAATATGCTAAACTATACCCATGAAAGTGAAGGAGCTAAAAAGAGTAGCGCCAAATAAAGTCGGGCGAATTATAACTAATGGCGTAAAATTGAAAACGCACGAAGAAAGTACCGCTATATTTTTAACGCAATTCGGATTCAATATTGAATTTATAGTACCTCGGAATGACTATAGGTCTAAAAGCGCGGACTTTTTTATAAATGGAGCAATATGGGAGGCGAAATCGCCCATAGGAAATGGCAAGAATAATCTCGCTCGTCAATTTCATTATGCTAGCAAACAAGCAGGCAAATTAATATTAGATTTAAGAAGAATTAAAATGCCCACAGTAAAATCCGAGCATCAGGCCAAAGCGTGCTTCGAGAATACTAGAAACATCCGGCGGCTCATACTCATCACGAAAGACGGCCGTCTGCTTGACATTAGTGGATAGATGGCGTATAATGTAATTAATGGGGGCGACCCACTGCGATTGTGCAGAGGCGCCAAGCCCCCACCAAAACACCATAAGGTGTTTTTTATTTTAGTTAATTTTCCATCGCTAACCAATACCGCATTTATGCTATAATGGCACTAGAGGCATATTTCATCGACAGTCCAGGCGCCTCAAGCAATCAGGTTTCCGCAAAAGAAACGTAAAAGAGCAGAGCACTAATAGAAAACCAAAAATTGAGCGCCAAGCACAAGTTCTGTTGATTCCAGGTATCTCCTCTGGAGGAGTAGGGACAACCTCGCAAAATTAGCCGAGTTCAAAACGACTTTAAACCTCACCGCCCGGCACCGCGTGTTTGATAACAATACGTAAAACTCCTTTCTAAAAAGGCGCCATCCACGGTAACGACAGAACCGTGGCCGCAAAAAAGCGCAAGGCAAAACGAGATTTAAGGCCCTAAACCTGTCCCTGACGACCATAAAGGTCCGCACCTTAAAAAGCGTCTACGGACATTCACTAGCCATCTTCTTTCTGCTCGCCGGCAACTACAACTCCGGTACGTTCAACAATGGCGGCACGAACGGTAACTACTGGTCTTCTACGGTTTCTTCTAGTACGAATGCTTACAACCTAAACTTCAATACTAGCAACGTGAATTCAGCGAATAACAATAATCGCAACAACGGTAGGTCCGTTAGGTGTATGCTCGCAGATTAGTAGCCTACTAGCTTAGTTCGCTCGCTCATAGCTTTTATGGGTTAGGGTTGGCTGGCTTCTCCATTCCCCAGAGGGGACAAATATCCTCGATTAGTTGTCGGCTCGCAAAGAGTCGACAACTTTTTTCATCGGTTTATACGCCGCCATGTGTTGCGCCATCCCGATGTACGACTGCATCGTATCGTAGCTCACCGCCCCTTCCACGTATCCTTCCAGCGCCGACCGCATGTTTTTGAGATACCGCTTTCCCGGCAAAATCACCCACGGCTTCACCATCCTCCCCAGAAACGGACACCCCTTCCGCGCTTCTTGCACGTACAGTTTCTTCGGATGCATTTTTAGCCCCATCTCAACCAAGCGCCCCGCCACTTCATTCCGTATCGCCGACATCGCCCACTCATACTCACACTCCCGCACAATCACAAAAAAGTCATCCACATACCGCCCATACCACTTAAACTTCATCTCTCGCTTCATAAACCAATCAAACTCATTCAGCATGATATTCGACAACAGTTGCGAAGTCAAATTCCCAATCACAATCCCTTGCCCCGCCGGCTGATGAAACAAAGACTTATTGTGTGGTAAATTGTCCCATTCTAGCCAAGTCCCCGCGATCCGTGCATTGATACACGGATCATCAAAAATCACTTCTCTCCACAAATATTTCGCCAGCTCATATATCCATCCCTTCTCCGGGAATTGCTTATTCAGCCCCCACAAAACTTTCCTATACAGCGTCCGTCGGCTCAAGCTCATAAAATACCCCGACAAGTCCCCCTTGATCACATACACCCTTTGTCCCTTTATCTCAAGCGAAAACTCTTTCCCACTCACCGCGCGCGTCACGCCAGGACGATTACCGCCCGTATACGCAGCCACCATCATCCCCTGCATCCGCTTCACGCCAAAATCAGTCCCCTTTCCTCGCCGACATGAGTAGGAATCATAAATAAACCTCTTCTCCCACCACGGCGCCACAATCGCATATAGCAAATGATGCACAATTCTATCCCGAAACATCGCCGCAAAAATCTCCCGGTCCACCGGCCGGTGCGTCACAAACGCTTTCGACGAACTCGGCTTCCACCGCCGATGAATAATATCTTGCACCAACTTCTCTTGGTTTTCTTTCCAATACACGTCATACTTATACTCGTCCATCGTTTTTGTCTTGCCCCGCTTTGCCATCAAAAAACACTCGAAAAGCGCTTTTTCGAGATCTTCATTACATTCTGGCAATTTATCAAGCAGATTTCTATCTTTTACCGGTTTTTTCTGCTGATCGGACTGTTTCGACTTTTTCGGTTGCCGAATCCCTTCCACCAAATTCGCCAAAATTCTTAATCTCGCTTCACGCCCTTTTCCTAGCCTGACCAGTTCCCCTCGCGCAATCAAACTCTCTCGCATTAGACCTCCAGTTCCTTCGCTTCCTTGGCAATTACTTTGCGACGCTTACGTTCGCGCCCCACTTCCATTTCCACATCGCGGGTTTTGTTAACCAGCTCCAAATACTGCCGAGCTGTAATCAACTTCAACTCCCGCATCGTCCGAGCGTCTGCATACAGCTCTTCCACCCGCGCTCGCACTTCTTCCAGACACTTGTCCACTTTCACAACCCCGCGCGCGGTCATAATCACCATCTTGTTGATTGCGACTATCCGCCGTTCTGCGTCGTCCAGAAAAATATCCTTTGCCGAGCTCTTTTGCTCACGGATCAGCGAGTACGAAAAATCCAAAAGTACCGCCACCGACGCCTTGAGGTTCACCAGTTTCTCTTTCGGGAGCACAATTTCGTTCGCCTTTGCATCAATCAGCTCGTTTTCGTGCAGCATCCGCACCATCTCTTCTTGTGGCACCCGCTCGCCCAGGTCGAATTCGAGCTCCGATTCCGACTCGTTCACCAGCTTCAGGTCTGCGTTCAGAAGCGCCCGCACGAAATCCCCCACCTGCATCGGCGGAATCGACACCGCGCCATACTCCGCCAGCACGCCATACCCCCGGTCTTCGTTGGCATGATAGGCCCGCCCTAGTTTCCCATCCAGCCACTTGTCCACAATCATCGCCGAGTGGTCATAAATTTTCAGCCAGCCATCCCAGTTCTTCATCACGTACACCTGGGTGTAGTTCATGGCCTCTTTCTTGAGCAACTTCCGCTTGTACGCCTCGTCTTTTTCGATTAACCCCACCCGCTCTTCCTTGTGCAGACTGTCCTTGATCGACTGCGCGTACTCACTGCGCTTCATCATTTCCTGTTTTTGTTTGTCTCCCAGCACTATCCGCTGATAGTGAGTGTTAGCATTGGTTACCATTATTTTTCCTTTCTTCTTTATTGCGACTTGTTGCGGATATCATTGCGTTAGACATAGCGTATCTGGTGGGGTTTAAGGGTGGTCTATTCGTATTTTATCTAGTTACTCACTTACGCCAGAGTCAGAATTTTACCTTGGAGGAGTGGAGAAGCCAGCCAACCCTAACCCATAAAAGCTATGAGCGAGCGAACTAAGCTAGTAGGCTACTAATCTGCGAGCATACACCTAACGGACCTACCGTAGTAGCGATTATTGGTACTCGCCGAATACACGTAGCTAGTATTGAAGTATAGGCGGTAAGCATCCGTACTAGAAGAAACCGTAGAAGACCAGTAGCGACCGCCCGCGCCGCCACCGCTGAACGTACCGGAGTAGTAGTAGCCGGCGAGCAGAAAGTTCGGTACCGTAGTTAATGGTCCAGCGTTATTATAAAAGGTAGCAGCATTCTCATAATAGTTACTTTCTAGGTTAGCCCCATATGCAGTGGCGAGAGCATAGTTATCACCGGTTTTCCAATTATTATTGGTCGTTGCGCTAGCACCACTAGTCGTAGCGGTCGGTAGTCTCCAGCCCTTCGGGCAGATACTAGCCGTCACATTGGTACCTGCATCAGACACCCCTACACCAGAGCCAAGTGTCGCCGCCGTCCATGAATAGTAGCTATAGCAAGGCACGTTTTGTCCACTCGCACCACAATCCGATGTAGTACCAGAGTTAAATACGTACGCCATAGTGTTATCGCTAAATTGCGTCGAATCAGTCAAGTTATTATCAGCACTATTCTTGGTAGCCGAAGCTGGCAAAGTATTATCAGCCTGGAACCCATTTGCAGTTGGCATCACGTAATCATCCGCCATGTCCGTAGTGGTAGAGTTAAGCTTCGTGCCACCGGCAAGATTTAGGTTCTTCGTCATCCAAACCTCTGCGTAGTTGCTCGTCGTCGGGTCAGTACCGCCTAGCTTTGCAATTGTGTACTCTTGCCCATCACGTGAATCTACTAGGGTGTAGTTCTTGTTCACCGTCATGTTACTGATGATCTGCGCTTTTTCCGTGCTGGTTAGTAGCGCGAAATCTTGCATGCTCGAGAGTTGCTCGACTTGCGTAGCCGTGGTCACATTCGGTAACACCGTGAAGTTCAAAATCGCCGCGTAAGTGCCCTCTGGCTTCTCGTAGTCCACCTTTGCGCCCAGCGTCACCGAGAGGTTCGAACCGCCCTTGGTGTTCGTGCTGTAGATCGTGCCATCGCTCGCTGCGCCCTTGTAGTTACCATCGTTAATCTTAATTCCCCAGTAGTTCGCCGGGAAGTTCGCCTGCGTATATTCGCTTGTGAGTAGCGGAATCGTCGGCCGAGTGCCGTCGCTTAGCGCCGCCGTGCGCGCTAGGTCCGTCCCGCTGGTGCCAGATACGCCACCATTAGTCGCCGTCACAATCAGCCGGTAGCCACTCTCGTTGTTCGTCCCCGCTTCGACGGTGAACGTCGACGAGTCGAACGCGTTCGTCGCTGGATTTAGCGTCAGTGCGATTGGTGTACTCGGAATCGTAATCGAAGAGGACGGGCTCACGCCGACCGAGAAGTCAATCCCGTCCGCGAGCGCCGACTCCGCGCCACTCGTTGCATTCAGCGCGCCTAGAACCGCCACGCCACCGATTAACCCAAAAGTCCCCCATTTTATTTTTTGATTTGATTTTGTCTTCATAGTTGTTCCTGACCTCAACTTATTATTACTAATATTATGTTGCATAACCTGCATCTTACATCTAGTATATCATACTTCATTCCGTTTGTGTATATTTTTTCCGACTTTTTTTGTCACTTTTTTGCGTTATTTTTGTGGGGTTTTCCACAACTTGCCGGTAGATCTCCTCGAACTTATCTAGCGTGCCTTTAAAGTCATGCTCCCGCGCAAGCTCGACCGACCGCTTCGAGAACTTCTTTCGCATCTCCGGGTCCGACAAAATCCATTCCATCGCCACCGCCATGTTCTTCGCGACCTCCGCCCCCGGTTCGAGTAGGTACCCGTTCTCGCTATTCCTGCAGATCTCCGCCACCGCCCCCGCATTCACTGCGATAAGCGGTAACCCCGACGCCGCCGCTTCGATTAGCACGATCCCTTGCGTCTCTATCTCGCTCGCCGTCACAAACACCGACCCCATCCGGTAGATTTCTGCAAGCTCCGGCCCCGTAATCCGTCCGAGAAACTTTACTACCTCTGTGCCCTCCTTCTCTACTTTCGCCATCAGCCTGGTCTTATCCACCCCGTCCCCGACGATTAGAAGCACCGCCGTCGGAATTTTCATCCGCGCTTGCTTGAACGCATCAATCACCGTTCCAACCCGTTTTTCCGGGTCCACTCGCCCCACGTATAGCACTATCGGACGCCCTTGCGGCACTCCGAATTTCTCGTACACTTCCTCGCTCGCCCTCCCTGGGCGAAAGTTCGCTAAATCCACTCCGTTCGATACCGCCATCATCGGCACCGTCAGCTCTTTGCGCCCCTTCCGTAGGTTGTCAATCGCAAGCTTCGTCGGCATCGTCACGAAGTCACTCTTGTTCTGCCGGTTCGCAAAGTAGCTCGAAAGTAATGCGTTTACCGGCTTTCTTACCACTCCCGGCATGTGTAGTGGCTCGGTCAAGACCTCCGGCTGATTATGTTCCGTCGTCACCACCGGCACGTTTGCCTTTCTCGCCCAGCCCGCCACCGAGAGTCCAATCGGGTCCGACACCTGGATATGCACCACATCCGGCGCAAATTCCACCAGTATCTTCCTCACCTGTCGCCCCGGGAACACCGACACCTTAAACCCATGCTTATAGAATAGCCTCCGCTTCTTCGGCACGCTGTGAATCTGGTCCGGATAGACCTTCACCGTCGTCGAACTCAGGTAGCAAACCTTCACTCCGTCCACCGTCCGCGTGTAGCGTCGCCCCGTTTGCGACGGCGTCAAGACTAGCACTTCGTGCCCCCTCTCCGCCAGCCCCGCCGCCAAATTATGCGAAAACACCGCCACTCCGTTAATCATCGGGTAGTATACTGCTGTCGCAATTACGATTTTCATAGTGCCTTGGCTTTATCCATCTGCGGATCGCGCATTTTATTGATGTCTTCGGAGGTTCTCTCGACCGTCACGTCCGGCACCACCCCGTTCCCATCGATCGAATTCTCATTCGGCGTCAGCCACTCCGCAATCGTCACCTTGAGTAGCCCGCCATCCGACAAGCTATAGAGCTTCTGTACCACTCCCTTACCATAAGTCTTTTCACCCACTATCGTCGCCTTGCCATGCTCCTTTAGCGCCGCCGCCGTAATCTCCGAAGCCGACGCCGTCGACGCATTCACCAGCACCACCGTCTTCATGTCCTTTAATATCGCCTTGCCACTACTTGTCGAAATCGTCTCCGTCCCAAAGTGCTTCGACTTCTGCACCAGCACCTTCTGCCCATCCAGCCAGAGCGACAGTAGATCCCGCGCAGCCGACACATAGCCACCACCGTTACCCCGAAGGTCGAGAATCACTTTCTTCACCCCCTTCTCGGCAAACTGCGCTGCTTCTGCCTGCACCTTCGTCCCAGTATCCGTATCAAACCTCAGCACCGTCACTATCGCCGTGTCACCATCATACGTCACGTATTCCGAAACGTTATTAATCTCCTCACGCACCAGCTTGAATTCCATCTCCTTGCCATCTCGCGCCATCGCCACCGTCACTTCCGTACCAGCCTCGCCCGCGAGTCGCTTTTTAATCTCCGCCGTACCCATCATATATACTTCCTCACCGTTAATCTTGTAGAAAATATCGCCTGGCATTATCCCTGCACGTAGCGCCGGGTTATCTGGCAACACCCGAAGCACTCTTACATATCCATCACGAAGCCCCATCTCCACGCCAATCCCCACTCCCGCCTTGCCATGTAGAGCGTCCGTGAAATCATCGCTCTCTTCCTCATCCATATACTCCGTATAGACATCGCCTAGCGCCGCCACCATCCCAGTCTTCGCACCACTAAGCAAATCCTCCTGCGAAATCTCCCCATTGTACGAGCTATTTAGCTGGCTATACACCTCGTCAAGCGACGACCAGTCCGTCCCGCTAGACGTCGCTCCGATCGGTACCACCTTGCCAAACCACCCATTCCAATTCACCCCCACCACCACTCCAATCACTAAAAATGCCACCGCAAAGATAATTGCATTCCCAAGATTAATCTTCTTTTCTTCCCACTTCTGCTTTATCATATACTCAATTATATCATAATTAAAAAATTTTCGGGAATCCACTTCTCGAAAATTTTTCACTATTTCTTTGCTGAACTTTCTTTTTTAAAGAAAGTTCACTTACCTTACATGGATGTAATTATATTTCGAAGCTTCCGCGGCGCTAATTGTTTGCGCAGCAAAATCACCCACGTGGTACGACCCGGTCATTTTACCAGTCGCCCACCAGTTGTTATATTCTGTAATATTCACCGAGCCATCGCTATTCACACTCTCCACCCAAAACACATGCCCCGTCCCCGCGCTCGACGGCGTCCCGCTCTGGCCGATCGAATTAGCCGCCGGGATTTTATCCACCGTGAATCCTTTCGCCTTCGCCGATTCCGCCCAGCTCTTCGCGTTCCCCCACCACGAAATCGCCAATCTTCCGCCAGTTGCCTCGTATGCCTTCCATCCGGCATAACTTGTACATTCACACACATACCCGCCGATAAAGCTACCGTTGTATATTGTGTAGTACTGGTCCATTTCGCTCGGACATTTATCTCGCCACGGATACGAATTCAGCCCCGAGTAGGTCACCCCACTCACGAATTCGTCCCTGTGCGTCCGCTGA
This sequence comes from uncultured Candidatus Saccharibacteria bacterium, assembly GCA_964639835.1. Lineage (GTDB taxonomy): Bacteria > Patescibacteriota > Saccharimonadia > Saccharimonadales > Saccharimonadaceae > Nanosyncoccus. The sequence continues at coordinate 21,777 of CAZXEG010000003.1, read as the reverse complement.
TACTCTTCCTCCGCCGCAATCTTCCGCGCCAAAGCCTCCTTCGCTTCCTTCTCGTACGCCGCGGCATCGTTCTGATACTTCGCTACCAACGTCTGTTGCTCCGCTTGCGACGCTTCGAGGTCTTTTTTCGCCGTCTTTTGTTGCTCGAGTAGCGCCTCTACCTGCGCTTTGTCGTCTTCTAGCTTTTGCTTGGCATCCTTAATTTTTGTAGCCGTCACACTAATTTGCTGTTTCACCACTTCATTCCGCGCCGCCTTCTCCGCCAAGTCCGAAATCGAACTTGACCCCGCCAAAATCGTGATCGGCTCTGCATCCCCGTCAAAATGCATGTCGATAAGTAGCTCCGCCAACGCCGTTTGGTTTTCCGACAGCTTCTTTTCCGTCTCCGCGATCTGGTCTTTCAGCTCCTTCACCTTTCCCTCGGTCTCGCCGATTTCCTTTTGCTTCGCCGTGATCTGCGCCGTTAGCTCATTCACCTTCGTCTGGTACATCGTCGCCGTATTGCTAGCGTTCGCTGCGTTCTTATTCGCCTGTTCTTCCTCGGCCGCCGCCTTCTTGCATTCTTCGCTCCTACTACACGCCAGCGAAATCCCTTCTGTTTCACTCGATTCCGTCAGATTCGCCACTGCCACCATCCCTCCGGCCACAAACATCATCAAAAGTAGCAACTTCGTCCTCATATTAATTTTTCGCTTCATTACCATAACCTTATTATACCATGTCCTATTGTTTATGTAGATATTTCGACACTGCCAGACGGGCGGATAATCGTCCGATAACAATTCCTAGCGCAATAAATATCAAGAATACTAACAAAAGTTGGTTTGACTCTAGCACATTCCGAATCGCAGTCACGTCGATTCCGTATCGCTCTAATCTCGGCGCTGCCCACTGGAATCCAAAATACGACACCGTCGCCGCTATCACCCCGGCAATTGCCCCGCAAAGTTCCGCTTCGACCAGAAACGGCCCGCGAATAAACCGCTTGTCTGCTCCCACTAGCTTCATCATGTAGATTTCCTCTCTCCGCGAGAAAATCGCCATCCGAATCGTCGAGAAGATAATCAACACCGAAATCACCAAGAACACCACCGCCAAGATAATCCCGCCCGTCCGCGCAATCCGCGCCCACGACGTAATTGTCGCGATTTCCGCTTGGTTTACATCGTAAGTCGGCGCCTTTTCCGGGTCTAATTGCGCCACAAATTTCTCATTCGTCTCGACCAGCTTCTTGATGCTCTCTAGATCGTCCACGTTGTACACCTTGATTCGCATCGTCGCCTGCATCTTCGCGATCATTAGTTGCCTCATCTCGTCGTCCATCACGTTGATGATTTCCTCGCTGTCCGCGTTTTCCTTCAGGAACTTCTCGTACTCTTCCTCCGACGTCGACACCACCACGCTCTTGACGTTCTTATCTCCCGAAATTATCCTCGAAAGCTCCGCCAATTCCTCTTCCGTAGTGTTTGGCTTGATATATATCGTGATGTCGATTTTATCCCGCATCATTTCCGCTGTGCTTGTCAAAACCGCACTCGCCACCACCGTGACAAATAGAATAATCAGCGTAATCGCCATCACTACCGTCGCTGCCGTCGACAGCCAAATGTTCCGTGCAAATCCTTTCGTCCCATACTTTAAAATCCGCCCTTCGTTCCGCACTGGATGATGCGCCTTGGTCTTGCGCATGGTCTTAAGCCCGCGCTTTGCCGCCTTTTTTAAGCTTTTTTCTTGTTCCACCATTTAGATTACTCCTACTTTCGGCATTGGTTTTGCCTTTGGTTTTGGTTTTGGTTTCAGCGCATGCCCAGGCGTCTGAATCACCCTTGTCGGCATCTTCGGCGCCGGTGTTTCGTCTAGCTTATATATACCGTGATTCTTCTGATCGTCGACAATTTTCCCATCCAGCATCGTCACTACCCGCTTCTGCATCCCGTTTACAATCCCCTCGTTATGCGTCGTCACCAGTATCGTCGTACCAAAATCATTAATCTTCTTAAGCAGCCCGATAATTTCTTCCGTCGTTAGCTTGTCGAGGTTCGCCGTCGGCTCATCCGCAATCAAAATCTTCGGTTGCCTAGCAATTGACCGCGCGATGCTCACCCGTTGTTGCTGTCCGCCCGACAGCTGGTCCGGAAACTTCTTCGCCTGGTCTAATAGATCCACTAGCTCCAGCACCCTCGGCACCGTCTTGCGGATTTCCTTCCCGCTCATCCCCGCGATCTCTAGCGCAAACGCCACGTTTTCGTACACCGTCCGCCGTGGCAGTAGCTTAAAATCCTGAAACACCACCCCGAGTCGTCGCCGATACCCCGGAATGTGTCGCTTTTTTACGTAGTCAAGGTCGATTCCACCAATAATAATCTTCCCAGAATCCGGCGTTTCTTCCTTCGTAACCATCTTCATCAAAGTCGACTTCCCCGCCCCCGACTTCCCCACGAGAAATACAAATTCATTCGGTTCGATATGTAGCGAAACATTATCTAGCGCCGGTCGCGCGTCGCCCGGATAAGTTTTTGTTACTGAATCAAGCAGTATCATACTATTATATTAGCATAAACATTTAAAGCGCGCAACTTTTTATCGCAAATCCCGCAAAGTCCCAAAAGTTCGCCTATTGGCCCAGCTTTTCTAGCTCACTCATGACGCTATCGTCAATTTTCTCGTCGAATTCTAGATGCACCGAGATGTATTTATCCGTCTCCGGCTGATAAATCGCAAATGGCGTAATCTCCGCCATGAGCTTTTTCGCCGACAAAATCTTCCGAATCTCCCACAAAAGCTCCCCGTAAGTCTTATTCCACTTCACCGTCAAATCCCGCTTCTCGTGCTCTAGCACTACCTTCACCTCTCGCGTCCGCACGGCCCGCTCAAGCACCGCGTCGAGGTTTAGCTCTAACCCCGCCACGTATTCTGCCAGCTTAAAATTCCGTCGCACCGAATTCTTGAACTCGCCCACCACCCCGAGTACCACGCCATTTTCCGTCACAATCTCCGCCGCCCGCTTTGGCTCAAACGGTAGCGCATCCGCCGATTTTAGCTTCATTGGCAAAAACTGCACCGCGAGGTTAATTTCCTCGAAAAACTTCGTCGCAAACATCTTCGCCTTGTAGTACGCCGCCCCCGTGCCCTTTCGTTCCGCTAGCAAAAGCCCTAGCGACATCCTTTCTACCGGCACACCCTCTTCGTCCATCCCCCATTCCTTCCGGTATACTTTGTTCATCTCAAAAATCGCAAATTTATCCACCGGCAACTTCTGGTTCATGTACGCCTTGTCTAGTAAACTCGGCATCAGCGACTGTCGCACTAGTTGCAACTCCGGCGAAATCGAATTCACGATTTTATACGAATTCGACGCATAAACTCCCGCCTTTTCTAGGAGCTTCTCACTCACAAAACTATACGTCAGCACTTCATTCGCTCCAAATTTGCTCAAAATCTCCCGCGTCTGCTTCTTGAAGGACAGCATTCCATCCGGCTCCGCCGTCCCGTGCTTCGACAGCACCGGCAAAATATTATCGTAACCCAGAAGCCGCCCCACTTCCTCGATGATGTCTTCCTTGATGTGGATGTCCGTCCGCCACTTCGGCACACCTACTCGGATCACGCCGGTCCCGCCCCGTGCCACCGTCGTCGCAAAGCCTACGTTAGACAGCGTCGTCACAATTAGCTCGAGAGAATAATCCGTCCCAAGTAGCCCGTTAATCTCCCCTGCACTCACCTCCACCACGATTTCTTTTTCGCGCGTCTCGCGTTTGTCCGCCACCGTCACTAGCTTAAATCCGCGCGACAGCATCTTCGCCGCCGCCTCGCCCACTTCAAGCGTCTGAAACTCCGGCTGACCCTTCGTAAACCTCGTAATCGCCTCCGAGAAAATCCCGTGCGCCATCTGCGTCTTCCGCAGATTATACAGCGAGAAAGTCGCCGATTCTATCATCACATTCCTGGTCGTCTCGTCGATTTCCGTCGACGCCCCGCCCATCGCCCCCGCCAGCGCCACCGGCACTTCGCCCGCGCAAATCACGATATCGTCTGCATTCAGTTCTATTTCCTTACCATCGAGTAGCTTCAGCTTCTCCCCCTTCCGCGCCAGCCTCACTACCACCCGCGCGCTCTCCTCACCCGATACCGCCACAAACTTATCAAAGTCAAACGCATGCAAAGGTTGCCCGGTCAGTAGCATCAAGTAATTCGTTATATCTACAATCTTGTCCACCGGTCGCATCCCCGACTTCGAAAGTACCGTGTCCATCCACGAAAGATATTTCTTCTTGTCTTCGCCGTGTTTTGTCAGCACCACCGCCGAGTACCGCGAGCAAATCCCCTTTTCCAAAATCTCGATTTTCACCTTGTTTTCCGGCTTCAAGCTCGCTTCGTTATACTCATACTCGAACGCCTCGCCAAGGCACCCCGCCACTTCTCTCGCAAACCCGATCATACCAAAGCAATCCGGCCGGTGCGTCAAGGACTTATTCTCGATTTCTAGTATCTTGTCGTTTAGTTCAAACACATCCGCAAGTGGTACTCCCGGCTCGCAAGTCCCCGGCTCGATTTCCACTATCCCCGAGTGGTCATCACCAAAATCCAGCTCATCCGCCCCCGCTAGCATCCCGTTCGACTCGTACTTCGAGAGCATCTTGCGCTTACCAATCACAAACGGCGCCGCTTCGTGCACGCTCGCCGGCACCACCGCCCCCGGTGCGATCCATACTGCGAGCATCCCTTCGCGCACATTCGGCGCTCCACACACCACTTGTATCAGTCCCGCTTCATTCTTTTCCACTTTCGCCACCTCTGTAGCACCAACATCTATTTGACATAATGTCAAATGTGTGTCAGGTATCTTTTCCGCCTTCACGACCTTCACTACATATATATTATTATACTTTGTACTCTCGTCTATCACCCCCTCGACTTCCACTAGCCGCGCACCAATTAGTCGCACTAGCTCCTCGTCCGAGATTGCCACTTTTACATATTTTTTTAGCCAATTTAGTGATATTTTCATTTTTACTCCTACTTAAATTCCCTTAAGAAATTCAAATTCCCGCTCTCAAAATACCTGACGTCGTTTAGCCCGTACCTCAGCATCACTAGCCGGTCAATCCCCCCGCCCCAAGCAAACCCATGATACTGACTCGGATCGATCCCGGCCATCGACAGCACATTCGGGTGAATCATCCCGCACCCCAGCATCTCGAGAAAGTCGCCCTTCTTGCCACCCAGCGTCTTTGGCTTCTCGATCATAAATTCAAGCGACGGCTCCGTAAACGGAAAGTACCCCGGCTGTGTCCGAATGTTCAGCTTCTGCTCGTAGTATTTCTCAAAAAACTCCCGTAAAACTCCCAGCATCTGCCCCATCGATGAGTCGCGCGATACAAACACCCCCTCACACTGGTAAAACGTATGCTCGTGCGTTGCATCCACGTCCTCGTTCCGGTACACCCTCCCCGGCACCACCACTGCAATGTCGCGCCCTTCGTCCAGCCGGTGCCGATATTTCTTTAGCACCCGATTCTGCATCGTCGAAGTATGCGCCGGCGGAATCAGCCCTTCCTCCGTCCGGAACGTATCGTACCCATCCCGCGCCGGATGCTCCTTCGCGAAGTTTAGCGCATCAAACATATGGTATTCGTCATCCAGTTGCCGGCTCTCCATCACATCAAACCCCATCAGCTGATAAATCTCCACCACTCGGTCGAGCTCCGTCATCAAAGGATGCTTCGAACCCATCCCCACCGGGTAAAGCTCCGGCAATTTCCCGTTCGGCTCCATCGGCGCCGAAATATCAAGTGGCTCCACCTGCGTATCAAACTCCGCCTCCTCCAGCTTCATAATCGCATCGAGTAGCTTCATCTTCCGCGCATTCAGCTCCCGCCCAAACTTTCCCCGCTCCAAAACCGGCAGATCCTTCACCTTCGCATATTCCGCGTTCAGCGACTTTAGCTCCTGTTTTAGTTTGTCTATCTCACTCATTTTTCTCCTTCCGTTTTAAACTGTGCCACCACCCCATTTTTCTTCGCGATCACCGTGTCGACATAGTCAACCAAAAACTGTGCGTCTTCTAAACTCATCCCCGACCTTCGCGCAATCACCCCCGCCTCCGAATCATCCTGCGGATTCTCCGCCAGGTACTTCTCCCGCGCCACCGACACCGAACTCTGCGTCCCCGAAAGCAGCGCCGACACTGTATCGTACAGCACATAGCCCGACAGCTTCTCCGTCATCTGCACATTAGGATTGCTCTTGCTCAGGGTATAATTTGCCCCCGTCGCTATGTCTAGATCCACCCCATCGCAAGCCTCGTAAATCCCCAGCCACGACGCAAAGAGCCCTACCACCGGTAATTCCAACCCGTTATCACTCTTCCACGTCTCACACACTTTCGCATCCTCCACCCCCACCGTCGCCCCCCGTTGCATCGCCAACTTCATAAACTTCGCCACTTCACCATCCTCCTTCACTCCGCAATTGTCCTCGAGCGAATCCGACCCGAGCTCCCGCACCCAATCTTCCCTCGTGTAATGCATATACCCCGTATAGCTCGTGTTGTGCGAAGAGCAGTACAAATCCCCCGCCACATTGAAAGCGCTCTCCACCGTCTTACAATCACTCCCCACCATCGTCGCATAAGTATTATCGCTACCATCCGCAATCGCCGTCCCACTAAATAGCCCCGAAGCCCTGCTCATCAAATTCGAGAGCCCCTTCACCACATTCATCAAAATCGACGAGCTAGACCCCGAACTCTGCACCATCGCCGACGCCATTTTGTGCACGATGTTCCCAAGGAAAGTATTCGGCGAAGAAATATCAAATGGACTCAAAGTCGCCCGCTCTGCCTCTGCCTGCCTGGCCAATATCTCCTCTACCTCATCATGATACGCCACCAAAGTATCCTCGTCCGTCGGCATCGCACCCAGCACCCTCAGGTTGATCGTATTCGAAATAAACGACCCGCCTTCCACCACTCGGTTACCACCAATCGCACTCGCAAACACTTCCGAATTCTTCGTCGTGTAAACCATCTCGAGGTTGTTCTCCGCCCGCTTCAGCGTCCCCGCATCCGCCTCTTCACCCGGAGTAATTTTTGCCAAAATATTCGACTTCGACTTACCGTCCGTCGCCACCGTCGTGTCTTTAATGATCTCGCTATTTGCCTGCCCTGTCGACTTCAGCACCCGATCCCGCGAAAAATTCTGTGCGTCCGCCTTGCTAAACTGCGCATCCGATACCGCCGCCACAAAATTCGGCGTGTCAAGTATCGAGGTCTTTTTCGTCACCGTCTGTCCGGTGTTCACATCCACGTAGGACACTTCCGTCACCTTGTTTAGCATGTTCATCACTTCGTTTACCGGCCCGTTATCGCCAATCCTTGCCCGCTGAATCGGCTCCTCCACCGCCATAAACGCATTCGCCGCGAGGTATGGTTCCGCCGACGAAAGCGCCATGTTGAGTAGCTCCGCCGCCCGCGCCGTTGCCTTGCCTTCTTCATCGGTCGTCTCTTCCGCTACTTCATCAATCACGCTACCAACCTCTCCACTCATCCCGATGCTAAACCCTTTCTGCTTACCCTCTTCGTCCACTTCGTCCTCACCCATATTATACCCGCTCATATCCACGCTCGACGTCGCATCCAGCATCTTCGTCAAAATCTCCACAAACTTCCCCTCGTCCGTCTTCGCATCACCAGACGATTTCCACGAATTAAAATTCCCTCGCGACACCCCCATTTCTTTATAAACTTTCTCCACGTCGCTACTATAATAATACCGCGCGGAAAGATCCGCCGCCTTCGAGTACGCCGCGTAAAGCTCCGGGTCGGACTCCACTTTCGCTACAAACTCCCCCGCCGTAATAATCTCATCCTTAAACCGCACCGCCAGCTCGCCATTTCCCATGTCCACTAGCTCGGTCGCGGCCATCTCTTGCGAAAGCCCCGCGATGTACGTATTTGTCGGCACAAACTCCCCCGCCAGCGTCACTTGCCCCACCTCGACTCCGTTCGCTGCCAAATCACTCGCGTATACTTCCGGCACCTGCCCCTTTGAGAGCATCTCGCCCGTAATATACTCGCCTTGCTTTTCCAAAATCGCCACCGTGTCCGAAAACCCCAGCGTCCTCTGCAAGTTATAGTCAATCGCGCCAATCATAATCATCGGTAACCCCACGATCACTACGGCTAGACCCACAATCAAAACCAGCGCAATCACCCCCACCGCCGCCGCTTTGCTCATCTTGCCTTTCGAAAGCTTCGCCCTCACTCCCCGACCGTTCGCCACGCGCCCAGTCCCAGAGTAAAGCCCCACGGCTTCCTGCTCAGCTTTTCTTGCATTCTCTACCGAATCCATATATATATTATACTCCTAACGCCCCGCCGTTGCAATCACCACCACCGAGCCAATCGCTAACACTATCAGCACCGCCCACACCCAAGCAAACCGCCCGGTTTTCTTCGTTTCATTTAGATAGTCGGTATCGTCCGTAAAATCCGTCCGCGCCGCCTCCACTTGTTCGCTCTTTTTTTGCCTCTCTCTCAAATCCGTCGCAATCCTCCGCGACAATTCGTTTTTTTCTTCCATATCTTTGTTTACAATTACACCCATATTTTTTCCTAAATTAGCTACTTTTTTTTATTATATCACACGTTTTTGTGATATAATATACTAAATATCAATTTAAAGGAGGAACAATGGCAACAAAGAAGCCAAAGTCGGGAGCCAAAAAGACTAGCAAAGGAAGCAAGTCCAAGACCGCTGCCGAAACTGCGAAACCAGTGTCCGAGACCGTCAAGACTGTCACGGAAGTCAAGACGACCGAAAAGACCGACACATCAGTAAAATCAGAAAAAGCCGTAAAGACCGAGCCTACCGGCCCCATCTTCAAGGGCTTTTTCAAAAAGAAGTACGAAGCCAAAGAGAGCGTTCTAACCATTTTCAAGAACCCTCGCTTCTACGGCGCTCTACTCGGAGAAGTCATCGGGTCAGCATTGCTCACGCTCTTGCTGTTCGCACTTTCTCTCATGGGTATCGCCAGCGTGGCTACCTACTCGTTCGCTATCATCGCGATTTTCATCGCCGTCTACGCGTTCAGTAGCGCCTGCCTCAACCCAATCATCACCGTCGGCATGATGGCTTCTCGCCGTATGTCCGTAATTCGCGGCGTTATGTACATCATCGCCGAAATCGTCGGTGCATGGCTTGGCTGGCTTATTTTCAATTCATTCCACCTCGCTGGTGGTGATACTGCCTATGCCATTCCGACCATGTCCGAGATTGCTGATGGTCAATTCTGGATCGTCACCATGGTCGAGCTACTCGGCGCCATCATCATCTCGTTCTTCTATGCTCGTGCATTGAAGTACAAGCGCAGCGTCTTCACTTTCGGCGCTGTCATCGCCGGTGGTCTTGCTATCGCCGTGGTAATTGGCTATGTCGTTTCTGCTGCTTTCTTTAGCCTTAGCAGCAACTTCATCATGAACCCAGCCGCCGCTTTGATGTTCCAAATCTTCCCCACCTCGGGCGACGATTTCGGTGCTATCATGGGTGGCATCTGCCAAGCCCTAGCAGCCTACGCGCTATTCCCAGCCATTGGTGGCGTTATCGGATTCTATCTCTCCGACTTCGTCGCTAAGCTCAGTAGCGAGGCCGAATAACAAAATAACCCCCACCAAGGGGGTTATTTTGTTGCCCTAAATTATTGTTTCGGAAACAGTGGCGTTTCCGGTGGCAAGATTTCCTCACGAGAAAATATTTCCTCGATTTTCTCCGCTGCGTTCGGGATAAACGGCTCCAACATCTCCCCCGCTGCCACGAGCGACAAAATCAGTCCTTGCATCACTTCTTGAAGCTTCTCCGTCTCGCCATTTTTGGCCAGCATCCAGGGCTTCTCTTCGTCTATCCGCTTGTTGATTTCCTGTACCTTCTCCCACGCAAAGTCAAACGCCTGCGAGAACTGGAAGCTGTCCATCAAAAGACAATATGCTTCGGGCAAACTCGCCTCGTACGCCGGCGCTTTGACGTTATTTTTCTGCGCCAAAACTGCCAATCTCTGCACCAAATTTCCTAGGTCGTTCGCTAGCTCGTTATTATATGCTTCATCAAACTTCTCCCACGTAAAATCCGAATCAGAGAAAGTATCCACGTGCCTTAAAAAGTAATACCGGAAAGCGTCCAGTCCGTGCCGTTCCAAAACTTCCATCGGGTCCACCACATTGCCGATCGATTTCGACATTTTCTGCCCGTTTGACAGTACCATCCCGTGCGACACTAGCGTCTTCGGCAGTGGCAGCCCTAGCCCAAGCAGCATCGCCGGCCAGATAATCGCATGAAACCTTAAAATGTCCTTCCCGACAAACTCCGCCGTCGCCGGCCACCAGTCCGAGATATCCTCCTCCGGGTACCCCAAAACCGTAATATAGTTCGCCAGCGCATCCATCCACACGTACATCACTTGGTCTTCGTCCTCTGGCACCGGCACGCCCCACGTTAGTTGCGTCCTCGGCCGCGAAATCGACACATCCGGCGAATCTTTGATTAGCTTCAGCATCTCTTGCTTCCGAAACTCCGGCAAAATCAACATCTCGTCTGTCGAAATCGCTTCGACAATTCTGTCCTTGAAATCGCTGATTCGGAAATAGTAATTTTCCTCCTCGAGCCTTTCGTATGGTTTTTGGTGATCCGGACAAATCCCGCCGTTTTCCTTGCATTCCTTCTCCGTCACAAACCTCTCGCAACCAGTACAATACCACCCTTCGTACTTGTCCTTATAGATATGGTCTTTGAGCCTTCGCCAAATTTCCTGCACCCGTCGCTCGTGGTCATGATCCGTCGTCCGCACAAAATCCGTATACGAAACCGCCAATTTCGAGATAAAATCGCGAAACTTATCCGCATTCTCCGCCACGTAAATTTTTACCGGCATTCCCAGCTCTTTGGCTTTTAAATAAATTTTGTTGCCGTGCTCATCCGTCCCCACCTGGAACCGCACCGCATCCCCCCGCTTTTTCCGGTACCGCGCATACACATCCGCCAAGCAATAATCCATCGCATGACCAATGTGTGGCTTCCCATTCACGTACGGGATCGCCGTCGTAATATAAACTTTTTCCATCCTATTTCCCCGTTTTGCCGCTTATAGCATTCCGTTTAGCATCATAATCAGTACTATCGCTAGCACTAGCACCACCATCCCCGCCACCACGCATAGCAAAATCAGCGTCTGCTTGGTCATCTTCGGCTTGCCACCCTTCGTAGCCGCATTCGTCGCTGCGTTTGCCGCTACATCCACCGCCGGGTCATTAAACGCCACGTTTTGCGGTGATGGTTGCGCATTCATGTTCGCGCCCATGTTTGGTGCGCCCGCACCCATGCTTGATGCGCTCGCGCCCGCTGCGCCAGCCGTGCCAGCCACGCCAGTTGCGCCAGTTGCGCCGGCATTAGTTGCATTCGCATTCGCCGTTTCCGCTGGCACCGACACCGCGCTACCAATCGAACCCGGCACTGGCCCCGCCGCCTTCATCGGCGCTCTCAGCTCCTCTTCCACTGGATCCGGCTCCGCCGGCTTCTCTGGCATCATCAAAGGATCCGCCGCCCCGAGCATCCCCGGAGCCTCAGCCGTCGCCGTAGGTGTCACTGACGCTGTCGCCGACATTGACGCTGACGCCGTCGGCGTCTGGAACATCCCCGCCGCATCAATCGGATTCGTCACCCCCGGCGTCGCCCCCATCCCCGACGTCGCCCCTATCCCCGGTGTCGCCCCCATTTCCGGTGTCACCCCCGGCGTCGCCGCCGCAGCCGGATTCACCGGCGCCACTGGAATTGTATTATCATTATTCTCCATCATTTTTCCTTTTTATAGATTTTATTATTCTCTCCCCATTATACCATATTTCCAATTATAATCAAAATCAAAGTCAGGACATGCGCCTGACTTTGATTTCATCTAAAAGTTCTTTTGTTGGACTTTTCTTTCAAGAAAAGTCCACATTCTGACATGTGCCTGATTTCTGTTTCGTCATTTCTTTGCTGAACTTTCTTTTTCAAAGAAAGTTCACCTACCACTAAATCCCCCTCCCCCACCTCCGCCTCCAGAGAACCCTCCGCCAAACGACCCCGACCCGCCCGAAGACGAACTCCCCGAGGACGACGCCATCACCGTCGCCATCCGCGAGTAATCCGACATCAAATGCGACATCGCAATCATATCGGTCGGTGTAATCCCACTCCGGTACCAATCCGGCTCCGTCACCTCCGCCATCTCGTAGTACTTCGAAAGCTCATTCATCCACGACTCCTCAAGTCCAAACACCGCCGCATAGGGTAGTAACTTCTCATACAACCTCACCACCCCCTCCGCCGATGTATCCGCTCCCTCGACGCTCTGGAGAACCTTCATCCGCTCCGCCTCCGCCATCTCGATGTAGAGCTTCAGCCCATCCATATACCGCGATGCTAAAAGCCCTTCTTTCGTCCGCACCTCATACCGTCGCGACACCCCCGAAAGCACCGCCCACACTGTAATCGTCGCCACTACCGTCACCACCGCTACTATCACCGATTCCTTCGCCAGTATTATCTCCTTACCCAGCCCGTTCAGATTAAGATTCAGCATCCCCCGGTCCCACGTCACCACCGCTGCCACCGCGATCACAATCATCAGCGGAATCCACACGCCAAAAACCGTCCCCGCCACCGAAGCCGTCTTGCTATTCACCGTAAACTTCTCCGTCGCCAGCCCATCGGCCTTTACCTGCGACACCGTCGCACTATCAAACTTCCGTCCAAGCTCCACCAAACTCGACGTCGCCGTATGTTTCTTCACCTCAAAATCATCCTTCGCTCCCACCGTACCTCCACCCTTCAAAATCCTTATTAAATCCACCTCCTCCGGCGTCATCGCGTCGAGCTTCAGCACCCTTATCCCCCACTGTTGCTTCCCCCGCTTCTTCTCCCTCACTTTATAAATCGCAATCTTCTTTTGCACTATCATGTCAAGTAGCACCGCCACCTTCTCATTTTTCTTCTTACCCATCCAAATCGTCACCATCTCCGAAAGCCCATATTTCTCATGTGGCTGGTACTCCGGCTTCACAAACAACCCCTTATAGTACTGCCGCTTCTCGCGCGTCCGCAAAAACTTCCGTATCGGGAAAATCAGCAAAAGCCCGCACGCCACCACTACCATCCCCGCCAAAATCACCGCCACATAGCTCTTGTCCGGCTCCGGCACCACAAACGCCCCCGGCTTAAGTAGCAGATCAAACGTCAAGTTCTCGTACGCCGAAAGATTCTTCGCCGTGAACTCCACCCCGTCGCGGGTCGCCGTTGCCACACACCGACCTTCGCCCGTCTCACCATATCGCCCCACATAGCACCAATTCTCCCCCGCATACACCTCCGGGTCAAAATGCACCCGCGCCGTCACTTTGTCAAACCTCTGCGTCGCCCCGTTCCCATTCGTGTCCCAGTACAGCTCCTGGTATCCATCAAACTCCGTCACCACCCTCACAAATTCGTATTCAAACACATACACCTGCCTCCCCGTCACATAGCTCTCATCCCCCGTACACACATTATAGTACCCGTTCTCCTTCTCAATACTATAAATCGGCTCGCTCACCCCATTCCGCGTCAACGTCAGATTCGTCCGCGACAAATTCTGGAGCGTCGTGTTCACCCCGCCCTGATTCGTATACGCAATCTGCCGACAAATCCCCTTATTCTGGTTATAATCCGGAAACACCGCCGTCACTTCTTCCTTTACTTTCAGCCGGCTCACCCCTTCCTCGTCCTTCAACAGGTAATAATCCCCGAGAAAACTCTCAAAATAAAAGTTATTCACATCCTTCGCCATCGCCGGCGCCCCGCTACCCACTAGACAAAACACCAAAAATGTGATATAATAGAAAGACAACCTAATTTTTCTCTTCATACTCCCATTATACCAAAAAATCAAAAGATTCGCGCATTTTCCTCGCCAAAGTGTTATAATAAGCTTATGGATACTCACAAAATCATGATCGTAGGCACTGGCAACGTCGGCGCTTCTATTGCTTTTGCTCTTATCAATCAGCCCACCGCCGTAAACGAAATTGTCTTGACCGACATCCTTGCAAAAGACGCCGAAGGCGAAGCCATGGACCTTCGTGACGCCCTCTGCCTCGCTCCTAGCTATGTTAAGATCACTAGCGGCACTTATCGGGACGCCAAAGATTGCGACGTCGTCGTCATCACCGCCGGCGCCCCGCAAAAGCCCGGCGAAACCCGCCTCGACCTGCTTCAAAAAAACCTCAACATCCTAGAGGGTATGATCGAACAAATCATGGCAAGCGGCTTTCATGGCATCATTCTCATGGTTACTAACCCCATGGACGTTATGACTTACTTCGCCAGACAGTTCTCCGGCCTCCCTGCCGAAAAAGTCCTCGGCTCCGGCACCGTCCTCGATTCCGCCCGTCTCCGCCATCGCATCGCGAGCTTTCTAAACATCAACCCAAAGTCCGTCCACGCCTACCAAGTCGGCGAGCACGGCGACTCCGAATTCACCCTCTGGTCCCTCGCCGACGCCGGTGGCCAGAAACTCACCGATTTACTAAATACTTTCATCTGCACCGACATCTCCGACTTCGTCAAAGACGAAGCCTACTCCATTATCGAGAAAAAGGGCGCCACCTATTACGGCATCGCCACTTGCGTCGCCAGCATCTTAAACTGTATTTTGAACGACGAAATGCGCATCCTTCCCATCTCCTCTTACGACGACTTTAGCGGCACCTACTTTGGCTGGCCCACCGTCGTCGGTCGCGCCGGCGCCATCCGCCGTCTCGACCTCACCCTCACCGAGGAAGAAGGTCTAAAACTCCAAAATTCCATCAACGTCCTTAAGCGCGCCATTAAGTCAGTCGCCTAGCGACTGATAATAAAGCATCAACTCATCCCGCACAAAGTCATCTTCTAACTTAGCAAGCTCCTCAAGGAATTTCGGCGCCTGCTTTTCTAGCCTTGCCCGCCGATACGCTTCCCACCTTTCCATCTCGTGCTCCGAAAGCGCCTCCGGATAATTCCGCCCCTTATAGTGTAGCAGTAGTTCCGGCAACCTCTCATCATCAAAATCCGGATGAAAGTCCGCGAGTCTATTAGCATCTGCATTCCGCACCGCTGCCACTTTCACCCTGTCTGCATCATTCAAAAACCCTTCATAAATCGCCCCCTCCGGCTCCTCTGACGCTGCAAACTCCGGCTTCTCTAGCGCCATCCGCACCATCCGCCGGGCTATCTCCGGATGTGCCTTGAGCGCTTTCAAATTCCCCTCCACCTGCTCGCGCGAAAGGCAGAGTTTACTCCACCCATCATGTTTCTCTAGCACCCCCAAAGGCGCCACCGCCGGGCATTTGTTCACGCACAGCTCCTTCACCCGCGGGTAAAAACTCTTCCGCCCCGGTAGCTCGCCCGAAGCGCCACTCTCTACCGCTTTTGCATACTCCTCCACCTCTCGCACCAGCTCCTCTGGCGAATACCTCAGGTCGTACACCAGCACGTTGCCATTACCAGTCGCCGCGATCGGTATCACCACCGTCGCCTTGTTAAACTCCCCTGCATACCGCCCCGACACGTACACAAACGGTCGCGGGCTCTCCACCGACACCAGCTTCATCACCTCCTGCTTCCCCCGCACACTATATAGGTACCGCACCAGCTCCGGCTGCTCCCTAAGTAGCATCTCCATCACCGCCATCGTCGCATAGACGTCCGAGAGCGCATCGTGCGCGTGCTCGTGGCCTAACCCGTTGCACTTCGTGAGAAGCTCCAGCCGGTTCGTCGCCTTGCCCTCTGGCGTAAAAGGCCACTCAATCCCTTCCGGCCTCAGCGCTCTCGTCATCCTCACCACGTCAAGCATATCCCAACGCGACCGCCCATCCTTCCACTGCCACTCATACGGGTCATAAAAGTTCCGCCACAACGTCGCCCGCATAAACTCATCATCAAACCTCACCGTATTATACCCAAGCGCCACCGTCCCCGGCGTAAACACTTCCTCAGTCACAAACCGGCAAAACTCCGCCTCGCTCACCCCATCAATCAGCGTCGCCTGCGGCGTAATCCCTGTCACGTTAATCGCCATCGGGCTCGGCAGCACCTCTTCCGTCATCTTCACCAGCACATTCACCGGCTCCCCCATTCTCTCCACCGTCCCCGCCTCAAAATCCACGCGCGCTCGCTGCCCAGCAAACTGCATTATTCGATCAAATCGTGGCCTTAGCCCCGACGTCTCGAGATCATAGAAGAAAAATTCTTGTTTCATACTAAAACCCTCCTTTCTCCTTACCGTATTTACTTTTTAATCTGCCAACCCCTCTAGTGCTCATCCTATCACAAATTAAATTTTCATGCAAACATAAGGGTCATTAAATTATGCTTAAGCGTTTTACGCAATACTACTCCGCCAGCACACAACGCACGGATAGACCGAGGTACTTGAGGTAGCTGCTCGTAGGGCTGACGCTGGAAGTGCTGAGGCTCAAGCTGTACCCGTACCGAGCCGAGTAGGCCGTACGAGACCAGTAGTTGCCGTCGCTGCCGACGTAGTTGGCGCCAGAAGCGTAGTAGTAGCCGCCGAGTAGGAGCCCAGGAGCTGACGCACCATTCACGTTTTCGGTTGTAGTGGTTGGATTAGGTACTAGCATAGCAGTGGCTGCGACTGAACCGGTACCGCCATATGCGGTGGAAAGCGCCTCAAATTCACCACCGCTACCGCCAGTCGGGAGAGTCCAACCAGCTGGACAGATACTGTAGTTGACATTACCGGAAGTGGTAGAACCTGTACCAGAGCTGGCCGTAGCTGTGTACCAGTTGTAGTAACAACCGTATGCATCAGTACAATAATATGCAGAGCCATCATATTGGTAATAAGCGTCTGTACTGCTTGTGCTAGAAGCCCGTGGGAACTTACCGTCGGAGAGCTTATTATTGAGCGTGAAGCCGCTACTTGAGACGTCCGAGTCTGCAGTTGTGAGGGACATTGTAGTGGTGGTTTTGCCCAGCTTCAGGTTTTGGGTCATCCAGACTTTCCCATCCGCCAGCTTCGCCACTGTATAATCCTGCCCATCCCGACTATCCTGCAAAGTATAAGGTTGCCCCGCCACCATCGTGCTTTTAACCGCCGTCTTACCAGCCGTACTTAGAGACCCTAGGTTCTGCATCGTATCCATCGCCTCGATCGACAGCTCGTCATACATCCGCGCCACCGCCGAAAAGTTAATCACATTATTATACGTCCCTTGCGTCTGTGCCGTATCCGCGGCCGCCCCAATCAGGAAACTCGTCGCATCATTCTGCGCCGCGCCAGTCGTAGTCTTGAGCTCCGCCCCATTCGTCGCCGTATAGAGTGGCAACCCATTGTAGGTCGTGCCCGCATCGATCGAGTACCCCCAGTACCCGCCCGAAAGCGACGACGCATTCGCATTCGTTGCGATGCTCGTAAAGCTATCCGCCCCACCCGAAAGCACCAAATCCGTACTGTTATACGTCGAATTCCCCACCGTCGCATATAGCCCGTACCCATACACGCTATTCGTATTCACCGTAATCGCCACCGCGTTACTATTCTTCGAGTTCCCCGGCGCCAAATCCGTAATCGTGAGGTCGCCCTCCGACAGCGTCATCGTCAGCATCGGATTAAACGTAAATTGCACATTTGTCTCATCCACGTACGACAAAGCGCCCGCACCGCTCGCCATTATGAGACCCCCAAGTATAACTCCACCGGTTGTAATGATATTTTTAGCTTTCATACTTCCATCATACCACAACCGCTTTCAAAAAACAATAACCAAAATCAAAAAAAATACCCCCGGGCCAAGCCCGAGGGTACATGAAATTCTCAATTGGTTACTACCTTAAACACAGGCTTTTCCGGCCGCTTCAGTCTAAAGAGCACATTATCTGCTTCCAGACGCGCACCTTCTTCCGCCTGCTTTTTTACCTCTTCCTGGTACTGCTTCTCCAGCTCCAGGACTCGGTCGCGCCTCAGCGCGTCCATCACTTCCTCGAGTAACTTCATCTTGCGACGCCTCCGTTCAATCCGACGTCGCTCGGTCAAGTGCCCCAGTCTCGCCCATACCGCAATTTTCATTACGGCATAGACGCACCCCCCATACAGAGCCGAAATCGCCGCTATCACCATCGGCATCAGGATCAGCGAATACATCCCGCTGTCACCCGCCAAATGGTTGTCGCACCACTGGATAATGCCCTGCCAGCTTTCGCTCGCAAACATCGCGGCAAATACCATGCCGCACACCAGTGTTACCAGCTTCAGGATACCGTCGCCAAAGATCTTGCGAATCTTCAGCCCCGGTGTCAAAAAGGCCTGCTGTGTCGCAAAGATGGCAGCCATCCCCAGCATTACTGGCGCTACCACCATGTAGGCGTTAAAACCAATTTCAAATTCATGATAAAACGCGTTGTTCATTTCCCACTCCCCTTTCTAGGAATCCCCCTCAGACAACGGTGCGAGGCTCTTACCACCCGCCCCAGTATCAACCTATACCCTTATTATATCACACTTACGCTAAAAAGTCAAGCATCTGCCCCTGCCACCTCAGTTATTGGCTCTGCATCTGCTCTTCGTAGTCAATCCCATAGTTCGCATATTGCAGCTTCATATACGCTGTATCCAGCTCGCTCGCTACGCTCTTCAGCGGGTCTTCCTTTGCCACCGCCATCGCGAGAAACCTCAGCGGTTTATTGTACCCCCCACAAATCTCCATATTTTCCCCGTACGCTTTCGCCCCCGGAATCGTAATTCGCCTCACCCCGCCAATCCGCATCCCAGTCGCCCCCTCGGTCCACCCATCGATCATCCCAATCGACACGTCGAGTGCTTTCGCAAACGCCGTCGGATTGCTCACCGAGTCAAGCGACGAATCAAACACCGACCCATCCGCGCACCACCCCACATAATACGCCAGATAATCACTATCTTCCGCCCCAATCTCTCGCCCTTCGCCTACCGCCAGATCCTTCGTCTTCACCTCGCCTTCATTCGCCGCCGTTTCGTCATACTCCCCCACCGCCGAGAGATACTCTTGAAACTTCGCAAAATCCCCCGCTGTCGTGCTCTTAAACTTATCTAGCGCGCTCGCATACCCATCCTGGTAATACGCAATCCTCTCATCACTCAACTTCGTCGTCTCGCTCGAACTCGCACTCGACGATTTATTCCCGTTTATCACAATCGCCGCATACGACGCAACCATCGACCCCACCATAATCAGCGCAATTAGCCCTATCACCACCCTCTGTTTTGTACTAGTTTTCAGCTCTTTTTCTTCCATAACACTCCTATTTTCTAAATTATACCACAAAATCCCCCTCTAGAAGGGGGATTTTGCTAAATTTTAAGGTTTTATTCAGCTTTCTTGCTTGGCTTCATCGGTACAGCGACTTTGGTAAAGCTCCCACCAGCCTTCTTAATCGCTTCCACCGCGGTCTTCGAAGCAAACTGAGTCGAAAGCTCAATCTTCGCGGAAAGTTCCCCACGCGAAATCACCTTGACTTTCGCAAATGGATTCGAAATCAGCCCCGCCTCTGCCAGCTTAAAGTTATCAACCTTACCCGACAAATCATTCAGCCGATCGGTATAGACCACCTCAGCCTTTGCATGGAAAGATTTAAAGCCTTTGAGCTTCGGCACTGCTTGCATAATCGCTCGCTGACCGCCCATGAACCCTGCCGGCATCTTCGAGTGACCAGTCCGAGCCTTCTGACCCTTGGTGCCACGACCAGCGGTCTTACCCTGTCCAGCCGAGATTCCCCGCCCCTTACGCGAAGGTCGCGTGTTCTTTTCTACGGTTAGTTCATTGTATTTCATTACTTGTCCTCCTTCTTCGTGGACTTCTTCGCCACTGGCTTCTCTGGCTTCTTAGCGGTCGCTGGCTTCTCATCCGCAACCTTCTTCGCAGTAGCTTTCTTCGCCACCGGCTTCTTTGCTTCGACCTTCTCGGTCTTCTTCGCTTCGGCCTTCACGGTCTCAGCCTTCGTGGCTTTCTTAGTCTCAACCTTCTCAGCCTCACCGGTCTTCTCAACCGTAGCCTTCGCGCCAGTCCACTGGCTCCGTGGCACCTGCGCTCTCAGGCTCTCCATCACCGCATAGGCGATGTTCACCTTGTTAGTCGAGCCTAGCGACTTCGAAATCAGGTTCTTCACCCCCGTAAGGCCCATAATCGCCCGCACGGTACCACCGGCGATAATCCCGGTACCTGGCGCCGCCGGCTTCATCAGCACGTCCGCCCCGGTTACCTTCACCCGCGTTTCGTGACAAATCGTCTCGCCGTCCATATGGAAGGTCACCATGGTTTTCTTGGCCTTCGAAGTTGCCTTCGCTACCGCCGTAGTCACGTCGTTGCCCTTGGCCACGCCGATTCCTACCCGGTTCTTGTGGTTACCAATCGCGACCAGCGCCTTAAACCGCATCCGGCGCCCACCTGCCACGGTTCTCGACACCCGGTCCACCGCAATCGTAATTTCGTCAAATTCCTTCGGCGCTACATCCGCTTTCACGCGGTCACGCCGCCCCCGCCGGTCCATCTTCCGCCCCGCGATGTCCCGCACTTCTTTCTTCGCCGCCACCTTGTCGTCCATCTTGAGGGTGCCGGACTTGTTAATTACCCTTGGGGCTTTCTTTTCTGTCTCAGGCATATTAAAACTCCAATCCTTCCTTACGGGCCGCATCAGCTAGCGCCGACATCCGCCCCGCATATAATTTTGCACCACGGTCAAACACTACCTTGGAAATCTTCTTTGCCTTGGCTTTCTTGGCAATTTCCGTGCCAATCATCGCCGCCCGCTCGGTCTTCGTACCAGTCATCTTGGTGCCAACCGTCGTCGCATAAGCGAGGGTAGTCTTCTTCTCGTCGTCAATAATTTGTGCTGTAATGTGCAAATTCGAAATATGAACCGAAAGCCGCGGGCGCTCCGCCGTCCCCGTAATCTTCGCGCGCGTGCGCTTTGCTCTAAACTGCTTATTCATTACTTCTTACCTGCCTTTCCAGCCTTGCGAATGATCACCTCATCCACGTACTTAATCCCCTTGCCCTTGTAAGGCTCTGGCTTCTTGAGAGCGCGAATTTCCGCTGCCACCTGACCAACTTTCTGCTTGTCAATCCCCGACACGGTGATTTCCATTTTGTTGGTAGCAAGTTGCACACCCTCCGGTGCTTTGTACTTCACCGGGTGCGAAAACCCTAGCGCCATCTCGATTTCCTGACCACCGCCAGAAAGCCGAAACCCTACGCCATTAACTTCTAGTTTTTTCTCGTAGCCTTTGGTTACACCAACTACTGCATTATTCAGTAACGCCCGCTGCAGACCATGCCAAGCCCTTGATTTTGGCTCGTCATCTTCGCGCGTCACTGTGGCTACATTTCCCTCAACCTTGACCTTCGTCTTTGGTTGCACCGGCACTATGAGCTGACCTTTCGGGCCCGCGACAGTAATCTCTTTGTCGCCGACCGTAATTGTCACTCCCGCCGGAATTTCGATGGGTTGTTTTCCGATACGACTCATATCTTCCTTTACATTAATATTACCCCTAATTATACCACAAAAAACCCCTCATGACAAGGGATTTTTCGTAATTAACAAATAATTTGAAAGGGTAGTGTCCACAAGCTAGACACTACCCTTTAATTATACCATACTTCCCCTCAAAAGTCAATGGTTCCGTATTATCTCAGAACCTTTGCAACATAAAATGGTAAAATTATTGCCATTAAAA
>CAZXEG010000002.1:0-54458 GCA_964639835.1 uncultured Candidatus Saccharibacteria bacterium | reverse complement strand
CACCAATGTCCGTTCCTCCGATGCCAGCACCGGCAATGCCTGCACCAGAGCAAAGGCCAGCCGAAACCATCCCTGCCGGCTCCAACAAAATCGAAGAGGAAATCGTCACCGTCGCTCCATTTGTTGATGAGAAGGAAGGTTCCCTCAGCGTCAAGCAGGTGAAGGAAGCCGCTCTGCGTGGCCTCGCCCCCATCCTCAGCAAGATGGACGTCCCTGCCGAGCAGAAATTTGACATTTACAAAAACGTGATTGATAACTACCACGATAGAAGCGTCCTCGAGCCCGCCTATCGCGCCGCTAGCGAAATCAGCGACGACAAAGAGCGCGGCGAAGCCCTACTTTACCTCGTCGACTCCATCGACGACATGAATTCGTAAACAAACACGAATACACAACAAAAATACGCGACCCACCTCGCGTATTTTTTTATCAATAATCAAAAACGAAATGAGGACATGTGCCTCATTTCGTTTTCGTCCTGGTTTCTTTCGTTGGGACTTTCTTTCCCAAAGAAAGTCCCACTTCTCTAATACATATCCGGAGCGCCCGCCGCCGGCTTCTCCTCCGGGATATTACATACCAGCGCCCCCATCGTGATCGCCGTCGCCGCAATCGACACCGCATTCGCCACCGCTTCCTTCGTCACCTTCGCTGGGTCGATCACTCCTGCCTTCTTCAAATCCACTAGCCCCTTCTCTGGTGTCATCACATTAACCCCCATCCCCGGCTTCGCCGATTCCACTTCCGCAAGTAGCGCCTGCGCATTCAGCCCCGCATTCTCCATAATATGTACAAACGGCGCCTTGAGAGCTTCTCGCACGATTTTCACCCCGGCCTCATCACTAGAGAGCCCCTTCGCCAAATTCACCAGCGTCACCCCACCGCCAGTTACAATTCCTTCAGCCAGTGCCGCCTTCGTCGCCGCCACCGCGTCATCCACGCGGAACTTCTTCTCATCAATCTCGGTCTCGGTCGCGCCACCTACCTTAATCACCGCCACCTTGCCAGAAAGCGCCGCCGCCCGCTTCTCAAGCTCTTCCCGTTCGTAATCGCTCTTCGCCATCTTCGCCTGCGCATGGATCAGCTCAATCCGCGCTTCCACCGCCTTCTTATCGCCAGCACCCTTAATAATCGTCGTCTCATCCTTCGTCGCGATCACCTTTGCCGCCGAGCCAAGCACTTCCATCCCCACTTCCTCAAGCTTCAACCCCTTATCCGAAGACACCACCGTCGCATCCGTCAAAATCGCGATGTCCTCCATAATTTCCTTCCGCCTATCACCAAAGGACGGCGCTTTCAAGACTAGCGGGTTAAACACCCCCTTCAGCTTATTAAGCACAAGAAGTGACAGCGCCTCACCCTCCACCTCCTCAGCGATAATCACAATTTCTTTCTTCCCGCTCTGCATCACCTTCTCAAGTAGCGGCACAATATCAGTCGCCGCCGAAATCTTCTTGTCCGTGATTAGGACTAGCGGCTTCTCAATCACCGCTTCCTGTCGGTTCACATCTGTCACGAAAAACGGCGACGAAAACCCTTTATCATACGAGAACCCCTCTACAATTTCCTGCTCCATTTCTAGGCCCTGTCCAGCTTCCACTGTCACCACACCGTCTTTGCCAATTTTCGAAATCACTTCCGCAATCAGCTCGCCGATTTTCTCATCCCCCGCCGAAATTTTCGCCACCTCGGCCACCTTCTTGTCGTCCCCCTCAATCTTCTCCGCCATCTTCTCAATTCCGGCCACAATCTCCGCCCCCGCCTTCTCAATTCCTCGGCGCAAATCCATCGGATTCATCCCCGCTGCAATCAGCTTATTCGCTTCCGACAGTATATTATACGTCAAAACCGTCACCGTCGTCGTCCCATCCCCCGCCGCCTTGTTCAGCTTCTGCGCCGCCGTTTTAATCAGCTTCGCCCCCACCGCTTCGCCCAGCGACTCGTCCTTAGAGGGAAGTTCCACCGCCTCCGCCACCGTCACGCCATCGTGCGTAATCACCGGTGCGCCATATTCCTTCTCAATTACCACGTTCTGCCCCTTCGGTCCAAACGTCACTTTCACTGCATCATACAGTTGCTTCGCCCCCGACAGCACTTTTTCCCGTGCCTCTGCTTCATAATAAATTTTCTTTGCCATTTTTACTCCTTTACTTTAATTACATCCCCCATTTTCCACAGGTTTTCCACAACCTGCCTTCTACAAAGTCGCCAAAACGTCTTCTTCCTTCAAGATAATATATTCTTTCTCGTCCAGTTTGATTTCGGTAGTAGAATACTCCTTGTATACCACCTTGTCGCCTTTTTTCACCTCTTTTACCTCTGGTCCTACCGACTCCACCACAGCATACGCCGGCTTCTCTTTCGCGTCACCAAGTAGTATCCCCGACGCAGTTTTTTCTTGCGGTTTTTCCACCACCGCCACAATTCTATCTTTTAACGGTTTTAATGTCATTTTTACTCCTTTTCCGGGCTTTAAAGCGCGGTTTCTTATTCCGGCTCGTCGCCCTCTCTACCCCTATTATAGCACAAAAATTAGCACTTGCAACCCCCGAGTGCTAATTTTTTATGCTAATTTTAACCAAACTCTCGCAGTACCCCTGTATCTCCGCCCCCGGTGCCTGGGATAGCCACTCATCTACCGCCTTTTTCACCCCTGGTAACGCCATATTATTATAATCATGCACCAGTATCATCCCGCCCGGCACCATCAGATCGCCCACTAGCCTCAGAGAGTCGCGAATCGACTCGTAAAAATCCCCATCGAGAAACGAAAAAGCAATCTCCTCGGGCATATCGCTAGCCCTAAGCTCATTAAACCACGCCTTCTTAATCACCGGTACCTTCAGCCCCGCGCGAAGGAACCTCTCCTTTACCTCTCGCTTTGTAGCGTAAAGTTCCCCACCCCGAAACTCTTCCCCTAGTACCGACTCATCCGCCCCTGTCTTCTCCGGTAGCCCCTCAAACGAATCATAAACATACAAAAGCTTAGAGCCCGTCTTGCCACTCCGAATTATCTCGGCTAACATTAAAGATGTATCCCCCTTGTAACATCCCATCTCTACGAAGTCCCCCGGGAGTGCCAAGCACCCCCTTGCCACCCCCAAGATGCACTCTGTTTCCCCCTTTGAAACTTGGTCGTTATGCTTGCGCATCGATTAGCTCGGACGCCTTCTTAATCATATACGCCGCCTCATTTGTCGGTATAATATATACTGGCTTCGACTCCTCTTCGGCAATATTGGTATACCCAGCCCCCTTATCCATCGCTGCCTCACTCCGAATCTTAAAGCCCATAAATTCCAGGTGGCTCATCACCGCGCTCCGCACCGGGATCGACCGCTCCCCAATCGTCGCTGTAAACACAATCGCATCCACTCCGCCCATCTTCGCTGCAAATTCACCAATCTTCCCCGCCACCCCCTCGATGAACATATTATAGGCCTTCACCGCCTCCGGTCGTCCCTCTTCCGCCCCGGCGATAATCTCTCGCATGTCCGAAGACCCCGCAAGCGCCACGAGCCCCGACTCTTTGTTCAGAACCTTAATCGCCTCGGCCGCCCCCAACTTCTCACCAAGTAGCGCCCCCACCGTCGGGTCAATCGACCCAGTTCTCGTCGACGACATCAGCCCCTCAAGTGGCGTCTCGCCCATCGAAGTATACGCCGGCTCCCCGTCGATAAACCCAGTCACCGAGCACCCCGACCCAAGATGACACACTATCATCTTCTTCTCGAGTATCCCCAGCTCACAAATCCGCCCCATCACATACCCATACGACGACCCGTGCGCACCCCACCGCCCCAGGTCAAACTCAGCTATCACTTCCGCCGGCAAAGCATAGTCGGCATCTCGCCGCGACTCCTGCGTCAAAAACTCCGAATCACTCATCGTCATCACCGGCACTCCTGGGAATGTCGCAATTGCATTCTTCACCCCCCGTATCGCCCCTGGCACATGCAGAGGATACGTCAACTTCGCCTTCTCGAGCTCAGAGAACGTTTCATCATCCACAATGTGGTGTTTCGAAAAATACGTCCCCGCCGCCGGCGTCCGCACAAGAATCCCATCCAAAGGATGCGCCTCATTAATGTACCCCTCCTTCTCAAAAATCGCCTTCGCCTCGAGAAACGCCGTATCAAGCGAATCCCACTTCTTATCCACCTCGTACTCTGTTCCGTCTTCCTTCGTCACTGTGCAGATAAACTTCTTCTTCCCATCAATCTCCACCCCCTCAAAGTAGAGCGAGCATACCTCGTCCTCGCCCTCATACAGCGAAAACTTCTCCGAGCTCGACCCCGAGTTCAGTACCAAGAAAATTTTTGTATTATTAGTTGCCATAAAAATAACTCCTTTCCCCCATTATACCCTATTTCAAATTATTTTACACACTTTTTTCAAAATTCGTACCTAAACCACCATATTACACCATAATTTCACCAAAAATCAACGTTGAAATCGCTCTTAAGCTGTGCTACAATAGAATCGTAAAAGTTTCAACAACCGAGCACATTATATTACAAATAGGCTATGACGATTAGAACGAAGATAAAAATCGGCACCGTTAGGTACTGTGCATCTTTGTTCCGTCATGGTCCAGAATGCTCGGTTGTTGAAAGCCTACGGTGCCGATTTTTGTAATCATGTCATCGTGGGCTAGCAAAATTAACGAGAGGAAAACACACCCCATGGTCATACAACTAAAATCAATCAAGAATTATATCAAACATTCCCATCGTCAGACATTATCCGGAATCTTAGCTACCTTTTCACTTTGTTTGTTCACCCTACTTACGGTATTTCCCATAGTAGGTGTTGAACAAAAAACCGAAGCCGCCACCGGCACAGCGTCTACTACCTCTCTCACGCTGACCACTACCGGTGGTGCTTCCTTGGATCTTGCCGTAGATAGTAATAATGGTACCTTTGCTACGACTGACCCTGCTTCATCTAACTATTCCAGTACTAGTACCCAAGCCGAGTTTACTGTTACTACTACTAACTATACTGGCTATACCTTAAGCATTAGTAATAGCGATAGTGATACCAACCTCACCGCCAGTGATACCACTAGCGGTAGTTCTACCATTGCCTCCATTGGCTCTGCTACTGGCTCCAGTGCAGTACCAAGTACTGGTATTTCTGCTACCACCTTCAATACCACTGCCTATAATGGCATGTGGGGCTATAAACCAAGCATGCTCAACTCTTCCCCTAACTCTAACTATCTCCCTTCACCTACTACTACCGCCACTACCCTAAACATCACCAACTGTGCTAATGGAAGGAGCAATGGTAGCAATACTTGCCCCGATGCTGTAGATACTTATACTATAGACTTAGCAGCTAGACTAGAGTATACTCAGGATTCTGGTAGCTATACCAATACCTTCATCCTTACTGCCGTAGGTAACCCTATAGACTATACTGTAAACTATAATGGTACTGGAGCTGATTCTGGTACTACTCCAGGTGTAGCAGAAGATGAAACTAACCTTACTTACATTACTCTCTCTTCCATTACTCCTACTAAGGATGGCTATACCTTCAAAGGCTGGTGTACTGTAGACACTGGTACTGATGGTACTAATGCTTGTACTGGTACTACCTACCAACCAGGAGACCAATACCCCATCAACCAAACCACTCAGAATGTTGCTACGCTTTATGCGATGTGGGAAGCTGATGCTGTAAATATGCAAGACTTAGATCCTGCTCTATGTACTTCTGTCGAAGCACTCACTGTTAAAGACAGACGAGATGGCAAAACTTATACCGTTCAACGTCTAGCTGATGGCAAATGTTGGATGACATCAAACCTCAACTTAGCTGGTGGCACCGCACTCTACAGCGATGATTCTAACGTTGCAGATGCGAATACCAAGGCTAGTGGTAATCCATACTACACCCTTCCGGCCTCTTCTACCAACGGGTTCTCTGACGATACTACTGCATATGTATATAATAGTGGCAATGAAACTACTAACCAAAGTGACTGCACCTCGTCTAGCCCGTGCAATAGTTACTATTCTTGGCTTGCCGCAACAGCAGGTGGTAAGGATAGCAGTGGCAATGCTGTGACTGGCAATGGCTATGATACTGTCTACAGTATTTGTCCGAAAGGCTGGAAATTGCCATCATCGGGTAACTATAATGACTCCAGTGCCACTAGTGCCACTGGTTATAAGAAGGGTGATTTCTACCAACTCTCGATTCAATATGGCATGAGTTCCAACAACTATTACCAAAACACGTCGAACTTTTATAATCAGGCAGGCCCTGGGACGACGCCGAATTTCTTGCTGGCCGGCTACTATAGCTTGGGCTCGTTCAGCAATGGCGGCTCCAACGGGAGCTATTGGTCCTCTGCTTCGCGCTCGAGTTATAGCGCTTATAGCCTGAGCTTCGGTTCGAACGACGTGTATTCGGCCAATTACACCAGTCGTAGTTGCGGATATTCGGTCCGGTGCGTGCTCGACGACAGCATGCAGACCATCACTGCCACCTCCCTTGCTAGCAAAATGCCAAACAACGGCGACTCCACCACATTAACAGACGTCCGCGACGGCAAAACCTACCAAGTTACCAAAATCAACGGCGCCTACTGGATGACAGAGAATCTCCGCTACCTCGGCGACACCGGCAGTACGCCAGTTTCCACTAGCTCCGATGGCACTATGGTTGTTAAGAGCATCACTAGCAACTACAATTCTGACGTTACCAAAACCCTCAAGGATCTTGTCAATGGTTCCAACTCGTCCAGCGACTGTTATGGCTATGCTAACGGCGTGTTTGATGCTTATACCGGTGGTGGCTGGACTAATTTATGTGTGCATGAAGGTACTGACAATAATGGAAATCCTACAGTCTGGTATAATTACTCCGCGGCTACTGTTGGCACTATAGCGACCACGAATGCAAACACTACAACAGCCACTTATAGCATCTGTCCAAGAGAGTGGCGTCTCCCTACTAATTCTGAGCAGTCCGGCATCACTAGCTATATCACTGCTTTTAATCCGATTTACGGCGGGCAATATGTTAATGGTTCTCTTAATAATACGCTTACTAGTGGGATGTGGTGGTCATCATCTACAGCCGACGGTGGTCACGGTCGCTATTCCCTTAGCTACAACAGTGATAACCTGAGCACTAGCAGTGGCAGTCGTTATCTCGGGTACTACGTACGCTGTATTCGTACTACCTAGCTCTTGAACCACCTCCCCGAACTATCTATAACATACCCCAAAAGTCTTTACACCCCATCCCTTTTGTGCTAAAATAAAATCATAGAGATGGCCACTAGGAAACCATCTCGTTAGGTTGGTTGAGAAAGATTAGCTTAACTAATCTTTCTTATTTTTCTTTAGCTGTTTGCTTTTTCCGAAATTAATGATAATGAGCGCAATCTGTGCCATATCTTCCTTTCTGGGGCAACTTTAGCTACCTAGTATCACCGTTTAGTGAGCCCTCGCAGTGGCTAACTGCTAAGCTAATTCCCGACCCGCTAAACCAACCAAAGCCAACCTGCATCTCTTATATCACAGAGATAGTGAAAAATCAACCCCCCACTCCAACTTTTTATGCTATACTATATAATATATGTCAAAACCCACCAAAAAACCTCAGTCAAAAGACCCCATCCACTACCGTCGCATCCTCCACTATTTCTGGCAAGCCCTCATGCGCTACAAACTCCGCACCTTCGCTCTGCTTCTCCTCATTCCCGTCAACATTTTCATCAGCAACATCATCTGGCCCCGTGGCACTTCCGACATCATCGGCATCATGAGTACCGGCAACTTCGAGCTCGCGGCCTACGTCCCCACTCTCCTCTGGACTCTCATCCCCGTACTTTTCAACAACATCGTCCTCGTCCGCATCCTCGACTGGCTCGACTGGGCCATCGACGCCAAAGCCGGCGAATATTTAAGCCAGCTCGCTTTCACCGCCGTTATCAACCAATCCATGACCTTCCACTCCAACCACTTCTCGGGCTCCCTCACTTCCGCAGCCAACAAACTCCCAAACGCCTTCATTAATCTAAAGTCCAACTTTGTCTGGAGCGTCTACCCGCTCATTCTTACCGTTGCCTATTCCCTTATCACCGCCTTTCTCATCTGCCCACCCATCGCCGGCATCCTTCTCGCCATGCTCGTCGCCTACACTATCGCCGCCACCATCACCTACGCCAAAACTTCCTACCGCGAAGAAGACATGGCCGAAGCCGAAAACCACCAAACCGGCCAACTCGCCGACGCCATCACGAACGTCACCAGCGTCAAATCTTACGCCCGCGAATCCTATGAGAAAAAGCGCTTCGCCAAAGCCACCGCCCGCACCCGCCACGCCACTTTCGGCCTCGCCAAAGCGTCCTTCAGCCGCAACCTCATCTTAAACATCATCCTCATGATCGCCCTCGTGCTAATTATTTTCCTGCTCATCATGAGCCACGACTGGTTCGGCCTCAGCATTGCAAACGTCCTCTTTCTCTTCTCTCTTTCCTCCTCGCTCTCGCAAAGCATGTGGCAAATCAACCACATCCTCCGCGTTTTCAACCGTTGTTTTGGCGACGCCAACACCATGGTCGAAATTCTGGATCTCCCCTTCATTGTCGATGACAAAACCGATCGGCCATTACAAGTCACCGATGCCCGCCTCGAGTTCAGCCACATTTCCTTCACCCACGAGGAGCAAAAGGACAAGCTGTTTGAGGATTTAAGCCTCACCGTCATCCCTGGCACCAGCCTCGGTCTCGTCGGCGTCTCTGGCTCTGGCAAATCCACCCTGACCAAGCTCCTCCTTCGCTTCGCCGACGTCAAAAAAGGCGCCATCTTCATCGACGGCCAAGACATCCGCGACGTCACCCAGCGCTCCCTCCGCGAGGCCATCGCCTACGTCCCGCAGGAAGCTTCACTCTTCCACCGCAGCATCTATGACAACATCGCTTACGGCCGCCCCGGCGCCACCCAAGAAGAAGTCTACCACGCCGCCCACCTCGCGCGCGCCGACGAATTCATTAAGAACCTCCCCGACGGCTACGATACTTTGGTCGGCGAGCGCGGCATCAAACTTTCCGGTGGCCAGCGCCAGCGCATCGCCATCGCTCGCGCCATCTTAAAGGACGCCCCCATCCTTGTTTTAGACGAAGCCACCTCCGCCCTCGACTCCGAGTCCGAAGCCCACATCCAAGACGCCCTCGCCCACCTCATGCAGGGTCGCACTTCCATCGTCGTCGCCCACCGCCTCTCCACCATCGCCGGCCTCGACCGCATCGTCGTCCTCCGCGACGGTCGCGTCATCGAACAAGGCACCCACGCCGAACTCCTCGCAAAAAACGGCGAATACGCCAAACTCTGGTCCCGCCAATCCGGCGCCTTCCTCGACTAATCCACTCTTACAAAAACATCCCCATAAACAGCGGATAATACTCTATTTTACTATTGTCAACAAAACAGCCAGTGTCCTTTTGCAACATTATATACCTCGACACCGTCTGATAATAACAAACAATAGAGAAAATTGCAAGTTTTTACAGGCACTTTCGACCAAAACTTGCAACTTTTTACAGGCACTTTAACCCCAAAAATGCAGGTTTTTACGAGCACCCCTGTTAAATCATCCTCTTGCACTCAAACATAAACCATGATATTATAAAAATGCGACTATTACTCGGACTCCGCCCACTGGCGGTAATGGTGGTGAATTCCAGACGCTCTCCACCGCATACGGTGGTACAGATTCCACTGCAGCTACTGCTATGCTAGTATCCAACCCAACCACCACGACTGAAAACACTAATGGTGCGTCAGCTCCGGGCTTCCTACTCGGTGGCTTCTACAACTCTTCCGGCGCCCGCAACGTTGGCTCCTACGGCTACTACTGGTCCCGTACGGCCAGCTCGGCTCAAAGCGGGTACTACCTGTACCTCAACACTTCCAGCGTCAACCCTACGATCAACCGCAGCAAGTACCTCGGCTTGGCCGTGCGCTGCGTGCTTAAGTAGTCGCGCACCAGTGTTCCCGGCGGGTCCGGTCCTGCCCCATAGTCCCACCCCCGCCCCGCGGGGGTGTTTGCTGTAAGCCCCCCAGCCATGCCTTCTCCGGCAGTCCAAGCCTTCTCGGCGTCCTTTTTTAGATTTGAAATGTGTAATTTCTACTAATTTTCCGCTGCGCGAGTGGCCCTAAGAGACTAATAGGAACAGCCCAGCTCCACGGTTGGGAAGGGCGCATGCAATTTACCACGAGTCGCAGGTAGGGCTAAGCCACGAGCGCGCGACGAAAATTGTAGAAATTACGACATTTCAAGTCCTGGACGCCGAAAGGCTTGGGCTGCCGGAGAAGACAGGACCTAGCGCGACGCACCCTACCCCAGCATCCCCTTGAGATACTGCCCCGTCGGCGTCTCCGCTCTTCTAGCAAGCTCCTCCGGCGTCCCCGTCGCACAGACTAAGCCCCCCTTCAGCCCTCCCTCCGGCCCCATATCAATCACCCAGTCCGCCGACTTAATCACGTGCAGGTTATGTTCGATAATAATCATCGAATTCCCCCCATCCACCAACCGATTTAATATCGTCAGCAACCGCTTCACATCATCCGTATGTAGCCCCGTCGTCGGCTCATCCAAAATATACAAAGTCTTCCCCGTCGACCGCCTCGAAAGCTCCGTCGCAAGCTTAATCCTCTGTGCTTCGCCCCCCGAGAACGTCGTCGCCGGCTGCCCCAGCCGAATATACCCCAAGCCCACCTCTTGAATTGTTCGCAACTTCCCGACAATCGACGGCACGTTAGCAAAGAACTCCACCGCCTCATCAATCGTCATGTCTAGTACTTGCGAAATATCTTTCCCCTTGTATTTTACTTCCAAAGCCTCCGCATTATACCGTCGCCCATGACACACCGGGCACGTCACATACACATCTGGGAGAAAATGCATCTCGATTTTATTCACCCCATCCCCTTGACAATGCTCGCACCGCCCACCCTTTACGTTAAACGAAAATCTCCCCGCCTTGTACCCTCGCACTTCCGCCTCTGGTTGCGATGCAAAAAGTTCCCGAATCGCGTTAAACACCCCAGTATACGTCGCCGGATTCGACCGTGGCGTCCGCCCAATCGGCGACTGGTCGATCACAATCACTTTATTAATCAGCTCAATCCCCTCAATTTTATCATGTAGCCCCGATACCGTCTGCGCCCGGTGGAGCCGCGCCAAAAGTTCATTCGCAAGAATCGAATTCACCAAAGTCGACTTCCCCGACCCACTCACTCCCGACACCACCGTCATCAC
The DNA here is from genome assembly GCA_964639835.1 of uncultured Candidatus Saccharibacteria bacterium. GTDB lineage: Bacteria > Patescibacteriota > Saccharimonadia > Saccharimonadales > Saccharimonadaceae > Nanosyncoccus. Next base: position 43,172 of record CAZXEG010000002.1, on the reverse strand, counting down.
GCCCAGCGGAAACGCCACATCAATATTCTTCAGGTTATTTTCTCGCGCTCCTCGCACTACCAACTCATGCCCCTTCCGCACTTTTCGCCGTTTTGATGGCACCGGAATCGTCTCCCGCCCCGACAAATACCGCCCCGTCACCGACTCCGGATTTTCCGCTACCATGGCCGGCGTCCCGCACGCCACCAGCTGCCCACCTTTCGCCCCCGCCCCCGGCCCAATGTCGATAATATAGTCCGACGCCCACATCGTATCTTCGTCGTGCTCCACCACCACCACCGTATTATGCAAATCCCGCAAATGTTTCAAAGTCGCAATCAGCTTGTCATTATCCCGTTGATGTAGCCCAATCGACGGCTCGTCCAGTACATATAGCACCCCAGTCAGCCCCGACCCAATCTGCGTCGCGAGCCTAATTCTCTGCGCCTCTCCACCACTCAAAGTATTCGCTGCTCGCCCTAATTCCAAATACCCCAGCCCCACATCCTGCATGAATTTCACCCGCTCGCGAATTTCCTTCAAAATCGGCCCCGCTATCATCTCCTCCGACTCCGAAAACCCCAAATCTTGCGACAAAATCGAAAGTGTCGCGTCTACATCCATGTTGCACATGTCCACGATGTTGAGATCATGCACCGTCACCGCCAGAACGGAAGGCTTCAGCCTCGCCCCATGACACACCGGACACTCCCGCACCCGCATAAACCGCTCAATATCATGTTTCGTAAACTCCGAAGTCTTCGGGTCGTTGTACCGCCTTTCCAGCATCGGTATCACCCCCTCATACGTCGTTTCGTACACTGTCCCATCCGCAAATCGCCCCGACCCACTAATCCTCATCTCGTACTTCTCGTCCCCCGTCCCATACAAAATCAAATGTCGCACTTCCTCAGGAAGCTCCCCAATCGGCGTCTGCACATTAAACCCATGCTTCGCCCCCACCTGCATCAACCGTTTCAACCACCACGAATCTTGCCCCACTCGGTTAAACGGCCGTATCCCGCCCTCGCTAATCGTCAAGTTGTTGTTAAACACCAGCTCCGGGTCAATCTCCATCTTCGACCCGAGCCCCGTACACGCCGGGCACGCCCCCTCTGGTGCATTAAAGGAAAACAGCCTCGGCGACAGCTCCGGTATCAACTCCTCTGGATGGTCCGGGCACGCATACCTTTGCGAATACGTCAAAACTTCCGTCGCTCCCGCTCCGATGCCAGTTTCCCCCACTGCCGTTTCGTTATCCGTAATCTTTAGCACTTTCATAATGCCTTGTCCTAGTTCTAGCGCCTGTTCGCACGAACCAAAAATCCGCGAAGACAGCTCCGGACTTAACACAAACCTATCCACCACCACCTCAATATCATGTCGCTCATTTTTATTCAGCTCCGGAAATTCATCTAGGGCATAAATAATCCCATCCACCCGTACCCGCGAAAATCCTTTCGCAGTATATTGCTCCGGAATGTGCAAAAACTCACCCTTCTTCGAAGACACAATCGGCGCCAGCACCATCAACTTCGACCCAAGCGGCAATTTCATCACTTCGTTCACAATGTCCTCCACCGACCGCCGCGACACCGGCTTATGGCAAATCGGACAATGTGGCACCCCCACTCGCGCAAACAAAAGCCTCAGATAATCATACACTTCCGTCACCGTCGCCACCGTCGACCGCGGGTTCCGCGACGTCGACTTCTGGTCAATCGAAATCGCCGGCGAAAGCCCCGTAATCGAATCCACATCCGGCTTATCCATCACCCCAAGAAACATCCGCGCATACGACGATAGCGACTCCACGTACCGCCTCTGCCCCTCCGCATAAATCGTATCAAAAGCCAGCGACGACTTCCCGCTCCCCGACAGCCCCGTAATAATCACCAACTTATCCCGCGGAATATCCACATCCACGTCTTTCAAATTATTCTGCCTCGCCCCCCTTACACGTATAAAACTATCATCCATAAACGTATATATTATACACCAAATCGTAAACTCTGTCCACCCCCTAATGCCCCCTAACGCCCCGCATCTCTAATCTTCCCCGCCAAACTTTTCCCCCTTAAACTCCACCAGTATCCCCCTCTCGTCCCCATAAATCGTATAAAACACCGTATCTTTCAACTCCGGCAAATCCTGCCCCTCTAAATTCATTTTCGGATCATATTTTGCCCCAGGAAGCCCCGAGCCTTCCACTAGCCTATGCGCCATCCAAGGCACATCACCCCCAAAACTCGGTTTTAGTAATCTCCTCAAAATCACATAATCCCCCGCCGGCATATGCGCCACCACCGGCGCCAACCCCATCTCTCCCGTCGCTTGCAAAGTCTTCACCTCGCCAAACTCCGGCAACATCTCATTCAAGTCCGCAATCACCATCTCCGTCTGCATCCGCCGATACGCGTCCTGCTCTGCCAGCGCATTCCCGTAAGTAAACGCAAACGAGAAAAAGCACCAGCCAAGCATCACCACCGGCACCATCATAATCTTTTGCCACCCTCGTCCGCTCGCTATATACACTCCCATTATCGCCAGCACCGCCCCGATCGCATACATCGCCCGCGTCGTATAAAGTGGCTTCGAAAGCACCGCATATAATATATACGCCAGCACCACCAAAACCACCGCGGTCAGTGCCCCCACCACCGCCGACACCACCTTATTCCGCTCACTCCTCACCGCAAACGCCACCACAAACCCCACCACTATCATCGCCATTAACACCAGCCATAGCGTCCTAAAGTCACTAACCAAAAGTCCCAAATACTTCACTAGATGTGCCACCGCCGTCGGCACCAGCTCCCCTATTTCCACCACCTCATTCGACACATACATATCCGCCGGTCGCATCAGTACCTTCTGAAACACCAAAAGCGTCACCAAAAACACCGCCGCCGACCCCGCCACATACTTCGCAATTTTTACGTAGTGCGCTCGCCGTTCTCGCGCCCCCTTCTCCACCACATCCTCATTCCATTCCTTCACCGCCACAAACCCCACCAACATCGGCACAATCGAAAGCGACACTTGGTACGTCGTACACGCCACCAGCGTCCCCACCGCCAGCGCTACCCCGTACACCAAGGGCCGTTGCCTCCGCAAACACAGTGGCGCCACTGCCGCCAGCACCGAAAGCGCCATATACGGCGCATCATATTGATACGACATACACTCCAGCATATACGGACAAAACCCCAACGGCGTCACCGCCACCACCCGCCAAATCCACTTCGTCCACTTCTCAAGAAACACCTCTCGTCCCCCCACTACACACACCAGCATCAAACTCGCCAGCGCCATCTCCGCCACCGCCATCAGCTGTGGCAAAGGCGCAATATTCGTCAAGTAATTATCCGCATGCACCACATGCGCCAATATCGTATCCGTATACCGACTAAATCCCGACCACCCCGCATACCCATAATTCGTCCGCGCCACGTCGTCCGCATAATGCACCGATGCCAAGAGAATCGCCGAAAACCCCACCAAATATATCAAAAACAGCACCAAAAACGGTCGCCACAAATACCGATTCCGCTTCCACGCTTCCGCTATTTTCCGCCCCGCTACTTTTAATCCCTTACTTTTCATTTTGCCACCTTTCTACAAAATCACTATACGTCACAAATTCTCCCTCCAGTCCCCGTATCACTCGCTCTAGCCGCTTCACCATTTTATCCCCCGCATTATGTCGCACATACCCTGGCACCATCTTGTACTTCAAAACCGCCGTCGCAAACTCCCACGGATGAAAATACGTCGCAAAATACCCCGTCTGTCGCAAACATCCCCGCGCCAATTTTACATACGCCAAAACCGGCATCCAATGTAGCGCAAGCCAAAACATCGGCACTCGTGCCCCCGTCGCCACCGAAGTCGGCACTTCCACCACCCCTTCCCGCACAAACGGTCGCCGTGACACCCCCGTATTATTGTACCGCCCCGGCACCCACGCCGGGTTCACACTCGAATCATACGCATACCCACACCTATGCATTTCCCCATAATCCGTCTTAAACATCCTCGGTTGCCGATATCCTCGCACCTTCACCCCCGCCACCTTTTCCACTATCCGTTTCGACTCCACCAAATCACTCGCCTTCGGCCGAAAATGGTCCACCCCATGACACGCCACTTCATGCCCCTCCGCCACCATTCTTCGCACCAACTCCGGCGCCCTCTCCGCAAAATTCCCCGTCACAAAAAACGTCGCCAAAACAGCAGTCCGTTTTAATAAATCCAAAATCTTCTCTACCCCCTCCGCCGATACTTCCACCCCCTCCTCTACAGATATAGTCCCACCGTGCTCTCTCGGCATATCAAATTCTTCCACATCAAAACTCAGAAGCACTTTGGGATGCTTATGCTTACATTCTATCATACTTTCCCTTTCTTGTCAAGACTAGCCTTGGTCTCCAGCCCAAACGATTTCCGCTTATTAATTACGTACAACGGCCGCCCCTTCGCCTCCGCATGAATCTGCGAAACATACAGCGCCGTCATCGCCTGCGAAATCAACACTAGCCCCACCAGAAACGACACAAACACACTCATCGCCACCGCCCCACTCCAATCCAGTCCCAAAGGATCTCCCAAGATATACTGTTCTACCAAAATAAACAGCCCAAACACCGCCGACACGACCGTGATTAATGCCCCAATGTACCCAAAAACCACCAGTGGCGTCCGCGACGACGACACCATCGAATCAAACGCCAGCCCCGCCAACTTCCGAAAACTATACGACGGCTTGCCAGCAAGCCTCCCCCGCGTCTTCACCATAATATATTCCTGCGGATACCCCAGCCAATCAATCAACCCCCGCGCCAGTCGATTTCGCTCCGTCAACAAGTTAAACTCATCCACCACTTCTCTATCCAGCAACCGAAAATCCATCGCCCCCACCACCAAATTCCGATTGCCAAGCATCCGCATCAAGCGATAATACACCCGCGACCCCAACCGATGTTTCGTACTGTTATGCTTTCGCACCGCCGTCACTATCACTGCCCCCTTTTCCCATCTCTCAACCATCTCCGGGATCACCTCCGCCGGATGTTGCCCATCCGCATCAATCATCACCACAGCATCCCCCTTCGCCTCTGCCAGCCCTGCCGACAGCGCCACTTCCTTCCCAAAATTCCGCGTCATTGCCAAAAGTCGCAACTCCACCCCGCCCCCCTTACCATTATAGCTACTAAACCACTCCTTCACCTTTTCCACCGTCTGGTCACTCGAGCCATCATCCACTACCACCACTTCCACCGCATATTTTATCGTCGCAAGCACCGGCATCAACTGTTCCGACAAAAACCTCACCACCCCCGTGCCTTCATTATAAACCGGCACCACCACCGAAATTCTCTTCATGTCACCATTATACCACACTGTGATATAATATACCTATGAGTAGCACGTCCAATCTTAAAATCCTCGTCACCGGCGGCACCGGTTATATCGGCTCCCACGTCGTCGTCGAGTTGCTAAACGCCGGCCACGAAGTTGCCATCATCGACAACCTCGTCAATAGCAACCGCACCGTCCTCGACCAAATCACCGCTCTCACCGGCAAAACTCCCACTTTCTACCAAGCCGATCTCAAAGACGCTTCCAAAATCGAAAAAATCCTCACCGACGAATCCCCTAACCTCGTTATGCATTTCGCTAGCATGAAAGCCGTCTCCGAATCCATCGAAAAGCCCCTCCTCTATTACCATAACAACCTCACCGGCGCCATCAATCTCCTAACCGCCATGCAACGCCAGGACATCAAGAACTTCATCTTCTCCTCTTCCGCCACCGTCTACGGCGAACCAGATAACCCCGAGTGTCTAGAAACTTTCGAAACCGGCAGAAACCTCACTAACCCTTACGGCAAAACTAAATACATAATCGAGGAGATTTTAAAAGACCTCGCCACCGCCTGGCCCGATTTTTCCGCCATCGCGCTTCGCTATTTTAACCCCGTCGGCAATCACCCTTCCGGCCTCATCGGCGAGTCACCAAACGGCATCCCCAACAATCTCATGCCTATCATCATGAAAGTCGCCACACACCAGCTCCCCGAGCTGTCCATCTACGGCAACGATTACAACACTCCCGATGGTACCTGCCGCCGCGACTTCATCCATGTTGTCGACCTCGCTAAAGGCCACCTCGCCGCCATCTCCGCCCTAGAGACCCCCGGCTTCAAAGCCTACAATCTCGGCACCGGCCGCCCCACTTCCGTCCTCGAAATGGTCACCGCTTTCGAAGTCATCAGTGGTTCGCCACTTCCTCATCGTTTTGTCCCCCGCCGCCCTGGCGACATCCCCGAGCTCTGGGCCAATCCAGAAAAGGCCAATCGCGAATTAAACTGGCACACCAATCTCACTATCAATGATGCCATCAAAGATACCCTCACTTACCTGAAAGGACAATTATGAGCGACTCTCACCTAAGCCCAAAACCCCCTCGCACCGACGTCAAAACCTCCCGCCATGCCATCCGCTATCTCATCGTCGGCGTCAGCGTCACACTTTTCAACTACATTCTCTACGCCGTCCTTTCTAACCTCATCGTGAGAAACAACGATCTCCTATGGCTCTCCAGCCTCATCGCCACCGCCGTCACTACCGTCGTCGCCTACTTCGCCCACTCCAAAATCACCTGGAAGGAGCGCAGCATCACCAAGACTGCCATCTACAAATTCTTCATCTGGAACGCCCTCCTCACCTTCGCCATTAGCCCCGCCCTAACTCAACTCTTCAGCCTCATTACTCCCCTCTACGAGTTCACTTTCAACATCACTTCCGCCCTACATCTGCCCTTCACCTACGAATTCGTCCTCACCACCGGCACTTTTGTCCTCACCACCGCCGTCATCATGATCCTTAACTTCCTCTTCTACGACCGTTTCGTCTTTGGCAATAAGCCCACCCCTACCACCACCCACATTGACGACACCGACGGAACTACCAAATAATTTGCATTTATGGTAAAATACTAGTATGGCAATACCGAATTTCTTTTACAAGAACAACCGTGTTCTCTTAAAAGAACTCACCAAGACCGATTTCAAGCTCCGCTACCAAGGCTCAGTTTTGGGATATTTATGGGCGCTTTTACGGCCCCTCATGATGTTCGCCATCCTTTACGTTGTTTTCGCTAAGCTCCTCAAGATGGGTAGCGACATCCCCCATTACCCCGTCTACCTCTTAGTCGGTACCACTTTCTGGAGTTTCTTCACTGAGTGCACTAACCAAGGCATCCAGGCCGTCGTCAACCGTGGCGACCTCCTCCGCAAAGTCTGTTTTCCTAAGTACATCGTTGTCGTCTCTGCTACCCTTACCGCCGTCATCAACGTCCTCATCAATCTCGTCGTCATCGTCATCTTCGCTCTCATCGACGGCGTCACCCCCTCCTGGACCTGGCTCCTCGTCCCCCTGCTTTTGTTCGAACTCTACATCTTCGCGCTCGGAATTTCTTTCCTGCTCGGCGCCATCAACGTCAAGTACCGCGACATCACTTCCATCTGGGACGTCCTCGTCCAAGCCCTGTTCTACGCCGTCCCCATCATCTACCCCATCGCCATGGTCGCAACTACCTCCGTCACCGCTGCCAAGGTCATTTTGCTAAACCCCATCGCCCAAGTCATCCAGGACCTCCGTTACTGCATCGTCACCAAGGACGCCATCACCACCTGGAGCTACGTCGGCGAAGAGAACTTCTTCTGGAAACTTATCCCTCTCGCCATCGTCGTCGTCGTCCTTGTCTGGGGCTCCTGGTATTTCCGCAAAAAATCTAAGCGTTTCGCGGAGGAAATCTAATGCCCCACACCGACACTCTAGTGCCAACGCCTTCCGATGCTCCTCTAGCCATTTCCGTCAAGCATCTTCACAAAAGTTTCCGCCTTCCCACCGAGCGCGCCTGGGGCTTGAAACAAGCCATCTTTAACCGCTTAAAGGGCATCAAAGGCTACCAGGAACAGCACGTCTTAAACGGCATCAGTTTCGATATTCACCAAAACGAATTCGTCGGCATCGTCGGTCGCAACGGTTCTGGCAAATCCACCCTCTTAAAGACCCTCGCCAAAATCTACTTTCCCGAAAAAGGCACAGTAAAAATCAACGGCACCTTAGTCCCGTTCATCGAGCTTGGCGTCGGCTTTAATCCAGAACTTTCCGGTCGCGAAAATATCTACCTAAACGGTGCCCTACTCGGCTTCAGCAACAAAGAAATGGACGCCATGTACGACGAAATCGTCGACTTCGCCGAGCTCCGCCCCTTCATGGACCAAAAGCTCAAGAACTACAGCTCCGGCATGCAAGTCCGCCTCGCCTTCTCCATCGCCATCCGCGCCAAAGGCGACATCCTCCTCTTAGACGAAGTCCTCGCCGTCGGCGACGCCGCCTTCCAGCAAAAATGCGCCGACTATTTCGACTCCATCAAGGGCAAACAAACCGTCATCCTGGTCACTCACGACATGGGCAACGTCGTCAAATACTGCAACCGCGCCATCCTCATCGAAAACGGCAAAATCACCCTCGATGGCGACCCCCAAAAAATCGCCGACGCCTACCAAGCCCTCTGGAGCTAGAGCTCCGCAATATACTTTTTTACCGCCACTCGCCAATCCGGCAAAGGCTCAAAACCTTTTTCTACCAACTTAGTTTTATCCAACCGTGAATTAAACGGTCGCTTCGCCACTGTCTTGCCAGCAATCTTCTCATACTCAGCGGTAGACACCCGTTCCACCTTCGTATCCATCCCAGCTGCCTTATAAATCTCCTCTGCAAAATCCGCCCACGAAATATACCCACCCTCATTCGTTGCGTGATAATATCCATATTTATCCGTCTCAATCATATCCACCAACAGCCTCGCCAAATCATACGTATACGTCGGCGTCCCAATTTGGTCATCCACTACTTTCACCACGTCATGTTTTCGTCCTACTTCGATCATCGTCTTGATAAAGTTCTTCCCATTCTTACCAAACACCCAGGCAATCCGCACAATAAAATACTTATCTAGTAGTTTAGCAACTTCTAGCTCCCCATCCAATTTCGACTGCCCATACACATTAATCGGTGCATAATTTTTGTCATCCGGTTGCCACGGCTCAGAACCCTCACCATTAAACACGTAATCCGTCGAAATATACACAAATTTCGCATCTACGTCCTTCGCCGCCAAAGCCAAATTTCGCGTCCCTTCCACATTTACCGCTCGCACCGCCGTCAAGTTCGCCGAATCTTCTGCCGCGTCCACATTCGTCCACGCCGCACAGTGCACAATCGCATCCGGCTTTACTTCTCGCACTATTTCCATTACTCGCTCGACATCCGTAATATCCAGCACCACATGTTCAAACTCAGCCTGCGACTCCGACCTATCCGCACCAATCGCCTCATGCCCCCGCGCCAAAAGCTCCCTTGCTACATCGTATCCTAACTGCCCGCTCGTCCCAGTTACTAATACTCTCATTTCACTCCTCCGAAAATCTTTATCGCTCTAATCCGCATTTTCCGCGCCAATATTTTCATTACGCTTTCTCTCCATACATCTTTTCATAATATTTTTGATAATCACCCGAGATAATTTCTTCCCACCAATCTTTATGATCTAAGTACCACTTAATCGTTTTTACAATCCCATTTTCAAACTTCGTTTCCGGCTCCCAGCCCAGCTCCCGCGAAATCTTCGTCGGGTCTATTGCATACCGCCGGTCATGTCCTTTCCTATCTTCTACAAACTCAATCAGCGATTCAGGTTTACCCAGCTCCTTCAAAATTAATTTCACAATTTCAATATTCGACTTTTCGTTATGTCCGCCCACATTATACACTTCACCCACACAATCCGCATGGATAATCATATCAATCGCCTTACAATGGTCTTCCACATACAGCCAATCCCGCACATTTAGCCCATCGCCATATACCGGCAATTTCTTATCGTTAAGCGCATTAATAATCATCAACGGTATCAGCTTTTCCGGAAAATGATACGGCCCATAATTATTCGAGCACCTCGAAATCGTTACGGGCAGTCCATACGTCCGATGATACGCCAAAGTCACCAAATCCGCCGAAGCTTTCGAAGCCGAATACGGCGAAGACGCGTGTAAGTTCGTCGTCTCCGTAAAGAACAAATCCGGCCGATTGAGCGGCAAATCCCCATACACCTCATCCGTCGACACTTGATGATATCGTTTTATGCCATGCTTCCGGCATGCATCCATTAGCACTTGTGGCCCCAAAATATTCGTTGTCAGAAACGACTGCGGGTCCAGAATCGACCGATCCACATGCGACTCCGCCGCAAAATTCACCACGATATCCGGTTTTTCTTCCACAAACAAGTTTTCCACCAATTCCGCATCCCTAATATCGCCTTTTACGAACCGAAAGTTCTCGTGCTCCATCGCCCGCTTCAAGGTCGACAAATTCCCCGCATAGGTCAGCGCATCTAGACACACGATCCTATCTGTCGGATATTTTTTTAGCATATAATACACAAAATTCGACCCAATAAACCCTGCCCCGCCAGTCACAATAATAGTTTGACTCATTTTGCCTCCTTAAACTTAAACTTAAATTCTAATTCGTCTAGCTTCGGATGTTTCAGATCTTTTTCCGACAAAATCAACTCACCCTCCACCTCCGGCCACTCAATTCCGCAGGAATCATACATCACCCCACCCTCATCTTCCGGATGGTAAAAGTCATCACATTTATACGCAAACTCCGCCGTATCAGAAAGCACCAAAAATCCATGCGCAAACCCTCGCGGTATCATCAGCTGTTTATGGTTCTCCGCCGAAAGCGCTACTCCTACCCATTCCCCGTAAGTCGGCGAACCTTCTCTTAAATCCACCGCCACATCAAACACTTCCCCCGACAACACCCGCACCAATTTCGCTTGTGGATGCGCTTTCTGAAAATGTAGCCCCCTTAGCACTCCGCGTCGTGACGACGACTGATTGTCCTGTACAAACTCATAGTCCAGCCCCGCCTCCTTAAACTCCGCCGCCGAGTAGGTTTCCATAAAATACCCCCGCTCATCCCCAAACATTTTCGGCTCCACCACCACTACGCCCGGAATCTTCGTTTCTGTAAAGCTAAAATTCGCCATTAGTCCCACATCCCCCCACGCATCACATTTAGAAGGTGTTGCCCATACGCCGTCTTTTTGTACTTCTCCGCCGACGCCGTTAGTTGCTCCGCACTAATCCACCCTCGCCGATACGCAATCTCTTCTGGCGCCGCAATCTGCACACCTTGCCGCTTCTGCACCACACGCACATAGTCCGACGCATCCGCCAAGGAGTCAACCGTCCCCGTATCTAGCCACGCAAACCCACGGCTGAGCAGTTGCACATCTAGTGCCCCTTCGCCCAAATACATCTCGTTAAGTGACGTAATCTCTAGCTCCCCTCGCGCCGACGGCTCCACCGCCCGCGCCTTCGCCGACACTCCCGCCGGATAGAAATACAGCCCCGTTACCGCGTAATTACTCTTCGGCTCCGCCGGCTTTTCCTCAATCGACACCGCATGCCAATTTTCGTCAAACTCCACCACTCCAAACCTCTCCGGGTCGTTCACGTAATACCCAAACACCGTCGCCCGGCCCGCCTCAGCCTTCTTTACCGCCTCCGTCAAAGTCGCCGTAAACCCAGACCCATAGAAAATATTATCCCCCAGTATCATCGCGCATGCTTCATTACCGATAAATTCTTCGCCTAGAATAAACGCTTGTGCCAACCCATCCGGCGATGGTTGCACTTTGTACGACAAGTTCAGCCCCATGCTCGCACCATCCCCTAATAACCTCTCAAAATTCGGCAAATCATTCGGCGTCGAAATTATCAAAATATCCCGTATCCCCGCCAACATCAAAGTCGACAACGGATAATAAATCATCGGCTTATCATACACCGGCAACATCTGCTTCGAAGTCCCGAGCGTCAGCGGATAGAGCCGTGTCCCCGACCCTCCTGCCAAAATAATTCCCTTCATAATAACTCCATCTTATTTATTCCATTATACCATACTTCTCTCGAATTCGCATCTCCTCCGCCTCTATTGCTTCGAGCACCCGCGCGTCAAGCTCGTATTTTTCCCGCACCGCTTTATGTACCCCCACTACCTCCTTCAAGTGTTCCGCGCCCCTCTTCGTTGCGCTCCCCTTGTGCACTCTAAATTTATTCAATGCCTTTTTATTGTATGCGATTTTCCCGCCCGCTAGTAGTTTCAAATACAAATGCCAATCACCCACTTGCTCATATTTTTCTGCCGCTTCCGCTAACGTTCGTCGAAACTCCGCCGTATTCTTAAACACCACTCCCGATACATTTGGTATCGTACACCGTATCGCCATAATCTCCCGAATCTCATCTTCCCCATTCTTCGTGTAACTCTGCGCAAAATGCCCGGTCTTCTCCCGGTCTCGCGACCACCGAAAATTCGGCGCAATCACTAACCCTGCGCCATTGATAATCGCCGACTCCGCATACGCGAGCACCACCTCCGGATCATCAAACCCCTTCATTACTTCCTCCAAAAACTTCGGCGAACTACGGTCATCCGCTTCCGCAATCCAAATATAATCCCCCGTCGCTTCTTTTACTCCCTTTTCCCACTGTCGCATCGCCTTCCCAGAATTCTGGTCGTTCCCCAAAAACTTCACTCGCATCTCCGGTTTTTTAAGCTGCAAATCCAGCACCAACTCCTTCGCAAGTTCCTTGCTACCATCCGTCGACGCATCGTCCAGCACGATCAGCTCATAAATCGGATACGTTTGCCGCAAAATTGACCATATCCGCCCCCGCAAATACTTCCCGTAGTTATAATTCGGTACAATCACCGACACTCTTTTATTTGGCGAACTTTTCATACGCCGCCTCCACTTGCTTCAGAAATTCCGGCCCATAATAATGTTTCAACGCATATTTTTTCGCCACCAACGCTATTTTTTGCCTTTCTTTCGGGTGTGCATAGAGATATTCCAGCTTTTCGTACCACTCCCCCGGCTTCGCCAAGAATCCATTTTCGCCGTCTTTTATCGCTTTCTTAAACGTATACGCCGGCGATGCAATCGTCACCGTCTCCGCAACCGCCGCTTCAAAAAATTTCAGCTCCGATTTGCAATTCGTAAAATCATTTACTACAAGTGGTGCGATATTCACATCCACCTCAGAAAGTTGCGTCTGCATTTTTAGATAATTTGCATAATCCAGTATCGTCACCTTGCCCTGCCGAATCACCCGCCACATTGCCTCAGAAAACTCCATAAAACCCACTACCCACAAACTCGCGTCGTCATGCTTATTCAAGAATTCTATAATTCCAGCTTCCGCCACCCGAAAGTCCTTCTTATGCGTTGGTGATCCAGAAAAATACCCCACCACAAATCCCGGATGCTTTTTCTTCTTCTCGTCGAAAATCCTAACTTGTTTATCATTCAAAGAATTCGGAATCACCACGCACGGTTTTTCAAAACTCTGCCTTATTTTCTTCGCCAAAAAGTCATTAGTAGTCAAAAACCCATCCACTTCCTTTGCGATCCTTCTCACTCCGTACATATACCCCAACCAATAAAGCACATTCTTAGACCCGGTCGACTGCATCACTAGTCGCAAGTACTTAAGGTCAAACACCAAATCATCTATATCAAACAAAACTTTTTTCTTCTTGGCATGTATCAGATCTATCAAATCCATCATCACACTGTCTTTAGCCGATTGTCTTAATATTACAAACAAATCACCATCGTCTAAATACTTCTTTGCTTTTTTAATTTCCGTTTTCAAGAAATACACCGTCTCCCATGCAGTATCTTCATACTCCATCGCCCGCATTATATTATAAACTCTATAGCGAAATTGTGCCACCCCAGCATCTTCCACAAAATAAATCGCGATTTTCTTGCCTTCTTTTTTTGCTGTTTTGATTAACTCTATTCTTTCTTCTAATTCCATCGCTACTTCCTCGGCAACAAGAACCACATTTTACTCGTAAAATTCGGGTTATAGAATTCGTCATGATTCAGCCTATCGCCCCACTTGTTCCACATATACTCCTGCTCTGCATTAAATCTGTCTATCTTATCAGCGTCAAGATCCGAACCTCTCGACTTCGATTCAAAATGATATAGCTCCGCCATCGGCACCACTACATTATAATACCCAGCCTTCAGTAGTTTCAAATCCAAATCCACATCGTTATACGCTACCTTCAGATCTTCTTCTAGTCCCCCTACTTCCTCAAATTTCTTTTTCTCAACCGCAAGGCACGCCCCAGTTACCCCGGCATAATCATATGGCACTCTTAACCGCCCATACATCCCAGGAAAATCTCTCTCTTCATTAAGATACGCATGCGATGCTACTCCTCCTAACCCCATAATCACCCCCGCATGTTGTACAGTATCGTCCGGATAAAGCAACTTCGCTCCCACCGCACCAATATGCGGTTGCACTGCATATCCCACCAGCATCCCCAACCAATCCGGCGTAATCACCTCTGTATCATTATTTAGCAGCACCAATACTTCCCCCTTAGCCTTCTTCGCCACCAAATTATTAATTTTCGAATAATTAAATTCCATCTTCGCATCTATCACTCGAAAATTATCATACTTCTTCTTGTATTTCTCAAAAAGCTCAAAAGTTTCTTTCTTCTCACTATTATTATTTATAAGCAAAACCTCAAAATTCTTATACCTAGTTTTTTTATAGATAGACTTAAGGCACATCTCCGTCACGTCCGCCAAATCTTTCGTCGGAATCAAAATCGACACTTTCGGCTCCTTCTCTAGCTTGTAAACCACCTTATAGCAAGTTGACTTCGTATCTTTTTTTACTTCAGCTTCCAGCCCCCTCCTTTTGAGCGCCATTTCGATTACCTTCTTCCCCACGTCATTCGCATAATCTTTGTTGTCTATATCCATGGCCGTCGAAGTCTTCGTCATCCGCCAATGATACAAAATCTTCGGAATGTGGCAAATCTTCTCGCGATTAATCTTTTCGGTTACCCTCAAAAACAAATCATAATCCTGCGCGCCCTCAAGCCCCACTGTGAATCCACCGATTTCTCGCACCACCTTCGTCCTTAGCACCGCCAAATGACAGATATAATTTACACTAAGTAGCGTATCCGGCGAAAAATCCGGCTTAAAATGCGGATCGCATCTTCGCCCACTCAAATTTATCTTATCTTCATCAGAGTAAATCAGATCTAGTTTTTTATCCCGATTCAATGCCTTCGCTACCTCATATAGCGCATCCTTACTCAGCACATCATCATTATCCACTAACGCCACGAATTCCCCCTTAGCCATCTCTAACGCATCATTCGTCGCCACCGAAATATGTCCATTTTTCTCTCGATATTTTATCCTCACTCTCTTGTCGGTACTATATTCTTCTAGCACCCGTTTCACTTCTCTCTTAGTCGAAGCGTCATCTACGATACAAATCTCAAAATTCCGATAGCTCTGAGCTAAAATTGACTCAATGCACGCTCGCAAATATTTTTCCTTCACATTATAAACCGGCATCAATACCGAAATCAGTGGCTCATATTTCAGTTTCTCGCTTTTCTCTTCTTTAATCTCACTCTGCAAGATCCATAAATTATAATCTTCAATCTTAAATGGGTCTAAATAAGGTCCTTTTCCAATCGTTTCCTTCACTACGCCAAACAAAGTCTTCAAATATTTTCCCCACAACCTTGGCGGCACCAAAAAATGATATTTCGCCCACAGCGATTTAGTACCGCGATACAGCGTCAACGAAAAATTTTTTATTTTTTGCATTCTACTCTCTCCCGACCCCCTCAAAAACCCTAACTTCTTCTGGTGTCCCCAACACATGCACCTTCTCAAAAGGAATCACCGAGATCCTAACATCCATGCCTTTTTCGATCATGTAGTTGTAAAGCGGCGCTATAAACTTTTCGTTTTTCTCCATGTGAGACTCGTCTGCGTAATATTCATTATATATCCGCTCATATAAAGCACAACTTTTGAAGTAATACAACCCAATCGTGCAATTATCCGAAATCCGTTGTTTCTCCCTCACCTCCACCGCTCGGCCTTCCTCATCCAGCTTCACGAAACTCCAATGATCCCCCGGGGCATTAAAGCAAGGTATAAATCCATCTCCTCGGAAATCTTCTGATCGTATCGCCCCCGATTCCACATAGGTATCAATATTGTAAACCACCATTTCCTCCTCTGCATTCCAGTACGGACGCGCCAGCATTGCCGAAGTCGCCTGTCCATCCGTCAACGCATCAATCTCCACCACCTCGACATTTTTAACTTCAAATTTCCGCATTTTATCAAGAATGAACTCCCTCGCCGCATCTTCTTTCCTTACCACAAAAATACATTTCAAATCTTGCTCTTTATAAAGATCCGTCAAACTCTCCATTGACCATTCAAATAAAGTTTTTCCTTTTACCTCTATCATAAATTTAGGAACTTCATATCCAGCCTTCCGAAATCTCGACCCCATCCCCGCCATCGTAATAATTATATTCATCTGTCTCCTTTCCTATTGTTTTTGTAACTGATAAAACTTGATATCGTTAATCTTGACCGGCTCATTTACATTCGTTATCTCAATCTTAAAACTACTATGCTTATTAGTCAACCATTTAGAATTGGCTCCCACCGGTATTAGAAGATCCCCTCTTCCCATCTCACTAACCATATACTCTTCCTCACCGTCACCCCATTTAATCACCACCTGAATGTCGCTGTTATAATTTTGTTTCGAAAGCGGGCTATTGCCACCGGACCCATGTATCCACCCGTCGACGTCAAAATCCACATAAATCATATCCGCCACATCTCCCACTATCGACTCCGGCAGAACCACTTTATACGTATAAGTAGACTTATTCCCGTCCAGTTTCCCCTCATTAATTTGCTCCGTTATCTCGTACTCGTTCAAAATGTTCTGAAGTGTGTTAATTGAAGAGCCCAGCGAGCTCGCCACCCTCCCGGAGGTTATCGTCCTCAGCTCTGCTTCATCTTTCGACGCCGGAACGGCATTCTCGCCATGGATTTTCTTAAATAATTCCACCGGCAAAAACGCCTCGTACGTATCATCATACACATAGTCATCAGTTGTATATAGCCAATTGTATATATAGTAGCTCATCAACATCTCCGGCGAAATATTTGGAATATAAAGTCCTATCGCAGGTTTCTGCTCTTTAATTGCATCAATAATCTCTTCATTTGTAGCAAAATCCTTTGCCGCGTACAGGCTTGGCTGCCCCACCGTTGGAATATCTAATATATAATATACACCCAAATCACCCCAGCCCAGGAATTTCAAATCCTTATCGTACGCAAGTAGCGCCTTGGCCCTCTTTCCGTAAGATTCCAAAATCGCCAAATTGTCACGATGGATAAAGCCATCACCAAGCCGTGGATATTCAGCTTTCATCTCCGCGGTAATTTGGACATAGCCGTCTGGCACCACGTTCGCATATTTAGTACTACTAGTAAAATTATTCAACGTCGATCCGCCAACACTGAGCGTCACCCCTACGATAACTCCTATCAGAACATTTTTGCAGGCATTATCCGTCGCATGCTTCTTTAATATAATATAAAGCACCGTCCCAACTATCGGGATTATCAAGCACCTAGCTCGACTAACCAACTCCCCCAAATCTTGCCGCACCATCGTATTTGTAAATGACACTACCAGGATAATCGCACAGCCCGCTACCATCAACGCCGGCAGTATCGCATCGCTCCACTTCTTTCGCGACTTCCAGAATTTCACTGCCACCATCACCAAAATCCACACCGCCACCATCGGCAAAACATACCTAAGCGCATAATAAGCGCTCTGACGCACCGTCATCAAAAGCCCGCTATCAAGATACGGCATGAACCAGCTCGGCACTTCTTGCCCAAATACTGCAATCCCATCCGCCAATGTAGTTTGCTTGGCATACAAAGCCACATGCTTCGCTAACCGCAATAGTAGCGGCGCACAAGCCAACACCGGCGCAAGACACACCGCCCATCCAAGATAAAATTTCCAATCTCTTAGGCGCTTCTTTAGCTCACCGTCTTTCGCCATCCGCACCACTTGCCAAATGCCTAGTGGCAACGTACCGATCAGCGTCGCCCCACCAAAGGACGGATAGTATAGACCCTGTATCATCACAATCAAAATCCAAACTTTCAGCCACAAATTGCGTTTTTCTATCAATTTCGGCAAGAACAGTATTAATAGCGTCATCAAAAGCCATGCAATTCTATTGTAGGTGCCAAACGCAAACAATGCCAGCACCATCAACGAGTCATCCTTATCCAGGTGTTTTGTCACTAGCCACGCCGTAATCCCCGCCATCACCATCATAAACACTGTGATAGCAATATTGTACTCCGTCATCTCTCCACCAAAAGTTTCCAGTACTCCACCGATCAGCATTGGATACAATCCAGAAACCGGCGCATATTCCACGTATGCTTCCTGGCCCTGCCCCACAATCTGTTGATAAGCTATTATATTCTCTCCCGAATGATGCAGATCCTGCGGCAAAATCATTCCCGCCCCCGGGCCAATCGAAAACATCAAATACATCGTCAGTATTGTCGGCAGTAGCACTACTTTTTTCGTCTCAAGTTTCGCCGACTCCTTCCATTTCTTAACCGTCAGAAATACGCCATATCCCACCATCGCCAAAATCACCACCGCAAATAATATCCTCACCTGCACCGGATACCCAATCTTCACGATATTTCCGCCAACCGAATATCTTTCCACTACGCAAGACAATAGCCCTAGCGGCGCCACCACTTGTAATACTAGTAACGCCTTATTAAGTATCGCCTTGCGTTTGTCAATCGCCAGGATTCCCAAGTCAACCAGCATCGTCACTAACATTATCAGCACGCCACTAGCTTCGGTCTTAAATCCGACCCAGTTCGCAGCCGTCCAGGCGCCATAAAACGCCAAGAAAGTCACGATATTAAGTATCAGCCCCTCCTTCTGCTTCTTCGGGCTTACCAGATAATTGAAAAACGTCGCTATCGTCGCCAGCGTCACTGTTATCTGCAACCCTCCAGTTATCCACACGTATATCAAATTCGCAACCCCTAGTACCGTCTCTATTTTTACAATCATCGGAATCTTCTCGTTATCAACCTTCTCTGGCGTTTTTGTTTTCTTCATCCAGTGCTCCAACAACAAAAGCCCTATCACCCCAGCAAATAACACCGTAAAGAATACCTTCAGCTCCCCACTCATATTCGATCCAAAATACGCCACCGTTTCCGCGATAAAGTCATTATAAACTTCCGGTTGGTTCCCTACTGCTATGAGCCCTATCGTCATCAAAATCATCCCTACTACCGTCAAAATCAAAACATTCAACAAATCTCTCCTAGTCAATCGAATCTTTGACATGTCACACTCCTTTTATTTGATTATACACCATTTCTGGACGATTTCTTGCAAATTTCTTCAAGCTCCTCGAAACTATGTGCCAAAAATTCATCCGGTCGCACCGCTCTATCATCTACGTATAGCCCTCTCATCCCTGGCCACGGCTTGGCAAAATATATCTCATCATAAGGAATCTGCCACTTCTTTAGCCACTCCTGCATCACCACCGCTGTATTTGCATTAATCAATCCCAAATTACCACCATACGTCCTCATATTTCTCGAAGAGAAAAACACAATCCTCGCCCCTTCATTCTTATAATATTTAATTTTTTCCACCATCTCGGCATCCGGCACCAAATCCGCATATTCCTCATCCGGCTTCTTAAGCGGACACAAAGTCCCATCTACATCAAATATCAACGATATGTCTTTATACATCTTTTTCTATCTCCTCGATTATGTTGATCGCATTTAAAATAAATCCAAATACTTTATGCGGATTATCAATGTGCAGCGGCAACATCGACAAGAACAAACTAACTTCCAAGGTGCGTACCAAATTGTAGTCGTACCCATTATTCTTCAGATACTCACGAAACACTTCCTTGGCTTTCGTGTTATCGTTATGGACCGCCAGTTCAAACTGCATTGTCTTCCCATAATTAATCGAATACGCCCCCGTATTGAAAAAGTCATAATTGCCACAAACCGAATGCGACAATTTCGCTACGTCATAGTACGGATCCATCCATAACTCTTCCTCAGTCAGTGCTCCCTTCGGGTCAATCAGTCGTAGCAGATTCAGCTCCTTACTATATAGCATATTAGCAAAAAACACATCACCATGCCCCACCACGCTTACCGCAGGCGTTTTTACGCTACTAGATACCTTCTCGTATAACTCAACATATTTCTCCACGATCTCGTCGATCGTACCATATTGAGTCCCCACCATTATCAGCCGCGCAATGACTTCGTACTCCGGGCAAGACTTTAGCTTCTTCACTCGCTCATCTACTTTCTTGAGATACAGCTTCTCTGCATTTTTGCGATACTCTTCTTTCGTGACTTTTTTCATCGCGCGATGATTCAAAAAATAAAAAGTTTTATCAAGAATATTATTAAGCTCTTCGCTATTCACCGCTCCGTGCGTCCAACGAATCGCAATATCCGTCATCGGCATCCGTTCCATCGTATACGACGCATCCGTTTCCGTCTCTCGATAATCATAGGGCATCACCATCCAACTCTTCATCGCCTCCGGCAACAACCAATAATAGGTGTATTCCATTTTCATTTTTTTCTTATCGGAGCTTCGCTTCGTCACCGTATAGCCATCTCCTGCTAGCGAGTTAAAATATCTCGCGTCAAACCCACTAGATATAAACATAAGCAGTGTATTATAATCAGTCAGATCGATGAAGCAATTGGTCTCAATCACATCGTTTTTCAAAAAAGTTAATGTTCCTTGATTCCTGTATTCATTCAAAAATCTCTCATAGCTCGCCCGATTCTTAAGCACCGCTCCATGCACCTTTTCATGGCTCTTTATCACCAGATCCTCTTTCGCATACAAAGTCTTCTCGAGCATCAAAAGAAAATCCTCCGGCAAAATCACCGTCGAACTCGCCAATATATGCACATAAATCACATCCATGGGTAGTCCACTCGGGTCAAAATCATCAAAATTCTTTACCCGCATGATTTCTATGTTTTTATTCTGCTTTACCATTTTGCGCATTCGCGCGAACATCGATTCTCGCCTCAGCACCATATCGCCATAACTTCTCTCCCCCAAAATTGTTTTTGTTCGGCCGACCGCTCTTGCGCTATCGTCGTATACTATAATTAGTTTCATTTTATTTTATTTCCTTTCTTCGATTAATAACCATTAAATACTTACGCGCATAAACAACCACCAGTGCCACAAAGAACACTATCGCACACAAAGTCACATAATAATTGAAGTACACATTCGAAACACCGAAAAACGCATCATTCACATACGAGAAAATCAAGCTTAGATCAACGTTAATCCCATCTCCATTCATAAACGCCACCAATGTCGCCTCTACTATCCACGCCAAGAAGCTCAGCGCCAACAGAATTATAAACCTCCCCTTCACCATTCTCCTCGCCGTATCATGCATGACCTTGACCGCCTCTAGTACCTTCAAAATCCCCAAGCTCTTTTTCCCGCCCGCTTTGCAAATCAAAAACCTATTCAAATACTTGTATGTCCCCACAAAAGAGAAATATACCACCGCTATTATCACGATAAACCCCACCAGCAAAACTAGTAGCGGATTAACCTCGCCATTTGCTATCGAAAACGGCAACATAAACGAGCACAGCACAATCGCATCGAAAAATTTCTCGATAAGCACCGCCAAGATTCCTTTCATCCAACTATTCGTCTCATACCCATAGCAGTACATCTTAAAAATCTCTCCAATCTTAAACGGCACTAGCGTACTTACGAATGTTGTCTTCAAATAAATTTGCAAAAAACGATTCGGCCGTATCAAATCTTCCAACAACACAAAATACATCCTAATGAATTTCACCACATGAATCAACGCAAAAAGCAGCAAAGCCAACAGTATTTTTGGAAATCCAAAATTTGCATCCAATATGGATTTGTAATTCACAAAAACAAGCGCCCCGGCCACGAAGAACAAGTTCATTAATATATATACTGTTCTATTCTTTTTCACGCTTTATTTCCTTATAAGTATACTCCTTGATCGGTCGGTCGCGCAGCTCAGACTCAATATACTTATTATTTACAATGTATCTCCCCAACATCTTGAGTACATTCATTGCCTGCGAAGTCAATTTTACGTTGGAAGCTTGATCTTCTTCTCTCCACGAAATCGGGAAAAATTCCACATCTTGCTTATAATGGTGCACGGCCATTATCATGCAGTAATTAAATGTTAATTTATCCGGAAACTTATGATAAAACTTATTTTTCAACATTTTCACTTTGTACATGTTGAGCCCCGACCCAAGATCGTATATTTTCTTGTGTACGCCCGCCGAGAACAACATATTATATACAATATTGCCAACCGTCCTAAATCTAGAGTACCCGCGGAGCTTCGAACCTTTCATAAATCTTGCTCCCAGCATCGCATCGTGATCCCTATACTTACCAGACTTTAACACCGGCATCAAATCTTGTATATTACCCTGATCATCGCCATGCAAGACTATCACATAATCAAACCCGCCCTTCATGGCATAGTCAAAAGCCACCTTGTGAGATCCGCCCAAATTGTAATTATCATCATTCCTCAAAACTTTTATTTTGGGCATATACGCCTTCGACTTATACCGTAGCACTTCTTTTTCCGTGTCATCAGTACTACGGTTATTCACAAAGATAATTTCGTCAATATATTTTGCAATCTCCGCATCAATTTTATCTAATACTCGCGGTATTTGTTTCTCGCAATTATAGCCCGGAATAAACAATAAAATTTTTTCGTCATTTTTACCCATCGATTTAGCATCTTTCTTTGCCTCTTTTTTTGCTCCCATCATTACCTCCTTAAATTTTAGTAAGTTTCCATCTTTGATTTTGGTTCGCATCATTCGTGGATTTATAAATCTGTATATTCGTCGTCCCGTCCTGCAAATCCAGCACGAACTCCGGATTACATGCATTATAAACTGTCACGCTACCATCACTGTTACCCCCAATTAGCCACCTCTGCGCGCAGGTCTTATTTAGCTCAATCTGCCAGACGTTAGAATTGTTCACGAAGTTCGCGTTGTAAACGTCTATTGACCGTCCACTCATTTTATTCACAATGGTATAATAATTGCCTACCTTGCTAATTCGCCATTGGTTAGCGCTCGCTTGAGCATTTTCTCCTACATAGATATTACTACCATTACTACTCGAATTCACCATCATCAACTTGTTATTTCGAGCCGAGGATATATAATAATCCCCGCTATAATCTTTGTCAACTACCGCCTCTAGCTTCCACTGCTGATTTTTATTGTTACCACCAGTAGATTTATAAATCTGTATATTCGTCGTCCCGTCCTGCAAATCCAGCACGAACTCCGGATTACATGCATTATAAACTGTCACGCTACCATCACTGTTACCCCCAATTAGCCACCTCTGCGCGCAGGTCTTATTTAGCTCAATCTGCCAGACGTTAGAATTGTTCACGAAGTTCGCGTTGTAAACGTCTATTGACCGCCCCGTTAGCTTATTCACGATTGTATAATAATTATCTACCCGACTAATCTGCCATTGCTGCGCACTCACATCCGTCGCCATCCCGACATAGACATTTCCACCATTAACTGTATTCCCAACCATCAAAGCTTTGTCATTCCGCGCCGAAACAATCCTGTAAGTCCCACTATAATCTTCCGTCGCTTTCACGCTCTTAAGGGTCCATTTCTGGCTCTTGTTGGCAGCACTCGTCAAACTATAAATCTGCACGTTCGTCTTACCGTCCTGCAAATCCAACACGAATTTCGGATTGCATGCATTATGAATCGTCACCGTGCCATCGCCATTATCTCCAAACAGCCACCTCTGCGCACAAGTCTTATTTAGCTCAATCTGCCAGACGTTAGAATTGTTCACGAAGTTTGCATTGTAAACGTCTATCGACCGCCCTGTTAACTTATTTACAATCGTATAGTAGTCCCCAACTTTTGCAACTTGCCACCGTTGCGATGAAACATTTGCATTTGAATCGACATATATATTTCCGCCGTTTACCATATTCTCCACTGTCATCGTTTTGCCATTAGCAGCCGACACAATATTATACGTACCACTATAGTCTTTTGTCTCCGCCAGAGTTAATTTCCACCTTTGGTTCTTATTGCCGTCTCTCGTTGAAGAATAAATCTGTACATTCGTATCAGCATCTTGCAAATCAAGCACAAAATTCGGTTTGCAGGCGTTATGAATCGTCACCGTACCATCTGTGTTTTGCGCAAACACCCATCTCTGTGCACAAGTTTCATTAAGCTCAATCTGCCAAACATTCGAATTATTCACAAAGCTCCCACTTGTAACGTCTACTGCCCTACCCGTTTCGGCATTCACAATTGTATAATAATCGCCGGCCTTCGTAATCCTCCATTTTTGCATCGTGGCACCAGTATTTTTTCCAACGTAAATGTTACCACCATTTATCGTATCGCCCACCATCAGCGCCTTATCGTTTTGCGCCGAAGCAATATAATATACTCCGCTCATCACCGTTTTTTGATCCAAATCCTCTAATTTTATGTCATTCGTATCGGTGATTCCACCAAACCAATCCTGGAAGTACAGGTAAAAATTCCTATTCCCGTACGCCCCACACGGCGCCGTCCCATAGCCAGCCGCCAGCGCCCCAGCGTTTGGTTGATACGGTGTATACCGATACAGCGCCGATGTCGCCAAGGAGCGCACATTCACCACCGACCCTCCGCACGCCGAATTAGAATTGTACTGTATATAATTCTCCCCTAGCGGATAGTTCGTCCACCCACCGTCTAGCACCGTCCTAAATAGCGCCGCCGCATTTCGAATCTGGTTCTTAAACCCATAATATTTCGACGAACACGCCGCCGTATCCGGACAACCATATCCAGCCGCTCGCTGATAATCCCAGCTATTTGGAATCGGATCCGTAATCATCCCCGTTTCTTTTTGCAACAAAACAATCAGCACCTGCGGATTAATCCGATAATCCTGTGCCGTCTGCCAAATAATGTGCGCCGCCGTCTCGCCATTCATATTTTCTTCCGCCAAACATACCGTATGACCGTTCGACACATGCCACGTCGTCGGTGGCGTACTATCCGAAAAATAGTCCACCCTCGTCCCTACTCCGCTAAAATTCGTATTGTAGCATTTCCCTTTTGACCACAAAAAGCTCTGAATATCCGCCTCGCTCATCGAAGTATAATTGCTCATCTGCCAATCCGAAATAATAAATCCCGGATCAAAGCTATCCAAAGACGCCGCATCAACGTTGTTATTCGACTGATTCGCTTTCGTTATCAAAAATGCGAACAAAAACACCGCCACAAAAGCCCCAAACATTCCGTACCAAGCCTTCCGAGTCCGCTTCCTTACAGTTGTCCCGCTCATATTTGCACTGCTCCACTAATTTTACCAGTCCGATCTCCAGACTCTAAATCAATCGCAATCTGCACTTCTCCGTTAGATAGCCCAGCCACTGGCACATCAAACCCTTCGCAAGTTGCTGTCACCGCCGAATTAACAATCCTAGCCACATCCTTATATACGGCATTTTCCCCTTGTTTTACACTCAATGTGCACGTACCGCTTTCTAAATATTGATCAATGTTTACTCTTACAACCAATTTTTCTCCGCTTACCGTTGCATGAGTTATCACCCCAGTCAGCACCTCTGCCACGTTTGGACTCTCACCATCATACTGCTTAACATCCTGTTTCACGACCTCCTCCACTTGGTTCGAATCATTCTTTTCGGGCTTCTTAGCTCCCTCCTCTACATCTCCAGTCGTAGTATTTGCGTCGGCGCCCCCATCCACACTCCCTTGGTTATCAAAATAATTCACTTTCACAGCGATCACCACTGAAATCGCCACACACACCAAAATCACTCCAATCATCCATTGCAACCATCCCAAATTTCGCTTCCGACCTGTAACCATCAAAATTCTCCTGATACCATTATATCATAATGTATGCTAAAATATAACCATGAGTTCACGCTCGCATTCCCATAAAAAGCCCCGGGCGCCAAAACGCCGTCGCGCTTCCCAAAAAACTATTTTCTTCAATATTTTTCTTACCATAATTGCAATCTTCGTCTTCTCTATCACTATATATAAAGTCACTGATTCTATAATCAACGCAAGCGGTACCCATCTTCCTAAACTCGAAATCTCTCTTACCGATGTCACCATTGAAGCAATCGATGCAGGCTCAAAAGAGACCAAGTATTCCGGCAACACAGCAAAACTCACCTACGGCAATCAAATATTAGATTTTAGAGACGTCGAAATCAAAGGTCGCGGCAACTCCACCTGGGCCCAAGCCAAAAAGCCCTACCAAATCAAGTTTAACGAGAAAGTCGACCTTTTCGAATATGGCAAGGCCAAAAAATGGGTTCTGTTGTCTAACGCTCTTGACCCAACTTATTTGCGCAACGATTTTGCCCTAAAAATAGAACATATACTAAATACAGACTATGCCCTAAACGGCCAATTCATCGAGCTCTACATAGATGACCAATATCGTGGCCTTTACTACTTGTCTGAAAAAGTCGAGATTGACAAATCCCGTGTCGGTTTAAGCGACGAGCTAGGCATTCTCGCCGAGATAGAAAATCTCCACAGCGCCAACGAAGAGTGCACTAGCACCGCAAAAATCAGTTGCCTAAAAACGCATGATCTAGTCAACTCCGACAACTCAAATCGCGCGTTAACTGATTTCACAGACAGCATCAAGCAGTTCGAAACAACATTAGCCGAAAAAGATTTCAATTCCGTCGCCAACCTCATCGATGTCGATTCTTTCGCTAAATATTATTTATTGAGCGAATTCACTGTCAATCCCGACGCCTACAGCTCTAGTTTCTTCCTCTATAAAAACGGGGCGTCCGACAAAATCCACGCCGGTCCCGGTTGGGATTTTGACCTTTCGCTTGGCAATGTTGCATGGACTTCCGACGGCGTCGATCGTGAAACATTTTTCTCTCCATTCACTAATAACGCCCTCAGAGATTACACTACCTTTTCTAATCAATCTTCCCTCATACCATTCGCCGACGGAATCTCAACCATCGTCTACGATCTTCTCACCTTCCCCGAATTTGAGTCCCGCGTCAAAGAAATCTACATGCAAACTCTCTCTGGCCACAAAGACGAGCTCCTCGACTATATCAAATCCCAGGCCGACTACATCCGCCCCGCCGCCCTTCGCGATGCTAAGCGCTGGAAACTCCAAACCAACTTCGACGACGAAGTCGACTATCTCATCGACTGGGTCGCCAAGCGCTTTGATCATTTCGAAGCGACCTACAATATCAACACCGCTACCAAGGAACCCGCCGATCAAACCGCCAGTGCATCCAAAGCAGAAATTTTTGAAACTTTAAATTTCTAGCCCCAAAATCTCCCCCGCTCGCACAAGCGCCTCCCGCTCATCGGGAGTACAATCTATCATCTTCGCTCGAAACAGCTCCACCGTCTCCGTATGTTTATAATCCAGCACTTCAAGCGACCGCGCCCCTCCCGGGACCTTGCGCAGCGCCCCCTTCTCCACCAAGTTATCCACATGCTCCGCCACCGCCGAAACCGACGACAACCCCAATCCTGCCATAATTTCTCGGTAAGACGGCGAGTGTCCATTCTCTTCCATAAAATCCTGCACAAAATTCAAAACCGCTAATTGTTTTTTCGTTAATTTCTCACGACTCATGCTATAATTATATACAATGACAAGTAATAAATCAATCGACGGTCTTATCACTCGTGACGCCAAAAAACCTACTGCCCGGTCGTCCAAACCTGTTATGCCTAAAACCATTAATCCCGCGGCCGTCACCGGCATCGTCAAGCCCGCCAAGAGACCCGTCAAGAAGCCTATCACTAAAACCCCTGCCAAATCCGCCTCATCTCAGGCGACATCAACCCCGCCCGCTAAGCCCATTAAGATCAAGGGCGCTTCCGACGAGCTCGATATCCTCACCGAGTCCGACCTCACCCCCACTAATGACTCAAATAACGATACTGGCGCTCTCACTATTAAGCCATCTCAATCCGTCGACGATTTTCTTAGTCCCGTCAAAGCCTTCGATCTCAGCGAGGGTGGCGAATTAACCATAAGTGAAACCCCTATAGAAGATATGAAAAAACCAGCCAATAAACCCACCAAAAACACCAAAGCGTCAAAGTCCAAAAAACCCAAGCAAAAACCCAGCAAAGCCCGTCGCATTATTACCACCATCACCCTAGTCCTAGTACTCGGCATCATCGGCCTCGTCCTCTGGGCTGTCCTCTGGGGCAACGACATCATCGCCAAAATCACCGGCGGCCAGGGCAACGTTTTCGACCTTTTTGGGCTAGCCAGCGAAACCTATGACCCACTCAAAACCGATGAAAACGGTCGCACCAACATTCTCGCTTTTGGCACTAGTGGTTACAACATGGACGGCGACGAAGGCGACGGCAAACACGACGGCGCCCAGCTCACCGACTCTATCATGGTCATCAGCCTCAACCAATCAACTGGCGACATCGCCATGCTCAGCCTCCCCCGCGACCTCAAAGCCTCCCCAACCTGTACCGCCACCGGTAAAATCAACGAAGTCTACTGGTGTAGCAACATGTCCGGCGACGACGAAGAAGCCGGCGCCACCGCCCTCATGACCGAAGTTGGCTCTATTCTCGGCATCGAATTCCAATATTACGCCCACCTCAACTGGGGCTCCCTCGTTTCTATCGTCGACACACTAGGCGGCATCAAAGTCACCCTCGACGAAGACATCAAAGATTACTACTACACCGAAGCCGTCTTCGAAGCTGGCGTCGAGTACGAAATCGATGGCGCACAGGCCCTCGGTCTCGCTCGCGCTCGCCACGGTACCGCTAGCGGTGATTTCTCCCGCGGCGCTTCTCAGCAAAAAATCCTCATCGGCATCAAAAACAAAGTCTTCGAGAAAAACCTCTCCCTCGCCGATATCCTCAACCTTGCCTCCACTCTCGGCGATAATCTTCGTACCAACTTCTCGCTCTCAGAATTAAAAACTCTCGCCCACCTTACCTATGATTTTGACTTCGATAATATGCGCCAAATCTCCCTCCTCGACCCAGCCAATAATATCCGCCTCATGACTACCGGTACCATTAACGGCATTTCCTACGTCCTCCCCTCCGCTGGCGTCGGCAATTACGGAGCCATCCAAAGCTACGTCAAAGAACAACTCTCAAATGATCCTCGCATCCGCGAAGATGCCACCATCCTTGTTCTTAATGCTTCCGAAACCGTTGGCCTCGCCGGCACCGAACAGCAAAAACTCGAAACCGAAGGTTATAAAAACATCACCGCCGACAATGCCCCCGCAGCCGAATATCCTGCTGGTACTACCCTCTATGTCATTGGTAACAAGCCCGGCACCAAAGCCCTCCTCGAAGAATACTACCACCAGACCGCTAAGGAAGTTTCCGCCCTACCTGAAGTCATCCCGCTAAACTACGATTTCGTCATCATCCTAAACCCTGCCACGGAAACAGAATAAACAGAATAACCAAAAAGTCGGGTACGCACCCGACTTTTTCTACCC
This sequence comes from uncultured Candidatus Saccharibacteria bacterium, assembly GCA_964639835.1. Lineage (GTDB taxonomy): Bacteria > Patescibacteriota > Saccharimonadia > Saccharimonadales > Saccharimonadaceae > Nanosyncoccus. The sequence continues at coordinate 13,461 of CAZXEG010000002.1, read as the reverse complement.
TAATTTTCGCTCACTAAATTTTACTAATAATTAATTTCCGCTCTCGCCCTTCCCCCTCCGAATGCGTCTCAATATCCGAATAATCTTGCGCCACCTTGTGCACCACCCTCCTATCCGCGGCATTTAGGTCCAGCGTCATCGACTCACCAGTTTCACGTACTTTCCGAATCCACCCCTCTGCCTTATCTGCAATCCTATCCGCCCGTTGCCGCTTATAGCCAGCCACATCCACATTCACTCTAGTTACCTCGGCATCCTTCGATGTTAATGCCATCATTACTATATGCTGAAGCGCCCTCAAATTATCCGCATTCCGCCCAATCAGTAACGAATTTAAAGACGTTGACGGCACCGATAGCTGTATCACCTCGTCGTCAATCGTCGAATACACTGCCACATTAATACCAAAAAAGCTCAAAAGATCTTCCAGGTATTTCGCCGCAAATCTAATTGATTCGTCTTTATTCATTTTATTATCTCCTTTTCTTTTTATTATCCGAAGCAGAGATTCTAGTGATTTTTGTTCCTGACTTTTTATTTTCTTCCACCTTTGGAGCTTTTGCCTTGCTCTTATTTTCCTTAAGAACTATTTCAGCTTCGCGAATTTTACGTGCATTCTTCGCGACATTCCCCTTTTTCGCTTTCTTCAATTCCTTCAAAATCGCCTTATCCGTCGCATCATCCATATCATCCCTCGTCTTTGTATAAATTATCTTCTGAATCACTATCGTCATTATATTACTTAGGAAATAGTAGAACGCAAGCGCCCCATGTAGATTAATCATAATTACAAACATCATAATTGGCATCATTTTCGACATCTGCCCGGTCGCCATTCCGCTTATCTCGCTATCATCTATATCCTTACCATCCTTCGCATCCTTAATCAACTCACGGAACTTCTTTTTCTTCTCCGACTTACCAGACGGCATCTGTTGCTTCGTCGCGAAATACTGCGCCAAGCTCGCTAGAGCCGCCATCACCATCATAAACACCGCACTCCATGAAAATCTCGCCGGATTAATCACATCACTCGCTCGCGCCGTCAGATCAATCACCCCAAAGAGTTGCGGATGGAAATCATACTCAGTCTTCTCTTCCGCCGGAATATTCTCGTCCAGGAGGTCCGCCAGATACGCCTCTTGCTTCTCCTCTAACGTCTTTATTTCCGACCCATCATACGCCACAATATCATACGCCCGATTCATCAAATTATCCGTCGGTAGCGGCGTCGCGATCACCCGTATCGCCGAGAAAATCGCAATAAATATCGGCAACTGAATCAACAGCGTCAGTATTGAAGCAAACGGCTTTACATTATACCTCTTATAAAGGTCCATCGTTTGCAAAGACTCCATCTGCTTATTACCGTTACAATTCTTCCGAATTTGCGTCAACTCCGGCTGAATTTTTCGCATCAGCCTCGTCTGCATCAATTGTTGCTTCGTCAGTGGCAGCATCAAGATCTTCACTAAGATTGTAAATATCACAATCGCCAAACCAAAATCATGCACCAAATTAAATATCACGAACAAGATATTTACAATCGGCCGCACTATTATAATATCTAGTAAATTAAATGGCCCTCCCACCGCAATCGAACCAGCCACAAAGGCGATTATAAGTCCCCATATAATATATTTCTTCACACTCTTTTGCATTACTTCTTATTATAACACACTTTACTCTCAGCGACTAGCTCCCCTAGCATTTTTTCAAGCTCAGAAAAAGGCATTTTCATCACTTCGCTATTATATATCACAAAAATATAATCATACTTCTTCGGTATTAACTCAAAATTCTTCCGAATTACCTCATAAACTCTTCGCCGAATCAAGTTCCGTCCCACCGCCGTCTTCTCCACTTTTTTTGACACCACCACCGCCACCCGCGTAAATCCTCGTGTATTTACAGAGAATACCAAAGACGCCCCCGCCTTTCGAATTGTCTTCCCATGCTGATACACATACCGCACCCCTCCCCGCGAATGAAATCTATATTTACTATTCAGCATATTAGGCAGTCAGCCGCGCCCGCCCCTTTATCCTGCGTAGCTTCAATACCTTACGACCATTCTTCGTCGCATTTCGCTTCATAAAACCATGCTCAACTTTCCGTTGACGCTTATGTGGTTGATAAGTTCTCTTTGGCATAATATATTATTCCTCAATATTTAATTTTTTTCAAATTCTTGTTCTAGTATACCGCATTTTTCCACATTTTTCAAGGAGTTTTCCACATTTTACTCGGGGTAACGCCAAAATTGTGGAAAACTTCCCATCTGTTTCCCTATTTTAAATTACAACATTTTTTCCTTTTTTCTCCAAATTTCCAATTTTCCCTGTGGACAACTTTTCCACTCCATAATATAATATACCCATAAAGGAGGTCCAAAATGTACAACGTCTGGAAAAACGCCCTTGCTGAGATTGAGCAAAAAATCTCCGCCAGCAACTTTTCCACTTGGTTTCAAGATACCTCACTCATTTCTTCCGAAGGTGGCAATATCATCATTGGTGTCAAAAATTCCTTCTATGTTAAGCAACTCCGCTCTAAATTCACTGATATCATCAAAACCGCCCTCGAAAACAACAACCTCACTGTTAGTAGTATAGATTTCGAAGTCCAGACTAAATCAAAATCAAAAGTCCGCCCTCGCGAAATTATCATCAAGAAACAACCTACCACCCCTACCGTTAAGCCCCGCCCTTCCGCTAAGCCTTCAAAAAACAACGGGCTCAATCCCCAGTACACCATCGATAGTTTCATCGTCGGTTCCCATAACGACGTCGCCGTCGCTGCCGCCCACAGTATTATTGATGCACCAGGTACCCGTTGTAATCCATTCTTCCTTTATGGTGGCCCCGGCCTCGGCAAAACCCACCTTGTTCAAGCCATCGGCAACGAGCTCATGAGACGCAATCCCGATTGCAAAATTCTTTACACCCCCATCGCCGACTTCTACTCCGACTTCGTCAACTCCGTCAGAAACGGCAAGGGCAAAGAATTCAGCACTAAATTCCAAGAGCTCGACTGCCTTATTGTCGACGATTTCCAATTTATCGTCGGCAAAGAAAAGTCCCAAGAGGAGTTCTTTAACATCTTCAACCACCTTCACCAACGCGGCAAACAAATCATCGTCACATCCGACCGCCTCCCCAGCCAAATCAAAACCGTCGACGAACGCCTCGCTTCTCGCCTCACCTGGGCCGGCGCCTTTGACCTCCAATTACCAAAATTTGAAGACAAATGTGCCATCCTCCGCAGTAAAGCCGAACTCATGAACGCCGAAATTGAAGACGAAGCCATCGAATATATCGCCGAAAACGTCACCACTAATATCCGTGATCTCGAAGGCGAATTCTCTACCATCCTCATGATGTCTGATGTTCGCGGCCTCACCCCACTCGAACTCATCAGGAACGGCTCGGTCAATGTCGCCCGTACTTCCAAACTCCAGCCCACCTCAGCCAAGCGTATTGTCGACAAAGTCGCCAAATACTATAGTCTCACTCCGGATGAGCTCAAAAGCAAATCTCGCGTCGCCCACATCAAAAACGCCCGCCAAGTCGCAATGTTTCTCCTCCAGAAAGAACTTAGCCTCAGTACCACCAAAATCGCCACTGAAGTTGGCGTCAAAGACCACAGTACCGTCATGCATGGTATTAATAAAATCGAAAGTGACCTCAAGCTTAATTTTACCCTTCGCGATCAAATCGAAGAAATTAGGAGTAAAATCTATGACTAGCCGACCTGTGCAAAACCAGTGCAAAACTCAGCATTCTTCGTGCAAAAATCCGCGTAAAACCTTGCGTATTTTCCGTGTAAAATTCCGTGCAAAACTTTCACTCCTCCACCAACCTGCGCAAAACTTCCACTTTTCCACGACTTTTTACCGTTTTTCACTCCCACTTTTCCACCACCTGCCCTTCTCTGGACCACCCCAATACTTCTCCACAATTCCACAGCCACTACCACTACTACAATTAAATAAATTAATAGAAAGGAACTAAAATGGAAATTGAAGTCACACAAGAAAAACTTAGCCGCGCACTTGCCAATGTTAGTCGAGTTGCCACCGGACGTGCTTCCCTACCTGTTCTAAATAACGTCCTCATTCGAGTTAAAGATAAAAAAGTCTCACTTATCACTACCAATCTCGATCTTGCCATCATCGATTTCCTCCCAGTATCAAATTCCAAAGATGGTGTTATCACTGCACCAGCCAGACTTCTTACTGATTTTATCTCAAACCTACCAAAGGATAGTACTATTACCCTTTCTAGCACAGATAACAAGATTACTATTTCTGCTAATAAATATTCATCTACTATCAACGCCACCCCAGCCGATGATTTCCCCGAACTACCGGAAATCGACGAAGATAAAGCCGTCATCTTTAAGCTTGGTGCGCCAGAGTTTAAACATGGTATCGAGCAAGTTATTTGCGCAACCTCTCGCATCCTTGACCGCCCAGCCCTTACTGGCGTTCTTTTCGTCACCGATAATAACACACTTTTAGCTGTAGCCACCGATGGTTATCGTATCGCCGAAAAGAAACTCGTCAAAAATGTTCAGAGTGAGGTATCCGTAATTGTGCCTAGCTCATCTTTGCAGGAAGTTTTACATTCCCTAGACGATAGTGTTGAGGAGATCGAATTATCATTTAGCGACGATCTAGTCCGTTTCCGGCTAGGAGAAGTGGAAATCATTTCTAAAATCATCGATGTTAGTTTTCCTGAATATAAACAACTTTTCCCCAAGGATAGTAATATTAATCTCATCGTTAATCGTGAGGAACTCATCCGTAACGTCAAACTAGCCGCTCTTTTTGCTAGGCGTAGCGCTGATGGAGCCATCATCTGCGAAACCAAGAAACCCAATATCTTCTCAATTCGCTCCATCGCCAACGAGCTCGGAGAGAACGATTCGTGTATTGAAGTCGAAGTTGAAGAAGAAGGCAAAATTCACGTCAATTCTCGTAATCTCCTAGATGCTCTCAATGCCTTCGATGAGCCCGAGATTCGTTTTGATTTTGGCAACCATCAAAACGTCACCACCCCGAATGCTAACGCTATTATTATGCGTAATCGCCACGATGATGATTATATTCATTCGGTAATGCTTATCAATAGTAAATGATATGTTCATAAAAACCATTTCCCTCGCTAATTTCAGAAACCACACCAGCTATCATTTAGATTTTAATCCCACTACCACCCTTATCATCGGAGCTAATGGTTGTGGTAAAACCTCAGTTTTAGAAGCTATCTACATTCTCACTAGAGGCAAAAGTTTTCGTTCTACCGATCCGGACATTATCAAGCACGGTACGCCATTTTATCGTATAGAACTAGAATATAGTAACGGTACTAAAGTTGCAGCCACCTATGATGGTAAGACCAAAACTTTCCTTACCTTAGACCAAAAAACTCGCCGACTCCCAAAGAAAAGCCGGTATCCAGTAGTCTTGTTTGAGCCACCAGATCTAAATCTAATCAATGGTTCTCCATCCAGGCGTCGCGATTTTTTCAACCGTTATTTTAGTGGTATTAGTGAAGAGTATGCCTCCAGTATTTCTCGCTACGACAAGGCCATGCGCCAACGTAACGAACTCCTTAAATCAGACTCATGTAGTGTAGCTACGCTATTCTCATGGAACCTTTTACTAGCAAAATATGGCACTATTATTAGTCATCTCCGCACAAAGTACACTGCAGAAATCAACCACGACCTCACCTTAGTTTACCGCTCTATCGCCGAAAACGACGATCAAATTAACCTTAATCTTGTCACCGAGGTTAATAATATCACAGAGAGTGCCTATCTTAAAATCCTCGAGCAAAATCAATCAAAAGATCATCTCCTTGGTCACACTACCTTTGGTATTCATAAAGATGACTTTGAGTTTATCTTTAATCATAAAAAAGCTAGCGGTTCCGCTTCCCGTGGTGAAACCCGCTCTATCATTCTTGCACTCAAGTTTATTGAAGCTGACACTCTGGAACAAACTACCGGCCAAAAACCCATCATCCTCCTAGATGACGTTTTCTCTGAACTAGACGGAAAGCGCAAGAAAGCCCTCGTCAATAATTTTAAATCCCATCAGGTTATCATCACTAGTGTAGAAAAGTGATATAATATACCTAGATGTTAAAGATAGAAAAACTCATCCCTGGCGGCCAAGCTCTTGCCACAGACGATACTGGTAAGAAAATTTTTCTCTGGAACGCCCTACCGGAAGAAGAAGTCGATCAATATCAAATCACTAAAAATAAATCTCGCTATGCCGAGGCTATCGCAACTAATATAGTTAAATCATCCATTCATCGCATAGAACCAAAAGACGCCTGTTATCTAGCCACCTCTCCATGGCAAATCATGGATTATAACTATGAACTTGCTCAAAAACAAGCCCTAGTCGTCGAACTTTTTCGTGAACACCAGATTAATATTTCTTCACCAGAAATTATTACAGATGGTAAAGATTATTTTTACCGCAATAAAATGGAATACTCCCTCTATTACGACCATTCCACAGCCAAAATCTCACCCGCCTTTCATTTGCGTGGCACTCATCATAAGATCCCTATTACCACATCTTCCATAGAGCGACCCGAAATCTTCACTACTGCCATCAAGATTATCCAGGATTTAAATCTCGCCCACGAGGAAGCCCGTAAATACCAATCCCTTCTCCTGCGCTGTGACCAAATAGGCAAGGTATCCGGTGGTCTATTTGAAAATCACCAGCCTCACCCAGTTTTTGAAAATCTCACCGATTCTTTACTGGGGTATGAGTTTTCCTACTCACCAAATGGTTTTTTCCAAATCAATCTCCCGGTCTACGAGTTAGCCTTGAGAGCTATTCAACCCCACGTATCCACCACTAAGGTTTTAGATCTCTATTCTGGAGTAGGCACTATCGGCCTCTCTGTTGCCAAAGACCACGAGCTTACCCTGGTAGAAGTTGATAAATCTGCCTACCGCGAACTTTGCAAAAACATCGTAAATCTAAACAGCCACGCTCAGCCCATTCTTGCCAAATCAGAATCAGTCCTAGATTACATCACGCCAGACACCACCGTAATACTCGATCCCCCTCGCGCCGGCTGTGATACTAAGCTGATCGACCGACTCTTAGAGGTCACTCCGCCCAAAATCATCTACCTCTCTTGCAATCCAGCCACCCAGGCTCGCGACGCTAAAGCACTTCTAGCAAAATACCACATCGAAGAAATCAAAACCTTCAATTTTTTCCCTCGTACCCCTCATATTGAAAACCTCATCATCCTCTCTAGATAGTACCTCTTCCCTTTCAACGTAAAATGTGTTAATATAATACTAAGCCGGAAAGGTGGCCGAGTGGTTTAAGGCGCACGCTTGGAAAGCGTGTAACGGGGCAACTCGTTCGCAGGTTCAAATCCTGTCCTTTCCGCCATTTTTATTTCGCTAAATCTATGCTATAATTAGAACAATTATGGATGGTAATATTGTGATTAAGCTTGACGGCGTAACGAAACGTTATGGTTATGGCGATACTGAGTCATACGCTCTCAAGGATTTTGACCTAGAAATTAAACGCGGCGAATTTGTTATGATTATGGGGCCGTCGGGCTGTGGCAAGACTACCCTGCTCGACATCATCGGCCTACTCGACAAACCGACCGACGGTACCTATCTACTCAGTGGTGATGATGTTTCCAATATTTCGAATCGCAAAAAAGCCATCCTCCGTGCCAAGAAAATCGGCTTCATTTTCCAAAATTTTAACCTCATCGAAGATCTCACCGTCCTAGAAAATGTTGCCCTACCACTAGTTTATTTGAATCGCCCGCGCACTGTCCGACTCAAGAGCGCCTCGAGCGCGTTGAAGAGATTTCACCTAGGTGAACGCGAATATTACCTGCCGGGCCAACTTTCCGGCGGTCAACAGCAACGCGTCGCTATCGCCCGTGCCATCGTCTCCGACCCAGAGATTATCCTGGCCGACGAACCCACCGGTAACCTCGATTCCCGCTCTTCCAGCATTGTCATGGAGGAGCTCAAAAACATCCACGAAGAAGGCAATACCATCATTATGGTAACTCACAACCCTGCCCTTACTGTTTATGCCACCAGGGTAATTAATATGCTAGACGGCCAAATCGACACCGACGTTAAAACCGTCGCCGACCGCAACCTTCCTCAACCCATAGATGTTAAAATCAAAAAACGCCAATCAAAACCCAAGTCTAGAGATGAGGATGACGAAGAAAACAAAGAGGAGGATATCTAATGGCTTTATTATTACGCACCCACCTAAGGCTCGCCCGTACTTCGATCAAGGAAAACCGCACCCGTTCTTTCCTAACTTGTCTCGGTATCGCCATTGGTATTGCCAGTATAGTTTTGATTCTTTCGCTTACCGGGAGTATTTCTAGCCTCATCACTAACGAAGTGGCTGATATTGGCCAGGATCTTATCGTTGTTCGGCCTAGCACCACTAAGGATGGCATAACTAGTATCGTTGAGGAGCTTACATCCACTAATTCTTTTGAAAAATCCAATCTCGCGCTCAGTGATGTTAAAACCATCAGCGAGATAGAAGGTGTGTCGGCGGTCGCTCCAGTTGCTGTAGCTTCCAATACCATCACTTACGAAGATAATGCCGTCGCTTCAGCAGCTATTTTGGGTACCACCCCTAGTTTTAATAGCATCGAGTCACTCGCTCTTAAGTTTGGTACATTTCTTAATGACCGCAACCAGTCCAACTCGGTCGTTATTGGCCACATGTTGTCGCTACTTATTTTTAATACCTCTAATCCAGTCGGCAAAACCCTCACAGTGCGTGGCGAGCGTTTCATTGTAGTAGGGGTACTAGATGAAATCGACAAACCCATCAATTTTGACAACGTTGACTTTAATAACGCGCTCATCATGGACATCGAGGCCCTAGAGCGCATCGTGGGCTCGCTCCAAATCCAGCAAATCAATGTCAAAGCAGCCAATACCAGCTCTCTTGAACAAATCACCGACAACATTAAAACCGCCCTCGTGAATAGCAAAAAAGGTGACACTAATTTCACCGTTGCCTACGGCAACGCCATCACGCACCCTGCCAGTAACCTGCTCAATATTATTTCCGGCATGCTTGCCCTGGTCGCCGGCATCTCTCTCGTTGTTGGTGGCATTGGCGTCATGAACATCATGCTCGTCTCGGTCTCTGAACGCACCCATGAAATCGGCATCAGAAAGGCCGTCGGCGCCTCAAGCTACAACATTCTCATGCAGTTTATGTTCGAAGCCCTCATCCTTTCGATTTTTGGCGGGCTCCTAGGTATCATCTTGGGTTATCTATTTGCATTTATTCTGTCCATCATCTCTCCCTTCGCACCATTCATTAGCATCCAAATTATAGCTATCACACTCCTAACTACTGTCATCGTTGGTATTATCTTTGGCATCTACCCAGCCATGAAAGCCGCCTCAAAAAGCCCCATCGAATCGTTAAAACATTATCGCTAACATGAAAAAACTCCTCGAAAAACTCCCATTCTACAATCAAGCCGTCCTTCCCTACCACTACCTGCAAGCCGTAACTGCTGGCGCTAAATACCATTGGCCCGCCCAAAAATTACGCGTCATCGGCGTCACCGGCACCAATGGCAAAACCACCACGTGCTTCATGATTTGGCAAATGCTACGCCACGCTGGTTTTAAAGTCGGCCTCATGACCACCGTTGCCTGGGGCGTTGACGATTTAGAACCAGAACTCGGGCATATGACTACCGTCGATGCCGCCACACTTAATCAGCGTATTGCCAAAATCAAGCAAAAGGGCGCAGAATTCCTCGTCCTTGAGGTTACCTCCCATGCGCTTGCTGAGTTCCGTACTCTCGGCATTCCCTTCGAAATCGCCGTCATGACCAACCTCACCCACGACCATCTCGACTACCACAAAACCATCACCAACTATCGCAACGCCAAGGGCAAACTCATCAAAAAAGCCCGTTTCAGCATTCTGAACGCCGACGACCAATCTTGCCCCTACTATCAGTCCATCGCCCAAAAATATACCACATATGGCATAAAAAACGGCGAAAATCGCGCCAAAAACATCAAATTAGGCGTTTCCGGTGTGAAATATTCATTTGGTGATATAAATATTGAAACCAAAATCCCCGGCGAGTTTAACGTCTATAATTCTCTTGCCGCCGCTCTGGTAGGGCAAACGCTCGGCCTCTCAAACACCCAAATCGAGCAAGGCATCAAATCGCTCACCGAAGTGGAGGGCCGCATGAATCTTATTGACGCAGGCCAACCTTTCACCGTTATTGTCGACTACGCTCACGCCCCTGATGCCCTCGAGAAGGTTTTTGATTCCCTACCACAAACCAAAGCCCACATCATCTCCGTCCACGGTGGCGCCGGGCGTCGCGACCCCAGTACTCGCGAAATTCGTGGCCGCATCCTCGCCAAATATTCCGACATCGTCATCATCACGGAAGATGATTCGCGCGACGAAGACCCAGATAAAATCGCCACCCCCTTCTTAAGGGGCGCCGAAAAACAAGGCAAGGTCATGGACGAGAATCTTTTCTATGAGCCAAACCGCCGAGCCGCCATCGCGCTAGCCCTCAAAAAAGCCCAACCCGGCGACATTGTTCTCGTCCTCGGCAAGGGCCACGAAAAAACCATCTTAAGAAAAGATGGCCCCCACCCGTTCGAAGACATCAAAGTTATTCGTAGTTTGCTATCCCATCGATAATCGCGTCGGTCTTTACGCCAAGCGCCATCCCAATCGCCGCCGCACAAGCCATGTATGACACCACGATTTCACCCGGCACAAACGACGCCACCGACATTACTTCAGACTTAATCGAAATTGTCGCCTCAGTACCTTTGGGGTATAATTTAGAATTCAGCATTCGCACATCCTTCCCTGCTAATCCATAGTCGATCGTTTCTTTTTTGCCCTTAAATTCCGCAAAAGTTTCGTAATTCAAATCATCCGAGTTCAAAACCACGATTTCCGGTTTCATGTCAAATAACGTTTTCTCGTTCTTCAGATATTCCTCTGGCGTCATATCTGTCAGTCCAGAAGTCACGAAATTGGTCATTGCAGCAACGTGTACTGGCAGTCCGTAAAACACATTATCCCTTAATCCCTCTGCCGGCACAGTCACAATCACGTAATTCGCTCCCGCCTTCCATGCGTCGGACAGAAATTTATGTAGCATCCCTAGCTTAAACGGCTGGTCGCTCGCCAGCACCGCCACCTGCTCCCCAGTTGCCTTCAAGATTTCATGCACAAAATGCGCCACCGTCACTTTGCCGGTCGTCCCCGTAATCGCGATGAGCTTCATATCTTTCGTCGGGTTACCGTAATAAGACTTGAGGAGCGACGCCTTAATTTTTTGCGCCCTAGCCTTCACGCCCCCGTTTTTGTTTTTGGCTTGAGTCTTCTTCTCCCGTGTTTCCATGTCATCATTATATCATACCTTTCGGTGAAAATAAATGCCATGATGATCATAGCCCAAGCTACTATCAATGCAACATTAATAAAATCATGTATAATAATCTATATGCCATCCTATCAAATCAAAGTCAAACCTGGCTCCTCTCGCGAGCAAATCACCGAAACCGCCCCTGGCGAGCTTACTGTCTACCTTCGCGCCAAACCCCACGATGGCGAAGCTAACGCCGCCTTAATTAAGCTCCTCTCCGCCCATTTTCATGTCGCCAAAACCACCATCAAGATTGCCCGTGGTACCCACTCTCACCTCAAGACCATCACCTTCTAGCTCCACTTATTTTTAGAGTTTTATCGTTGCTACGTCAAGCACTCGTCCCCACACTTCAGCCAGAGTATCGTTCGTCGTCTCTCCTAGTCTCGGGAAATACATCTCCATCGCATCAACCGCCTGCATAAAATCAATCTCTAATCTTTGTATCCCCTTCAATTTCTGATTGAATTCCTTTACGTCACGTGCCACCCCATCTGGCCGTCCCGCCCCAAGGTGTGCGAGCGCACCGTAAGCATCCTCCGCTGCCACCAGCACCACCTGAAACGAAACCTTTTCGTCAGCGGGATTTATCAGTTTATGAAAATTTCCCGTCCCGCCATCGTAGTCGCAGACCACCTTTGCATAATCTTGCACCTCTAAAAACAACCGATTTTCCGCCAGCCCAACGTCATCCTTCAGGCTTACTCTATACGGCCGTATATCGATCGCCACAATTTTTCTCCCCCTATATTCCACCTGCTCGGACGGCTTCAGCATTAACCGTTTTAGAAAAATCTTCCCCAGATATTGACTATTCCAAGACGGCTTAAAGTCCAAAAACCGCTCGCTCACCGGTCCCAGCTCCGTCACCATCGCGTCTAGTCGCTTCTTTGCCGGGCTCTGCTCTAGTCGTTCTTGAGTGAATTCCACCATCCCTATTCCTCGTCCACAAACGGTGCTCGCACAATCGGCGCGCCATAAAGTTGGATCTCTTTACCATCAATTGGTTGCAAAAAAAGTTTCGTTCCAAACGGATCCCCTTCTGCCTCTTCGTTCACATATTCGAGCTTTATCGCGCCCACGTTTAAATACGTTTGCGCCACACTGGTATCTGGCTGAAAATCATCAACCGTCACAAGATACAACTCACCCTCCCCGCCATCTTTCAACATCGCCAAGAAATTCGCATCAAACACTACTTGCTTATATCGTTCAGCGCCCACTAAATCAGCAGAGCCCCAATCTCCGTAATCATTCAGCATCTCCACCCGATTATCTTCAAAAACTATATAATGCGTTGCCGAATTCTCCATAAAGATCCCCGCTACGCCCTCGTCATACAGCTTCTCGTCGCGATACAGCTCCCCATTCTCCCTAAGTACAAAATGCGCCCCAAACACATCATAAAATTCCTGCTTCACTTCGGCGCGTCGCTCTTTTTCGGTGAATATCTCGTAATTTTTCCTAAACCCAACCTCGCTCACCTGCATTATCTCCGTATCATCTAGCCTCACAGATGGCTCCCCCTCCGAAACCACTAAAATATGCTCATCGTGCACCCGTCCCGCCCACGGCATACTCCGGTCCCCGCCCTTCGACCATCCGTGCATTGTAAAGATCCACTCATCTTGCATATTCTTTCGCACCAAATGTGCCAAAATCAGCCCGGTCTTTTCGTAAAACTCCTGGAGTAGCTCCTTATCAAGCGTCTCAAAATACTTTTGATTCGCCTTTTGAAATTCCAAAAACTCCGCCGAATCTCCACTAATCGCGCCACTGACCCCCAGCTTCCGCGCCACCCGCAACTTATTCTTTATCAAAACCTCATCCTTCATGCATGCTCCTTTTCTCCGATTATAGTCTCACTCCACACCAAAAACAAGTCTTGACAAACTAGAGCCATAGGCGGAAACACCCGGACGAAGTTCGAACCTTTGTGTTAGCCTACTCACTCTCCTGCATATACTCTGAT
>CAZXEG010000001.1:0-73923 GCA_964639835.1 uncultured Candidatus Saccharibacteria bacterium | reverse complement strand
GCATTAAAATGGAGCTTTTCTTTTAGATTAATCCATTCCTCGAAATGTTTTTCTTTCATATCTGTAATTATACCACATTTCGATACATTTGTTACTATTTATCGAGAGCGTCCAAAGTAAACCAGTCTAGCACCTCAAAATCCCCGTTCACCGACGCTACCGCCATCAACGGGTCATAATACCGCAAATCTTTCCGGCATTTCAAAAACACCTCCACCGCAAATCTCATCCTTTGCAATTTATTCGCATCAACCGCATACACCCCGCTCCCATCTTTCCGTGTTTTCACCTCGGTAAAATAAATCTTATCTCCACACACCGAAACCACATCGATCTCACAAAACTTCGTCTTAAAATTCCGCATTATCACCGTATGCCCCTGCGCTTCCAGATATTTGCTCACTGCCATTTCGCCCCTCTTACCCGTCAAAGTCGTGTTTTTCCGAGCCGGTTCCTCCTGCGAAAACCCCACCATGCTTTTGCACGGTTCAAAACTCTTCCGGTGCAAAACCGAAAGCCCCCGCTCTCTAAGCGCCGCCAAATGCTCCGCCGTCCCATACCCCATATTCCGCTCAAACCCATACCCCGGGCATTCCTCCGCCATCTTTATCATATACTCATCCCGCGCACACTTCGCCACAATCGACGCTGCCGACACTTCCTTGATCAAATTATCCGCCTTCACTAAAGTAGTGACATATTTTCCCAGACTTAGGAGCTCAAGAAAATTCGTGTTTCCGTCTATAATAATCTGAGAAAAGCTTACGTGAAGTCGCTTTACCGACTTCACGGCCCTTTGGCAAGCCAGCGTCAAGGCCTCCGTCATTCCTAAATTATCAAGTTCCACCGCCGATACCCACCCCAACCCCACCGCCGGCGCCTCCGCCCAAATTACTGAAGAGAGCTCTTCCCGCCTCTTCGCGCTCAACTTCTTCGAATCTTTCAATGCCCCCACCCATTCCAGCTTCTCCTTATCCTCCGGCAAAATCACTGCCCCCATAACAAGCGGACCCGCTAGGGGTCCGCGTCCAACTTCATCTATTCCGAGTATCGCCATTAGGCTTCCGCGGTCTCGGTCTTCACTTCGTTAGCCTCAGCCTTTGCCTCCGCGGTCTCTGTAACCTCACCAGCCTCAGCAGTCTCACCAGCCTCCGGCTTCGCTTCCTCAGCTTCCGCTACCGTCACGTCATTCACCGCCGCCCGGTCAAAATCTTTCCCCTGAAGCCTAGCCGACTTACCCGACCGCGCCCTCAGATACGACAAATTATTCCGTCGCACCTTCGACCGCTTGGTAATCTCAATCTTCTCCACCAGCGGCGAATGTAGCAAGAACGACTTCTCCACCCCCACACCCGAAGTCACTTTCCGCACCACAATCCGCGCAGTATGCGACTCCTTCCGGTCCGCTCGAATCACCACCCCTTCAAACACCTGCAACCGAAACTTATCGCCTTCCTTAATCTTCTGCGTCACCTTAACGGTGTCGCCAGAACGCACATCCACCACCGCTTTTTTCTTCTGTGCGTCACCAATTTGTTTTAAGATAGAAAAACTCATATTAAACCTTTTTACTTACAATTACACCTAATTATATCATACATTTTAAGAAAGTTCAACCATTTTTTAGTGCAATTCGCACCCGTTCTTCCACTGGCAAACTAGCGTCCACCTTCTCAAGCGCCGCCGCCGCCTCGCGCAGAGGGAACCCAAGCGCAATCAAAGCATCGAGCGCCTCATCCGGCTCGCTCGAAGCCTCCCCACCAAACTTCACTTCCGTCGCTCCGTAATGCGATGGTATCCCCACCTTATCCTTGAGATCCACAATCACCCGCTCCGCCGTCTTCTTTCCCACCCCCGACGCCTTCGCCACAAACCCCGCATCCGCATTCGCAATCGCATTTCGCACCGCCTCCGCCTCCGCCAGCGACAAAATCGCCATCGCCGCCTTTGGTCCCACCCCCTGCACCGATATCAGCATCTCAAAAATCTTCTTCGCCGCGAGACACGAAAATCCATACAGCTCCTCCGAATTTTCCCTCACCGCGTGATAAGTATAGAACTTTCGCTCCTCCAGTAGCTGACACCCCTCAAAATCCGGCGTCGCCACCATCATCTCGTACCCTACCCCGCCCACGTCCACAATCAGCGAGCTACCAAATTTCTCTTCTACTACACCCCTAATATGTGAAATCATACATCCATTTTATCACTTTTTCTGCTATTTGAAAATCTCTCCGCTCTTATCACCTCATCCTCTCGGTACAAAAACCCACACGTAATTGCCGCCGCCAGCGCATCCGCCGCATCATCCGGCTTTGGCTTCACGTCAAGCCCTAGTTGCACCCGCACCATCTCTTCCATCTGCGTCTTTGTCGCCGCCCCATACCCCGTCAAAGTCCGCTTAATCTCATTCGGCGTATACTCTCGCACTTTCACCCCCGCTTGCTCACAAACCAGCAAAATCACCCCACGCGCCTCCGCCACCGCAATCCCCGTCGTAATGTTTTTCGAGAAAAACAGCTTCTCTATCGCCACCACCTCCGGCTTCGTCTCTTTAAACACTTCCGTCAAAGATTCGTATAGCTCTAGTAGCCTCGTTTGTATCAAAGCATCCACCTTCGTCGTCACCGCCCCAAAGTCCAAAACCCGCATCGCATTTCCACGACTCACTTCAATCAGCCCAAACCCACAAATCCCAATCCCCGGATCAATTCCAAGTATCCTCATTTTACATACCTTATCAATGTTTCCCTGAGGTCTTTCACCGGCACTACGAATTTATCGCGTACCGTCGCCGGCGCAATCGCATGCAAAAACCCCAGCTTCTTCGCCTCAAGGATGCGCTGGTCAGAACGAAACGCCGACCGAATCTCACCCCCGAGCCCCACCTCGCCAAACACCACATATTCCTCGCCCAGCTTCCGCCCCGCCACCGCCGACGCTATCGCCATACACACCGCAAGGTCCGCCGCCGAATCATTCAGTTTCATCCCGCCCACCACGTTCACGAAGATGTCTTTATCCGACAGTCGTAACTTTGTCCGCCGTTCTAGCACCGCAATCAAAAGATTCAACCGGTTCAGGTCAAACCCCGAAGCCGTCCGCTTCGGATAACCATAATTCGACTGCGTCGCGAGCGCCTGTATCTCCACCAAAATCGGCCGGTTACCTTCAAGCGTCGCGAGAATCACCGACCCATCCGTATTTGTCCGCTCAGCTAGTAACGCCGCCGACGGGTTTTCTACCTCGCGTAGCCCCTCTTGCGCCATCTCAAAAATCGCCACTTCATTCGTCGAGCCAAACCGATTCTTCACCGCCCGAATCGTCTTAAACCCACCATATCTATCCCCCTCAAAATTCAGCACCACATCCACCAAGTGCTCCAGCACTTTCGGCCCTGCCAGCGTCCCCTCTTTCGTCACATGCCCCACAATAATCACCGCCGTATCCGTCGCCTTCGCCGCCTGGATAATCAAATTCCCCGAATTCGTCACTTGCGACACCGTGCCAGGCGCTGAAGAGATTTCATCCATCGCCAGCGTCTGGATCGAATCTACAATCACCAGGTCGAACCCGCCCTCCTCAATCGTCTTTGCAATGTCATTACTCGAAGTCGACGCCGCAAACGACAATTTATCCGAATCCGCCCCTAGCCGCACCGCCCTTAGCTTCACTTGCCCCGCACTTTCCTCACCCGATATATACAGCACCTCATGCCCCGCCCTCGACACCGTCGCACAAATCTGCATCAAAATTGTCGACTTCCCCATCCCTGGCTGCCCCGCAAGCAGCGACACCGACCCCATCAGTATCCCACCACCCAGCACCACATCAAGATCAGAAAACCCTGTCGAAAGCCTCGCCTTCGCATCACTCGGCGTCAAACTAGCGATTTTTACAAAATCCAGCTTCTTCCCCGAAACTCGCCCCTTCGCCACCGCCGACTTACCACCGCTCTCGCTCTCCGCCACTTGTTCCACCAAAGAATTCCACGCCTGGCAATTTGTACACTGCCCCACCCACTTTGCATAGCTCGCCCCACATTGCTGACAAACAAACACACTCTTACTCTTCATACCTATTATTATATCAAAAATCGAAATGGAATTCACTTCCATTTCGATTTTCATTCTAGTTTTCTTTGCTGGACTTTCTTTTAGAAAAAGAAAGTCCAACCGGTTCATAGCCTCGGCGCAAGTTCATGCTGATAAACCGTCGTCAGCACATCCGACGTCCCCGCATCCGCAATATACCTCCCCCACAGCATCGTCGAAGTATCGTAATTAATCGCCTCCGCCGGTATCTCCGACTGCCCACCCCACGCAGACCCATACGTTCGCCCCGTCTCGATCTTATTGGCAATCACCGCCCCACGCACATTCAGCTGGCGCGACCGCTCCGCCGCGTTCAGATCCCCCGGCGCATCCGCACAAGTCCGCACTGTCCCTTCCGCAATTATTAAAGCATCAATTACTTCCACATCACACCGTATATTAATATCCTTACCATATATTATTATCTGTGGTATTTCCGCCCCTCGCCCAAATACCACATCACTATATTGTATATTTCCGCTAATCGTAATGTTTTTAGCCTCTCCCCGAGCATCTCTTGCCACAATCACTTTCGTTTCATACATTCCCGCACCAAGATTACCGAGCTCCATGTCCGTCTCACTCATCTGGTACTGCACCGTCCCTTTTGTATCGCCACGCTTTAGCCAATAATTAATCAGCGCCGACCGGCTTATTTCCCCAGCCACACTCGCCGCAATATTCGCCAACCCTGTCCTCTGCGCATCATCACAAATCAGCTCCCCAATCGTCCCATAATTCGCAAAAGAAAGTGGCGTCCTCGTTTCGCAATATTGCCTAGTTCCAAGATATCCGCTACCAGCCTTGTTGTTGACGTTCCCGTCAAATCCCGTCGCCGCCCCCGAGGCCAGCCCGGTCACCGCACCATTCGCCACCACTGCCTGCTCCACCCACGAGCCAAAATGCGTTTCATTACCCGGCGCATCCCGCACGTACGCATACCCCACATTCCAAACATTCCGCTTCACACTTTCCACCGTCGAGATATCGCCATTCGTATACAAACTTCCACCATACACTTGAAAACTCGGCTTCTTAGCAATTATTACACAGGCCGGCGCCGAAACATACCAAGTCCCATCACCCGATGCCCGCAAATTTTTATCCCCACCACTCGTCGACGGATACACCAAGACCGAAAAGCACATATAATCACCCGCACTCGCATCAAACGCATTATACACATTCTCCCAGCCATATCTTTCTATCATTCCACCCAAATTCCCCTCCAAATTCAAGCTCCCATTGTACTCTTGCACGGTTTCACACTGCGCATTTTCACTCTTCTTCAGCACCAAATCGCATACGTTCGAACTGGCATTCCCTACCCCCCTCTGCTCGTCTCCGCTCCCATTCTGCGAAGTAAACGCCACTAGTCGCACTTTTGCCTCATCTACTTGCGTCGCGTACGTCGCCTCCGTCACGGCGTTGCTTTTTACATTTACATTCACCTGCGCATTCGCCACTTCTATCTTTTCACCGGAATAAATCACCGCGCCCGAATCCGCCATACCTCGTACCGCCACATTACCAGTATTGATAAAATTATATGGCACTTCCACCTTTGCTTGCGTCTGCACCGTTCCACCCGTCAAACTATGCCCATAGTACGCATTTGTATGGCTATAACTAGCACAATGCTTATTCCCGTACTCATCCGTCGAGCAAGGCTCATCTTCCCAACTATGTTCTTCACTCCAAATACTCAGCGCTACCGGCGTCCCAGTTTCCATCTTGATACCGTATATTCTACCCGCATCCGACGTGCTCGTCGTAAACATATTTTGCGTCTTGTCCCATTCCTTCACATCCGACATCCCTGCACTATAACTAGTACTCATCAAATCAAAATCATTAGACGAAAAACTTCCGCCATTATTTCGCGCACCCGCCCAATTGCTTAACGTATATTTATTTTCCCATACCGAAGCATCCTTTGCTTTCGTATTTACGTTAGCAGAGTCTCCCGCACCATGAGCTCCTTCCGAAGTCGTATACTCAGTGTTCGCAGTTTTCTGCACGCCCGGATAGTAGCACCCCTTCCACGCAATTGCATCTGTCGGCATCGCATAAGTTGTTTTATCGTCATCCGACAAATTCTGCTCATTCGAACCTCCGCGCCACCCAGCATATCCGCCCGTGAGCCTTGCGTTCTTCACCTTCTCCACCACCGAAGTCCGCCCAGATTCCGCATTCGAATCACGATAAGAAGCCGGCATCCATTCCTGGCAAAGGTTACTAGCGTCATCTCCGTCACCTCCTCCAGCCGGCGTTTGCTCGCCCGACACCACCACCGTGATCACTTGGTTCTGCGAAGAGCACGAATCCCTACCGCCGTGACACCTATATACATTCACCAACCTGCTATACGCCTTACCCTCCGCCACTTCTACCGGCGTCACTCCAGAGATAAACTTATCCACATAAAGCGTCGTCGGCACGCCACCCGGCATTGCCCAGTTGCCTCTCGTCAGATTACTACCGTCATAAATAAACCCCGTCTCACCCGTATTCGCATCCGTCACTTTGATCGTAGATGTTGTATTTGGGTAATCCGTGCACATACCATAGTACGAAATCAAAGCCACGTTCGTCGACTCCCCCACATAAATCGTCGGCACCACCGAATCGTTCGCATTACCAATCCACAAAGAACAATAATTGTTTACTGTTCCCTTAGCCGCCTGCTGACACGCCCATTGCACCGAGCTAATGTCCTGCCGTCCTCCGCTTTCGTTCAAGCATTGTTGCTCGTTACCATAATATTTACTCTCCGCCACCACACTCGGCGCCAACACCATCGCTATACCAGCCACCGTTGTTAGTAGCACTCCCGCCAAACTTACATAGATTCTATTTCGCTTGCCCATCCCCTAGTACCTCGGCGCAGTTTCGTGCTGATATACCGTAGTCAAAGTATCAGATTCTCCCGACCCCGCCATGTACCTGCTCCACAGTATCATCGAGCTATCGTAATTAATCGTTTCGGCCGGTACATTAGACTGCTCACCCCAAGCGTTCCCATAAGTCCGGTTTAACGACATGCTATTCGCCACCACCACGCCCCGGATGTTCAGTTGCACCGACCGCTCGCTCGCATTGATATTGTCGCCATAGTCTGGACAAGTGTTCACATTGCCTTCCGCAATGATAATCGCATCAATCGTCGTCACCCCGCAACTAATCGTGATATTATTCCCGTAAATCACAATCTGCGGCAACTCACTCGCCTTGCCGTATACTGTCGACCCCACATCCGGATACTGGATATTACCATCAATGCGGACATTTTGCGCCTTCCCATTTGCATCTCTCGCCACTACAATATGCGTCACTCCCCTATCAATCGTCGTTCCTTGCAAAGTCATATCACCATTGCTCCGCGTATATCTCACCTTCGCACCCGAAGCGCTACTAAGAACCGTATACTGCGAAGCATACCTCAAATTCACCGACGCACCACCATTCACATTCGTCCCGCCAGTCGCCCAGTAGTCCACCAGCGCGCTCTTGTCCAGCTTGCCACCCACCGCGTTTGATTGAATGTTCGCCTTACCAGTCATCCCAGCTCCACCCGGACATAACGAGTTCGCAAAAATTTGCGTACTATAATTTGCAAAAGACAGCGGTACTAATTTTTCACAATATTCAGAACTAGACCCGCGGAACCCGCTCTTCGCAGCGCTCGTACTATACCCGAAGGCCGCTCCAGACGCTAAGTTACGTACCAACCCATTTGCTACCACCGCCTGCTCCACCCAGGAGCCAAATAACGTCTGGTTACTAATACCGGAAGCGATATAATCATAAACTTCCCATAAATTTCGTTTTGTACTTACTGAAGTCACTATGTTGCCACTCGAATATAAGCTTCCGCCATATACTTGGAAATTCGGTCGCTTCGCAATTACCTTGCAGGATGGCGCTGAAAAATACCATCGGCCATCACCACTCGCACTCATATTCGTATCATTCCCGCTCGTCGCCGGATATACCCCTAACCTAAAGCACATAAAATCACCCGCGCTCGCATCAAACGCATTATACTCCACCCCTAAATCATTCTTCATCTCTCTGGAATCACCATAAAGTAATCTATTTACATTATTTGAATAATTGTTTAGCGTTCCTTGCCAACTTGAAACTTCCTTACATTGATACTTGTAGCCACCGTCATTACCGCCTACCGCACCGCACCCAGAACTAGACGTAATAAAGCTACTGCCAGTATCAGATGCCGAAACATATGCCACTAGTTGAACTCTCGCATTATCTACTTGAGTCGCATATGCTGCCTCAGTTATGCTATTATAGCGTACGTTAGTATCCACCCATGCCGTACTAATTCTTACCGTGTTGCCAGAATAAATAACATCGTCTTCATCATCATCTTTATCTTCGATCTCTACACCAGCAATATTTACAAAATTATACGGCACATTCACTCTTGCTTTAACGCTCACTGGACCAGAACTCACGCTTGCAGTAGTTCTATCCCTATCGTCCGAAGTTGTCCCGCATGGGCAATCCATCGGGTCAACGCATGTACTACCGCCGCCTTCGCCACTACCACTATCGCTACTACTGTCGTCATCATCATCGTCGTCGCACCCGCACTCACAGTGAAAATCGCAGTCTCTCGGATGAGTTCCCTCATTACCTAAACTCATTGCCACTGGCCTCCCAGTCTTCATCTCGATACCGTAGCTTCTCCCTCCGTCGACATAGCTAATTTCTAGCTCTTGAGTTTTGTCCCAAGTTTTAACCGCAGAATCACCGATTAGAAACTCCTTCGGCGACGTTGGCAACGTAAAACTATTTGATGAATATACAAGGCCACCATTCCACTTTGAAAGAATATACTTATTCTGCCATCCACTATCGTTACCTTCACCCCCTAATAATGAAACAACAGTTGTAGTGTCATTATGTGTTACATCGCAAGAGTCTTGATCATGATGTCCTTCATGACCGTTCCAACTTACACTGCCACCCACGGTAACAACTGCTCTATTTCTATCCACTCTCTGTACGCCCGGATAATAGCATCCTTGCCATTTTACTGTATCAGTCGGCATTGCATAAGTTGTCCTAGTTCCGTTTACGCTCCACTGCCATTTTTTATAAGTTCCGCTACCATATTGACGCAAGCGTTGATTTATTACACCCTCAGCCACCGACGTCGTACCACCCTCCGACCCTGAATCCTGGTAAGAAGATGGTTTCCATGTCTCGCAAAGCCTGCTATCATCAGGATTATCGGTTCCCCCTCCACCACCTCCACCAGCATTATCACTATTCGGCTTGTCTAAGAAAGCATCCTGAGCAATACAGAAAAACCCGGTAGTTGCATTAAACGCTTTGCGTTCATAGCCAGATACTATACCGGCCAAAGCAAGGGCATCCGCAGTACTACTAAGTTTCATACCACTACTCACTGACCCCGACATAATCGCCGTAATTGCGCTTTCCAAGCTTACTCCACCATAATCATTATAAACAGCTGAGGCAATCACCCCAGTACCGTACTGTGCTATCCCCCACTGCTTCCCCTTGCCCTTTGCCGTTGACCCCTCCCAGCCATATGCGGCATACCACTGATATTTACTAGCCGGACAACTTGCCTGTACGGTGCTCAACGTCACACTAGGCACACCATTACCACCCCACAAATTTTTGCTTTCTACATAGCCCGGACCAGACGAATCGCTCGTGCTATATATTCTCCAACTAGCCCCACCACCAGCCGACCCTGCCGGAGTACCACATAATCGTTGGTAACCATAATAAAACCCTGCGCACGCCGTCTTTTTGCCATACGTCGGATTTCCATCAAACTCTGACACACCAGCTGCAAAGGTATCTCTGACGCAATTACCTATGCATATCAGGTCCACCACAAATACAGCTATCAATACCCACCACTTTTTACTCATTGTCCATCGCTTCATCTCTTTTCTCCGTCCATTTTTCTGCCGAAACTGTATCTTGACAAAGATTACTCACGCCAATCGCATTACCATAAAAAACTGCTTTCAAAAGTTCGCTATATTTAGTCAAATCTGTATTTTCGAAAATCGTCAATGCCCCCGCACAATCTCCATCGACAGCTAATTCAATCGCTTGATAAGATATCAATTGTATTGCTTCAGTGTAATTTTCGCCTTTTTCTAAAATCTCCACTGCCTCTTTGTATACTGCATCCACATCCCAAGACTCTTCGGTAACGAATTCGTCGTCGTCATTCTCTATACATGAAGAAACCTCGTAAATATCTTCATTCGCTAAGCAATTAGCCGCTATTATCTCTTCATTAGTATTGCCCAACTCTACTCCACTCAAATATTTTGACTCGTCATCTCTCTTGTTTTGGTTATTTTCAGTATCCCTATTGTTCGCTACTATGGCAATTACCGCGACCAAACCCACGATTATCAGAGCTAAACCGCTAAGAACACCAAAAAGTATTTTTCTATTCGGGTCTTCCTTAGTATTACGCTCCATACTTCTATTCTATCACAAGCGATTTATTTTTTCACCAAAATCGCATATAATATATAGTATGGTTATCGATCAAAAAGTTTATTTTTCTGGCATCTCCGGCACCGGGCTCGGGCCACTTGCGCTTTTCGCAAAACAAGCCGGCTACACAGTCGTCGGCTCCGATCAATCTACCGGCGCCATTTCTTCCGAACTCACCGCTGCTGACATCCCCATGCACATCGGCGACCAAACCGGCGTTTTTCTAAAGCAACAGCTGGCCGAGGGACTCAACTGGTTCGTCTACACTTCTGCCCTACCCGAAACCCATCCGGAGCTAACCATGGCCCGCACCTACGCTACCACCCATCCCGATTTCAAGGTCACCAAGCGCGACGATTTCACCGCCCATCTTATTAGCAGTCTAAACCTCAAGCTCGTCGCCGTCGCCGGCACTCACGGCAAAACCACCACTACTTCTATGATTATCTACGCTGCCACCAAGTTACGCCTCCCAGTTTCCTACGTCGTCGGCACCACCTTAGGTTTCGCCCCCAGCGGCAGTTATCACCAAGGCGACCAGTTCTTCGTCTACGAGGCCGACGAATACGACCGCAACTTCCTCAAATTCCACCCTTGGCTCTCCGTCATTCCATCAATCTCTTACGACCATCCTGACATCTACCCCACCCCCGCCGACTATCAATCCGCCTTCGATCAGTTCAAATCCCAAAGCCAAACTGTCATCACTCCCGCCGACTTACCTAACGACCTCGACAATTCCATCTTCACGCTCGCCGGCGCCTCACGTCGCCTTGACGCTTGCCTCGCTCTCATCGCCCTCGAAAAAATCGTCGCCTCAGCCAGTGGCCTCAAAAATCCCCCCACCCGCGAACAACTCATCGACACTCTCAATACTTTCCCCGGCGTCGGTCGCCGCTTCGAACGGCTCACGGACAACATCTATACCGACTACGCCCACCACCCCGAAGAAATCGCCGCCACCATCGCCACCGCCCTCGACGAAGTCGACCGCACCAAGAAATCCGGCCTCGTCGTCATCTACGAGCCACACCAAAACACCCGCCAGCACCAAATCAAAGACCAATATTACGATGCTTTCCTCGGTACCGACCACGTTTTTTGGCTCCCCACCTATTTAGTCCGCGAAAACCCAGCCCTTCCCGTTCTTAACCCCATCGATTTCATTCACGATCTCGCACCCCACATCAGCGCCGAGCCAGCCGAATTAAACGATGAACTCTTCCGCCTCATCCAGGATTACGCCCGCCAGAATTACCTCGTCCTCCTCATGACCGCCGGCCCCGCCGACACCTGGCTCCGCGAAAGGCTCTCCCATGAAAGTTAATTCCGAAGCCGACCTCATTACCCTCGGCAAAAAATACGGCGAAAAAATCTTTTCCCACGCAAATCTTGCCGACGGCCCCATCGTCATTGAACTTTTAGGCGATGTCGGCGCCGGCAAAACCACTTTTACCCGTGGTCTCGCCACTGCCCTCCGCGTCACCGACACAGTCACTAGCCCCAGTTTCACCATTTCCAAAACTTACGCCGTAAAAGACGAGGCAGGCACCCCATGCACCCTCACCCACTATGATTTCTATCGCCTAAACGATCCCGGCATCATGGTCGACGACCTCGCCGAGCATCTCGCGCCATTCAACATTATCGTAGTCGAATGGGGCGCTTCCGTCCAAGATTTTCTCCCCGACCCTCATCACATCGTCAAAATCACCTACACCGATGACAATTCTCGCGAGGTTACTTTTCTATGAAAATGTATCTAGACACCAGCACTCCTACCACCATCCTCCGCTTAGACGACGCTAAGTACCAATGGGAATCCGGTCGCGACTTAGCCGAAGGCCTCCTCGGCTTCATCAAAGACAAGCTCGCCATCACCGGCCATACTTTTCACGACCTCACCGAAATCACCTTCATGTCCGGCCCTGGTTCATTTACCGGGCTTCGCATCGGTGCCACTGTCGTCAATACCTTAGCGCACGAGCTAAATATCCCGCTCTACGATCACTACGGCAATCAACTTCCGCTTATTCTTCCTGACTATGGTCGCGCCGCCCATATCTCCACGCCGCGGAAATAGCAGCAATCAATATTACCGACAACACCCCCAAAACTAGCGCCTGCACAATCGCCGAAGCCAACACTACTTTGCTCCGATTTGGCTGGTAAGTCAAACTCTCGCCTAGTGGCGCCGCGTATCCCGGATCTTCTGGGTTATACGCCACCGTTGCACCATCCACGGTCTCTGCACCCGCTCCCCGCGCCAAAGTTACATCATCCGTCACGTTTAGTAGCATGTTCGAAAAACTCACCCGAAACACCGAACTCTCACTGTTACGATCCGCATGGAATATCCGCACAATCGCGCCGGTATTTGCTTCCGCCGTCACACCAGAATATGCCAAATCTTCTTCACCGAGCGCCGTGTAAATTTCGCCACCATTCATCACCTTAAACCGACCAACCATCGCTTCATGCACGCCACCCATATCAAGCACCAGCTTATCTCCCACGTACACCCAAGTGTCATCGTCTGCCGTCACGCTAAACACTTCATTTCCATCCGCGATGATCTGCACCGGCACGCCCAAGTTTAGCGTAAACAAATGGTTATTTCCATCCTTATTCACCGGTTCATCCGGTACCGCAAGACCATTTAACGGATAAAAATTCTCACTCTCGTACGAAAAACTCGCCGTGCTAGCATTGTAACGCAAGCTTAGGTTACCACCATAGACTTGGCTCTTACCCTCCACGCTACTAAACCACCGCGCAAAATTATCCGCCTTCACCCCTCGATTCGGCAACATTTGCCCGCCAGTCGCCACTGGCAAATAATCTTCGCCCAATCTTACTTCGACCATGCCCTGCTCAAGCATGCTATTATAATATCCACAGCTCGCCCACTCAAACTGTCGCAAAGAAAGTGTGTCCGCCAAGCCAGCATCATATAAATTCACACACTCATCCATCGTCTGGTCATAATACAAAATCGGCACCGTCACTACTGTTTCGTCTTCGACGTTCGCGCTAGCCAGTATCGCATCCACCGGACTCCGACTAATCTCCGTCTTCAACTCCCCCACCGTGTTTCTAAGCCCCAGCATCACCCCCGCGACCGCCACAACTATCAAAACCCCGATTATCCCCACAATTATAATATTTTTTTTCTTACCCATACTATCATTATACAACAAAAATTGAAATGGAATTCATTTCCATTTCAATTTTCATCATTTCTTTGCCGAACTTTCTTTAAAAAGAAAGTTTAAGCTATAATTTTGTCTATAATACCATATTCAAGTGCTTCCTCAGCGCTCATCCAATTATCCCGGTCCATGTCTTTCTCGACCGTCGCCAATGATTTCCCGGTATTCTTGGCAAAAATCTCTGCCAGCCGTTTCTTAAGGAATATGCCTTCCTTCAGCATGATCTCCTGGTCGGTAATCTTGCCTTCCGTACCAGACGAAGGCTGATGAATCATCACCCGCGCGTTCGGCAAGCAATACCGCTTGCCCTTCGCCCCCGACGACAAAAGCATTGCCCCCATCGAAGCCTGAAGCCCAATCCCAATCGTCTCCACATCCGGCTCGATGTAGTTCATCGTGTCAATAATCGCTAGCCCGTCATACACCGACCCACCAGGCGAATTAATATACAGTTTAATCGGTCTCTTCGGATCTTCATGCGCCAAATACAAAAGCTGCGCCACCACCAAATTCGCTGTATGTGCATTCACATCTTCCCCCAAAAACACAATCCGGTCGTTCAAAAGGCGCGAATAAATATCATACGCCCTCTCCCCGCGGTTAGTTTCTTCTACTACCGTTGGTACTAAATAATTTTTCATTTATTTCTCCTTTCTTACTGGTTCTCTTAATAATTTTAACTTACCACCCACAAGTTTTACTTCTGGAATATCGCCCTTTACAAATTCACCCGAAATAATCCCTTCCGAAAGTAGCGATTCTACCTCATCCTCAATTAATCTTCGCATCGGTCGTGCCCCGTTCTTCGAATCATAACCTTTCTCGATCAAATAATCTTTGGCCTTATCATCAATTTTTAGCCCTATACCCTTCGTCGCCAATCGCTTCTTCAAATCGTTAATCAGGTTGTCAAATATCCGCTCAATATTCTTCCGCGTCAAAGCGTGGAACACCAGCACTGAATCTAGCCGATTAATCAGCTCCGGTCGCATTGCCTTCTTGAGCGCTTTCATCGCATACGATTTATTCTCCTCGTACTCTTCAAGAAGTGCCTTCTTGTCTTTTGCGGTTTTCGCAGTAAAGCCTAATTCCGATTCGCGGTACATTTCCGCCGAACCGAGGTTCGAAGTCAAAATCACAATCGTGTTATTAAACTTAATTTTATTACCTTGCCCATCCGTCAGCACCCCATCTTCCAAGATTTGTAGTAACAAATTAAACACATCCGGGTGCGCCTTCTCGATTTCGTCAAACAACACCACCGAATACGGCCGCCTTCGCACCGCCTCAGTTAGCTTCCCGCCGTCGTCATAGCCAATGTAGCCCGCCGGCGCCCCCACTAGTCGCGAAACATTGTGTTTCTCGCCAAACTCACTCATGTCGATTTTGATCAAGGCATTTTCGCCACCAAATACTTCTCTTGCTATTACACGCGCAAGCTCCGTTTTCCCTACGCCAGTTGGCCCCATAAAGATAAACGAACCAATCGGCCTTCTCGGATCCGCAATTCCGCTCCGCCCTCGCCGGATCGCCTTTGCCACCGCCGACACCGCCTCATCTTGCCCTACGATCGACTCTTTGATGTGCGACTCAAGCTCCATCAGCATCTTCATTTCCGAACCATGCACTTTCGATACCGGAATACCGGTCTTCAGTGACACCGCCCTCGCTAAATTCTCCTCCGAGAGAACCGGCGCCTTAGCCTCTTTCTTTGCCCCCGCTTTTTCTAACTTCTTAATCTCCTTTTCCAGTCTGGCCAGCTCAGTTTTGTACTCTGCGGCTTTTTCATAATCTTCTGCTTCCGCCGCCGTCTCAATTTTTTCCTCCAACCCTGCCGCTTCAATTTTCATCTTTTTATACTTCGACCCACCCTTCTTGTCCGCCGCCACCTTACAAATCGCTGCTGCCTCGTCAATAATATCAATCACCTTATCTGGCATAAACCTATCATTAATATACCTCTGCGCCATTACAATTGCGGTTTCTATCACCTCATCCGGTATCACTACGCCATGGTGATTTTCGTAATACTTCTTCACTCCCTTCAATATTCTCAGTGTCACCGTATTTGACGGCTCCTCCACCATCACCGTCTGGAACCGCCGCGACAACGCCTTGTCTTTTTCAATCGACTTCCGATATTCATCCAAGGTCGTCGCGCCAATCAAATTCAGCTGTCCCCGCGCTAGCGCCGGCTTCAAAATATTTGCCGCGTCCATCGTCCCCTCACCCGATCCAGCCCCACACAAAAGGTGTAGCTCGTCAATAAACAGCAGTATCGACTCGTCCCCCGTCGCTTCATCGATTATCCCCTTCAGCCTCTCCTCAAATTCACCCCGAAACTTCGTCCCTGCCACTAGACCCGAAAGATCTACCTGCCAAATATGCTTGCCAATTAAAGCCCCCGGCACTTCGTTCTTCACCATCCGCGTCGCCAGCCCCTCCACAATTGCCGTCTTTCCGACCCCCGCCTCGCCGATCAACACCGGATTCGACTTCGTCCGTCGTGACAAAACCGTCACCACTCGCTCAATCTCTTGCTCTCGCCCAATCACCGTGTCTAGTTTGCCACTCTTAGCCTCTTCCGTCAAATCCTTCCCATACCTTGCCAAAAACTTCAGCCCTGGGTTTTTCACATACTTAGCTTTCTCTGCCTTGGCTTTCTCGTCTTTCGTCTGCTCCTCCACCAAATCTTCAATCAAATCCAACACTTTCTCAGTGTCAACATTAAGCCCCATCAGTATCAACGACGCCCGCGAATTCGGTTGGGAAAGCAATGCATATAATATATGCTCCGTCCCGATTACGCTAAGCCCCTCTTCGTTCACGTAATTCTGTGCCATCCGAAGCGTCAAAATCACCGACTCCGACAGCGACATCATCGCCATATCCGACCCCGGAACCTCTACCGCTACTTTATTAAGCGCCTTCTCAATCTCCTCAAGCGTCGCCCCCTCATCCCGGATCATTTTTGCCCCTGTCGAAGTATCCATTGCCATCACCCCTAGGAGCAAATGTTCCGTCCCCATATAACCGTTATTATAACGTTTACTGTAATAATCTGCCTTCTGAAGCGCAAAACGCGCATTTTCCGACAGATGGTTCATTATTTCACTAAATTCTTCTTGCATACTACCCCTATTATATCACAAGTAATTAGCACTTTCAACCCCCGAGTGCTAATTTTCGGCACTTTCTTAGCTACCCGCCACCACCACGTTTGCGTGCACCCACCCCTCTACCGTGCCACCATCTAGATATTCGCCATCAGTTCTTGCTACTCGCATCACCCCGCCCTTTGCAATATAACTCGCAAACGGGTCCGTAATCATATATTCTTGATCTGCCGGCCCAAAATCATTCGCATGCACATATTCCACGATCTCCTCAAGCATCCTCGGCGACAAAATATACTTACTCACACTCGTTAGTCCCGTAATTTGCTCTGGCTTCGGCTTTTCCGTAATTTTCACCACTCTCTCATCCTTAATCGTCAGCGCCCCACCGTTGAGAAGCGCCTCATACGGCTTATCAATCGCAAATAGTGCCGACTCGTCTTCACTTCGCACTGATTTAATCAAGGCTTCCGCCGAAGTCTCCCCGCCCGGGTTCCAGATAAAATCATCCCCCATAAACACCAGCACAGGCTCGTCAATCCCAAATTCTTCCACCGCTAACGCCACTGGCACCGCCGTCCCATACTTATCCGACGGGTCCTGCGCCACGTAGTGAATCGTCACATCATCCGGCAAAGTCTTTGCCTTTTCCAGCTTATCCTCTTTACCTCTCTCTTTCAGATACAAATTCAGTGCCAAATTGTCTTGATAAAACGCCCGCACCTGGCACGGCTCCACATTTGACACCACCATATAAATATCCTTCACTCCCGCATCAATCAACTCTTGCACCGAATAATCCACCAGCGGCCGGTTCCCCACCGGAAGCATTGATTTTTCTACAACCTTCGTAATTGGTAATCTCCGCGTACCCCACCCCGCTACCGGAATAATTGCTTTTGAAATTCTCATAATACCCCCATTATACCACAAACTCGCTAGATTCCCAGCCTCTCGTCGCTCAAAGCTTCCGCACTAAATGGCTCCTGGTAATCGTCTAGCGCCCTAACCTCCACTTCTATCTTCTCCAGATACTCGGTCAACGCCTCTTCAGTTACCACTCCACTCTTGTCAAAACTGTACGCTCCCTCTAGCGTCTCTTCTTCCTTCTCCACTTCCGCCTTATCCGGCAAATACCCTGGCCGTGACCGATCCAGATAAATATCCCCCGAATAATGATAGATCGCCAAAGACGTAGCCGTTAGTCCCAACGCCACAATCGTCGCCGACACCCCCAAAATCACCAAATTCCGCGCTCCCTTTGTCATAATCTATCTCTTAACTCCTTTACCAGCGTTACTTGTTCGCCCGTCAAATCTCGCATTTTCTCCGCGTCCCGATTCAACTTCGCTCGTCTTTCTCGCGTCACCACCAGCCGTTCATAAAACCTCTCCGGCTCGGCCTTGCAATCTATCCCGATTAGCTCCTCGAGAGTCTGACTGTATTTAGTAAAATCATCCACAAAATCACTCCGCTTTGTCACCAAATTAGTTTGATTTTCGATCAATTTCACATCCGAAAGGTTATTCTCCACCAACCGTAAATTTAATGGCGTCACAAATTTCGTCAAAATCGTCTCGTAATACCGCCCCAAATACACCCGCGTCCGCGAATCCATCCGTTGCAAATTTCTCAGATCACCCCGTATCGTCTCGCAATGATCCACTATCGCGCTCCGCCGCTCTTCCGAAAGTTCCGCTTCTTCCGCCCTCGTACCACCATTTACCACCAAAAACTGCACCATTAGTACCGCCGTAGCTACCAGCCATCTTTTCTTCATATCATCATTATATCACAAAAAAGAGCCCCATTTGAGGCTCTTTTTTGATTATCTCTTTATCCTTCGACTTCGTTTTCTCCTGCTACGTAAATCAGCGAGTAGTTCGCGCTACTTACTAACTCAGAGCTGATGTCCGCCGGCACATCACCGTTAATGGCCACCAGGTAGCTGTAGTCACTAATCTCAAAATTATACTGCGGACACTCCGCGCCTTCTGTGTCATCACACGCTATTTCCGATGTCAGTATCCTGGTGATGGTCACATTAGCCCCGTTGTCGAACAAGAAGTTCAGCACACCATTGCTAAAGGTATAGTTTCGCGCAGTCGTCGCGATTTTAATCCCCCACTCGCCGATGTAAACATACCCAGCTGGATTAACTTCTACCGTCTCCGGTTCCTCGTCGATTTGATTTTGTAGCTGCGTCACCTGGCTCTTGAGCGTCGAAATCTGCTTATTCAAACTCGTCTCCGAATTGTTCTTCTGCACCATCATCATCACGCCAAACACAATGCCAATTAGCGCCACCACGGAAGCGACAATCATACCAATCATCCAAACGTTCGTCTTCGCCTTCTTTTTCGGCTCCACTGACATCGGTGCAACTTCCGCTGGCGTCGCCACCGGCTTCGCCAACTCTTCATCAATCAACGACGAAATGTCACTCGGCGCACTCACAGAATCCACCGGCGATTTAGCGTTCAAAGGCGCTGTCGGCGCAGCAGTCGACGTCACCGGAGGTGTTGCCGATGGCGTTACTGGCGGCATCGGTGGCGTACCAGCAGAAGCCGTCGCCCCTGCCACCAGCGGATCCGCTCCACCAGGCACTGCTTGATTCGTTGCCGGACCCATCCCCGGCATCGTCGCCCCACCCGGCGCACTTGGTTGATTTGGTTGATTCGGTTGCATAAAAATTCCTATTTTTTATTATTCTTATGCTTATTATACCACAAAAACTGCAAAAACTACAAAAAGTCTAATCTCGCTTTAGCATTACGGTAAACGCTTCCGAAGGAATATCAATTTTTCCAAACCGCTTCATCCGCGCCTTACCCCGCTTCTGCTTTTCTAGCAACTTCGCCTTCCGGTCGCGGTCGCCCGTATGGATTTTCACCGTCACGTCTTTTCGGTATGCCCCGATCGTCTCCCGCGCAATAATCCGCGCCCCAATCGCCGCCTGAAGTGCCACCTCATAGTTTTGCCGCGGGATCACCTCTTTCAGCTTTTTCACCGTCTCTCGCCCAATCTTATCCGCCTCCGACCTGTGGCACATTATTGACAGTGCATCAAGTTTATGTCCACCCACCAAAAAGTCTACTCGCACCAAATCCTCCGCCCGGTACCCCGAAAGCTCATAATTAAACGACGCATACCCGCTCGTCACCGACTTCAGTTGATCATAAAAATCCGTCAGAAGATTCGCCATCGGCGCCTCAAAATCAATCACCGCCCGCTCTTCAATATATGACAAGCTCGTCTGATGCCCTCGCTTCTCATTAATCAGGTTCAAAACCCCGCCAATCATCTCCCGTGGCACGATAATTTCACCCTTCACCCACGGTTCCCGAATCTCCGCCACTTTCGAAATGTCCGGCAAATCCGCCGCCGATTTTATCTCCAGCCTCTCTCCATCAGAAAGTATCACCTCGTAATTCGTCGATGGATTTGTCACAATCAAGTCCAGCCCGAACTCCCGCTCCAGCCTCTCCCGAATGATATCCATGTGAAGCAGCCCCAAAAACCCAATCCTAAGCCCAAAGCCTAGAACCGGCGAATTCTCCGGCTCATACCTCAGCGCCGAGTCCGACAGCGCCAGTTTCTCCACCGCTTCTTTCAACTCCTTATACTGCTCATTCGACACCGGGAAAAACCCTGCATACACAAACGGCAATACATCCTTATACCCAGGCAAAGGCTCCAATGCAGAGTCCACTTGGGTATTCCAAATTGTAACGGTATCACCTACTTTTGCCTCTCGTGTCGTCTTGAGATTCGTCACGATGTACCCAATCTCCCCCGCCGACAACTTCTCCCTCGGGCTCATCTTCGGCGTCAACACCCCCACCTCGAGCGCTAACCCCTTCTTCCCCGCCGCCATCATCAAAATCTCCGAATTTTTCGCAATCTCCCCCTCAAACACCCTCACATACAACACCACCCCTCGGTAATCATCGAAATACGAATCAAATATTAGCGCCCTGGTAGGCGTCTGAGCCAGGCTTAGTTGCGGGGTATTCCGGAGCGCGGCAGCGCGAGGATTAGCGCGCGAGCCCCGTGGCAGACCGCCGGAGGAGCCGAGCGAACAACGAACTCGTTCGTTGTTTCGAGGCGACGACTGGCGGACGACTTCAGTCGACGGGCGCGAGCGACGCGACCCCGCAACTAAGTCTGGCTCAGCCACCACAGCATCCAATATTTTATCCACATTATACCCAGTTTTCCCAGACACCTCAATAATCTCATCTCTGGAGCACCCCAGCAAATTCACAATCTGCGCCGCCACCCCCGGCACATCCGCCGCCGGCAAATCCACTTTATTGATCACTGGAATAATCTTAAGGTCCTGCTCGAGCGCCAGATACACATTCGCGAGCGTCTGTGCCTGTATCCCTTGCGTTGCATCCACTACCAGGACGGCAATCTCCACCGCCGCCAAAGAACGCGACACCTCATACGAAAAGTCCACATGCCCCGGCGTATCAATCAAGTTCAGCGTATACCCCTTCCACTCCATCGTCACCGGCGCCAGCTTAATCGTAATCCCCTTCTCCCGCTCAAGCTCCATCGAATCGAGCAACTGCTCCTTCATCTCTCGCTTCGACACCGTCCCGGTCAATTCCATCATCCTATCTGCAATGGTGGATTTGCCATGATCAATATGCGCAATTATGCAAAAATTCCGTATCTTATCCATCTCTATAATTATACTATATTTCCCGTCATAATCAAAGTCAAAAGTCGGGCTCTGTGACTTTTGACTTCATTGTTTCTTTGCTAGACTTTCTTTTTCAAAGAAAGTCTAATAAATCATCGACAGCGACAACTTCCCCTTCTGGTCAATCGCCACCAGCTTCACCTTCACCATGTCCCCTACATGGAGCATTTCCTCCACCGACTTCAACCGCTTCTTATCCGTAATCTGCGAAATGTGCAACATCCCGTCAATCCCCGGCAAAATGTTCACAAACGCCCCGAAGTCCTTAATCGTCACCACCTTACCTTCGTAGATTTTCCCCACCTCCGGCTCTTCCGTTAGGGCCTTCACCCACTCAACCGCCTTCCGAATCGACTCGCCATCCGTTCCGGCAATCGTCACCAGCCCATCTTCGTCAATATCCACTTCCGCCCCCGTTTCCGAAGTAATCTTGTTAATCGTCTCGCCACCCTTGCCGATCACCGTCCCAATCTTGTCTTTCGAAATCTTCACTTTCTCAATCCTTGGTGCCAAATCCGAAATCTTATCTCGCGGCCCCGCAATCACGCTCACCAAGTGCTTCAAGATAAACATCCGCCCCTCATGCGATTGCTTGATCGCCTTCTCAAGAATCTCTACCGGTAGCCCATGCACTTTCATGTCCATCTGGAGCGCCGTCACCCCCTCCGTCGTACCAGTTACCTTAAAGTCCATATCTCCGGCAAAATCTTCCGCATCCATTAAATCAGTCAAAACATACGCTTTGTCGATATCCGAAGCCTCAATCGGCTCACCCTTCGGCACGTCCACCATCAGCCCCATCGCCACCCCCGACACCGGCCGTTTCAAAGGCACCCCCGCATCCATCAAGGCCATACAAGACGAACAAGTCGCCGCCATCGAAGTCGACCCATTCTGCGACATAATCTCCGTCACCGAGCGAATCGCGTACGGGAACTCTTCCTCAGACGGTAGCACTGGTAAAAGCGCCCGCTCCGCCAAGTACCCATGCCCGATCTCACGTCGTCCCGGCGAGCCCATCCGACCACACTCCCCCACCGTATAAGACGGCGCATTGTAGTGGTGCATATACCGCCGCTTGCCATCCGTCACTTCCATCGTGTCCACTTCCTGCGCATACGAGAGCGGCGCCAAAGTCACAATATTCATCGCCTGCGTCACCCCTCGTGTAAACAGCGACGACCCGTGCACCCTCGGCAAAATCGAAACTTGCGAGGAGAGAGGCCGCACTTCCTCGAGCTTCCGCCCATCCGGCCGCACCCCCTCTTCGATAATCCCCCGCCTCACTTCCTTAAACACCGTCAGCTCAAACGCCTGGTCATACACATCCCGCAAATTCTCATCATACCATTTCACCTTGTCATCATCCGTCGCCCCCTCACCGTGTTTCAAGGCCATTTCATCATGCATCGCATATTTGAGATCGTCCAGCATCTGCGACCGCTCCATCACATTCCCCCGTATCTGCGAACCAAATTTCCCCTCAGTCCAAGCCGCCACTTCCTCAATAATCTCCTCGGTCGGCAACACCAACTCGTATTCCTGTTCCGGAGCATCCACAATTTTCGCTAGTTGCCTTTGCAAATCTAGCGCCGGCTGCACATTCTTCACTGCCCAATGCATCGCCTCGATAATCGTGTCCTCCGGCACTTCATTCGCGCCAGCCTCCACCATCATCACCTTACCGTCTTTACACGCTACTACAAGGTCAAGCGGCGACACCTGGCGCTCCGCCGGGCTCAAGAATCCCTTAAACTCACCAGAAATCCTTCCAATCCGAATCCCCGCCACCGGCCCATCAAACGGTACCCCCGCATTCATGAGAGCCGACGACGCCGCAATCATCGCCACGCAATCCGGCCGAAACGTCGGATCCATAGAAAGCACCGTACACACCACCTGTACCTCTTGCCGATACCCCTTCGGGAACAGCGGCCGGATCGGTCGGTCGATCAGTCGCCCGACCAGCACCGCTTCATCCGCCGGCTTCCCCTCCCGCTTAATAAACCTCGACGACGAAATCTTCCCCGCCGCATAAAACTTCTCTTCGTAATCAATCGACAATGGGAAAAAGTCCTGCACCACCGGCTTCGTCCCCACTACCACCGAGCCCAAAACCACCGTATCGCCATAGGTCACGAGCACCGACGAAGTCGACCGAAACCCCACTCTATTCACCTCTAGTGTCAAAGTCCGCCCCAGCCATTCAGTCGAAACCTGAATCGTCTTTTTGCCATTAGGGTTGATAATTTCCATAAAAATCCTTTCCTAAGGGAAAACATCAGAGATGGACTCACCAGCAACCGGCACCAACAACAACGAAATGCCCGTTGGACTCTGATGGGTCCGTCTCTGCCGTCTTCCCTATTGTTAATGTATCCTACCCCTAGTATACCACACCTTGACTTTTTATACAACTTGTGCTATAATTATACATGGAGTATTAAATCTTGCACTTTACCATAAGGGGGTAAATATGGATGAGTTAACCTTCGATCCCGACAATGACTCGTTAATCGACGATTACGACGACTACGCATCCGAATGTGAATCAGCCTTAAACATTACGCTGGTTCGCATCGAAAACATGCGTAGATCACTCTCGCGTTCAAGTGGGAAAAACCCGTTCGACCGTATCGAGAGCCGGATCAAAACCTTCGAAAGCACCATTAAAAAGTGCCGCAAGAAGGACTTTCCGCAGACCATCGAGTCAATCAGGCAAAACGTCTGCGACATCGCCGGCATCCGAATCGTCACCAAATACCGTGACGAGATCAACATTGTCGCGAACTTGATCGAGCACATTCCGGGCATCAACATCGTCCGGAGAAAGAATTATGTAGACCAGCCCAAGCCCAACGGCTACAGCAGTCTCCATTTCGGTTGCCAGGTAGAAATCTATACTTCTACCGGTAGTAAACTCGTGCCCGTCGAAATCCAGATTCGTTCAAAATCCATGAACCTCTGGGCAAGCATCGAGCACGACATCAGATACAAAAACGACAACCCCGACCCTCGCGTCGAGGGTTACTTCAAAAAGATCGCCGGCATCCTCGAAGAGTTCGACAGAGTTTCAATCGAACTCCGCAACTATTCGGAAACCACCGAACTAGTCGCCAACATCAACGAAGAAGCATCCATTTAAATTTAAGCACCTTAAAACCCGCTCTCTCGAGCGGGTTTTTCTCAGGGAATAGATTTCGAGCAAGAGACAAGGAAGCAGTGAGGAACGGAAGAAGGCGCACTTATTGTGCGCCGACTGAGTACCGGAACTGCTGACACAGTATCTTGCCGAAATCTATTTCCTAAGGCCCAATTTAGCTACCGTTTTCTTATATAGCTCAAAATCTGTCTTTTCCAAGTACTTCAGCAGTTTCTTCCGCTTCCCTACCATCTGGATTAGACCTCTTTTAGCCATAAAGTCATGTTTATTATTCTTCACGTGCTCCGTCACCTCTTTGATGCGAGCCGTCAGAATAGCCACTTGAACTTCAGGAGAACCAACGTCGCTCTTATTCCGAGCCACCTTGGCAATAGCTTTCTCTTTATTCTCTTTTGTTATCATAGTGTCCCCATTATACCACACTTTTATGTTATAATCAAGAGATGGAAGACCAGATTATCCTCATCGACAAACCCGCCGGCATTAGCAGTTTCGGCGTCGTTGCCAAAATCCGCTCCAAACTGAAAAACGAATTTGGCCACAAAATCAAAGTCGGCCACACCGGTACGTTAGACCCCTTCGCCACCGGCCTTCTCATCCTCCTCTCTGGCAAAATGACCAAAAAATCCAACGAATTCTTAAAGAAAGACAAAGTCTACGAAGCCACCCTGAAACTCGGCTACGTTTCCACCACCGGCGACCCCGAAGGCGAAATTACGCCATACTCAATCGAAAACGAGATTGCACCATGCTCAGTCGAGGAGATCGCGGAGCGCGGCAGCGCGAGCATAAGCGCGAAAACCCCTGTGGCGACAGGGGTTTTCGACGCGGCTCCAAGACTGAGCACGGTGCAATCTGTAATCTCTGGCTTCGTAGGCAAACTCAGTCAAACCCCACCCAAATTCTCCGCCATCAAAATAGGCGGCCAACGCGCCTACAAGCTCGCCCGAAACGGCCAGGATTTCGAAATCCCCGCACGCGAAGTCGAAATCTACAGCATTGACATCCTAGACTACCGCTACCCCGAGCTCAAAGTCCGCGTCCATTGTAGCTCCGGCACCTACATTCGCACCCTCGCCGAAGACATCGGCAAAGCCCTCAAAACCGGCGCCTATCTCACCGCTCTCCGTCGCACCAAAGTCGGCGATTTTGACATCAAGGACGCTAGAGTGCTATAATAAAATTATGTTAATATATAACTCTCGTCTCCTCGGCTCCCAGATTCTCAGCGTGCAAGCCGCCGGCCCCATCGCCTACATCGACGCCTCCATCATCGACCCCGACTCACTCAAAATCATCGCCTTCCGCCTCGCCGGTCCGCTCGTCGCCAAGTCAAGCGCCAACTTTCTCATGACCAGTAGTATCCGCGAACATTCCGAGCTCGGCTGTGTCATCGATTCCATCGACGAGCTCGTCGAACCCACCGACGTCATCAAGCTCAACAAAATCCTCGAGCTAAACTTCGATCTCCTAAACCTCAAAGTCGAAACTAAAAAGGGCAGCAAGCTCGGCAAAATCATCGACTTCACCATCACGAACGATAATTTCACCATTGAACAACTCGTCGTCAAGCGCCCCCTCGTCAAAAGCTTCCTCGACCCCGAGCTCGTCATCCCAAGGAGAGAAATCGTCGAAATCACCGACTACAAAGTCATCGTAAAGGACGAAGAAAAAACCATCAAAGCTCGTGCCATGAAGGAAGATTTCGTCCCCAACTTCGTCAACCCCTTCCGCACCACTACCGAGCCCGCCCCCGCTCACATTGACAAGTCAGAATCCACTACCGAAGGGCCCGCCTCCGAAGATTCCTGAACCAGCTCCCGCACCAAATCATACGAAAACCCCTGCCGACACAAATACGCCACCAATTTTTCATCATTATACCGCGTCCGCTTCCGCGCGATCATTTTACGTACTTCCTCAGCCTCGTCCCGCCCCGAACTATCCACTACTTCATCAATAATTTCCCGACTCACTCCTTTTTTCATCAGCTCCATTTTAAGCCGTTTTACCGACACCCCCTTCTTCGTGAACCGATTCTCCACCCAAAACTCCGC
Source organism: uncultured Candidatus Saccharibacteria bacterium (assembly GCA_964639835.1). GTDB lineage: Bacteria > Patescibacteriota > Saccharimonadia > Saccharimonadales > Saccharimonadaceae > Nanosyncoccus. The sequence goes on along the minus strand of CAZXEG010000001.1, from coordinate 47,045 downwards.
AAACCTCCGATCGTCCAAATACCCCTTATCAATTAACCGCTTAATTATCATTTCACCATATTTTGCGTCCAACTTCCTCTCAAAAATCTTCTTCCTCAGGTAATCTTTCGTCTCTCTTACACTCCTCGTCCGCGTTAAAACCCACTCTAGCGTCCTCTGGTACAGCTTCCCGTATTTCGAAGCCTCCAAAAGCTCCGCCAGTCGCTCTTTCGTCAAAGTTTGCCCCACTTTCACCCCCAGCTCCACCACCTGCGCCACATCCAAAGAAAACGCAAATTTAGAATTCACAAACACATTTACCCGATTCTCATCCCGCACCCCCTGTCGCATCTCCGTAATCACCAGTTCTACGTCACCGGCATCGCCGACATCGCTAGCGTTGTCACTAAGACCACCGTCACCACCGAAACCAGCACCCCTAGCGCCACGCTTCCGTCTCTTCTCCGGCACTTCATCTTTTAGCCTATAGATTTCCATCAAAATCCTAAACCAGTTCTCTTGCCCTCAGCCATTCATCAAGCGCCGTAAACGTTACCTCATCCTTTACTATAGATTTTTTCGCATATTTCTTTCGAAACACATCCATCCCTGCATACGGCACCCACCTTATCTCGCTTACTTCTCCATCGTCAAATTCAAACTCTTCTGGCTTACCTGTAAAATCTACCAAATACACCCAGCCAAACCGGTTTTTTCCATACCCGACCATCGTTAAAAGCATTAGATCGTCTGCCATAATCTTCGCGCCAATTTCCTCATGCGCCTCACGCAAAGCCGCCTCGATCAAAGATTCGCCCAAATTAATATGCCCTCCCGCCGAAAAATCAAACTTACCAGGATAACTGCTAACCTTATCGGATCTCTTTTGCCACAAAAACTCCAGTTGCCCCTCCCGATTCTTCCGATAGATAAAAACTATCGCCGCCCCCACAATCTGTGTCTCATCCACTGGATTATCCTTGCAAGACGGCCACCCTTCGCCTACAATCGGCTCACCATTCGGCTTATATAACTGCCACATTTCATCCGTATGCATTTTTGTCCTTACGTTTAAATTCCGGCCTTCTCTCGCACCTTAGCTTCCACTTCTGCCATCAATTCCGGCTTCTCGCGGAACAATTTCTTCACCGCTTCACGCCCCTGCCCCAACGTCTCGCCATTATACTTAATGAACGCCCCCGCCTTCTCCAGCACTCCATACTGCACCCCGAGGTCTAGCACATCCCCCGTCTTCGATATCCCCTCATTATACATGATATCAAACTCCGCCGTCCGAAATGGCGCCGCAATCTTGTTCTTCACCACCTTAATCTTCGTCCGGTTGCCCGAAATCGCATCGCCGTCCTTAATCTGCCCAATCCGCCGAATGTCCACCCGCACGCTCGCGTAAAACTTCAGCGCATTACCACCCGTCGTCGTCTCTGGGTTACCAAACATCACCCCGATCTTCATCCGAATCTGGTTAATGAAAATCACCGTCGCTCTAGATTTCGAGATAATCCCAGTGAGCTTCCGCATCGCCTGCGACATCAGCCGCGCCTGAAGCCCCATCTGCGCATCTCCCATATCACCGTCGATTTCCGCCTGTGGCACCAGCGCCGCCACCGAGTCCACCACAATTAAATCTACCGCATTAGACCGCACCAACGTCTCGCAAATCTCGAGCGCCTGCTCCCCGTTATCCGGCTGCGAAATCAAAAGATTCGCCGTGTCCACCCCAATCTTCTTCGCATACGCCGGGTCGAGCGCATGCTCTGCATCGATAAACGCTGCCTGCCCACCCTGCTTCTGAATCTCCGAAATCGCGTGTAGCGCCAAAGTCGTCTTTCCCGACGATTCCGGCCCATAAATCTCAATAATCCGCCCCTTCGGCCACCCGCCCCCAAGCGCCAAATCAAGCGACAAAGACCCCGACGGTAAAAGCTCCACATCCATCTTCGGCGTCTCACCCAGCTTCATAATCGACCCATCACCAAACTGTTTCGTAATCTGCTGAAGCGCCAGCTTCAACGCCTCCGCCCTCCCATCGTCTTTCTTCACCGCACCCGCCCCCTTCGCCTCAGGCTTATCGCTTTTTTCTGCCACCACATCTTTTTTCGTCATAGTATTACCTTCCTTTATGACTATTATACAATATTTTAATGATAGAAAATAGGGTTGACTTTCCTATTTTCTGCCATATAAACTAGCACAAACCAACCCAAAAATCAACCCCCCGCCGAGAGCAAGCGTTTTCACCCCTGTATCAATTGCGAACTACTTCAACCTATGCTATACTATTTTTAATGAAAGTTTACGAAAACATCTTGATTTCTAGCCTCACCACCATGCGCATCGGCGGCCCCGCACGCTACGTCCTCGAAATCGCCGAGCCCAAGGACATCCCCGAAGCCTACGGTTTCGCCGAAGCCTACTGGCTCCCCACTTTCATTCTCGGTGGCGGCGCCAATACCATCGGTCACGACGAAGGTTTTAACGGCGTCATTCTCTTAAACCGCCTCAGAGGATTCAACGATCAAGACGGCATCCTCACCATCGCCGCCGGCGAACCATGGGACAGCGTCGTCGCCTACGCCTGCGAAAAGGGTTACACCGGCATCGAGGCCCTGAGCAAAATCCCCGGCCTCACCGGCGCCGCCCCCGTTCAAAACATCGGCGCCTACGGTCAGGACCTCTCCCAAACCTTCGAAAGCGCCACCGCCTACGACACCGTCACCCGTGGTCTCGTCGAGCTCGGCGCCAAGGACCTTGACTTCTCCTACCGCAAGTCCGCCCTCAATACCACCAAACAGGGCCGCTTTTTCATCACCAGCGTCACCCTCAGGTTAAAACAGGGTCAAATGCCCCGCCCCTTCTACAATTCCATCGAGGCTCACATCGAAGAGAACCACCTCACCGACTTTAGCCCCAAAGGCCTCCGCGACATTGTCACTAAGATCCGCGCTGACAAACTCCCCGACCCTAGCATAAAGCCCAGCGCCGGTTCCTTCTTCAAAAACGTTTATCTAGACGACCGCGCCGCCGAAGCTGCCATCGAAAAGGGCTACCCCGTCCACCGTGGCAAAGATGGCAATAAAATCAACGCCGGCTGGCTCATCGAACAAGTCGGCTTAAAGGGCCAACTCCTTCACGGCATCCGCATAAACGACAAGGCCGCCCTAAACCTCATCAACGAATCCGCCGGCACCTACGAAAATCTCGCCAAAGCCCGCGGGGAAATCGCCAGCGCCGTTTACGACAAATTCGGCTACTGGCTCGAACAAGAACCCGTCGAAATTATCGACACCAAGGACAAGGGAGCCCCCAAATGAAAATCCTAAGTGGCAAAGAACTCGCCGGTTTCATCAAGGAGCGCCAAGCCCACGAGGTCGCGTCCCTCGAGGTCACACCCCATCTCCTCATCATCCGCGACTCAAGCGACCCGGTCATCACCAAATACGTCAATCTCAAAATCAAATACGGCGAAGACATCGGCGTCAAAGTTACCGACTACGTCGCAAGAGACGCTGAAAACGTCAAGTCCAAAATCTTAGCCGCTAATGACAACCCGCACGTTCACGGCATTATTTTGCAACTCCCAATTAAAGATAAAGCAAAAACCGACGAAATCACCTCCCTCATCAAACCCGAAAAAGACGTCGACGGCCTCTCCGGCAAACCCGGCGCCTTTGACTCCGCCACCGCCACCGCCATCCACTGGCTCCTCGCCGGCTACGACATCAATTTAAAGGGCAAAAAGATTGCCATCATCGGTCGTGGCAAACTCGTCGGCGCCCCCCTCGCCAAAATGTGGCGAGAGAGCGGCTACGACGTCACTATCTTTCACAAGGGTTCCGACTTGACAAATCTCACAAACTTTGATATAATCATAAGCGCAACCGGTCAACCCGGCTTAATCTTGAGTTCTTACGTCAGTCCCGGCGCCGTCCTCGTAGACGCCGGCACCGCCTCCGACAAAGGCGTCTTAAAAGGCGACCTCGCCGACGACCTTCGCTCTCGCCAAGACCTCGCTGCCATCACCCCCATCCTCGGCGGCGTCGGCCCCCTCACCGTCACCTGCCTCTTTGATCACGTCATCCAGGCCACCAAAACCATTTAACTAGTTATATATCTTGACCATTGCCCATGGCGTTCGCCCGCACATTGTTGATTTGCTGTCGAACAGACGGATCGAGTTTGCTAACTTGTTCTTGTGTCATTCCAGACGAAGCCGCCACAATAGCATTCTGCAAATCTGAATCGGTACGTGCATGCTGAGCCAGCAAAGACATTGTACTACTATTAAATCGCGATAACTGATCCGCCGAGAACTGGAACCCAGCCGACTCCCCTCTGGCATTTCTTTGCGAAATTCTTTGTCGAATTAGTCCATCAACTTGGTCAACTGCATCCTGCCCAGTCATACTCGCCGCCGCCTGCATCAATTGTGCATCGCTTAGTGCGCCACCTCCAGTTCTGAGAATTTCCGCCAACGACTTATCATCCAAGCCATTCAAGAAATCTGCGCCTTTTTCCTGTGCATATCCATGCAAACTACCAGCGCCCGTCCCAGACATAAAAGCACTATAGTCCACTCCGGCGCCCTTCTTGCCATATGCTTTCAAAATTTTATCACTCGAATTCGACAAAGATTGCATGATGCCAGCGTTATTACTCACATTGTTCCGCCTTAGCATGTCATAAATATTGGACTGCATCCCTTGAGACTCCATCGCCTGAATTAACGCAGTCATTCTCTGCGTACCTCCAGGCTCCCTCAGCCAACTACCGGCATTATTAGCTACCTGTTGCAATTCATTTTTGTCATAACCCGCAAACTCCTCTTGATTCTCCTTGAACCTCTGCGCATCTATACCAGACTGCGCCCGTCTTGCTGCCATCTCTGGGGTCAATTCCAAAGTCGCACCTGCATTCGCTCTTTCCTGCTCATTAGTCAATTGATTCATCGTCTGTTGTGCATTTTCACGCATTCTCAATAATCTCTGCGCCCTTCTATCGCCATTCGCAGCCTGAGCCTTCAATGCGTCGACGCTTCCATTGGTTCTATTCAAAATTCTCTGCGCATTCCGCTCTTGCCTACGCCTCGCCGCCTCATTCTGTGCATTCTTGTACGCTTCCGTACCCTGCAAAGCACCCCGCCCCGTATCTATCGCCTTATTAGCCCCAGTCCGAAGCGCCGTCAACCCGGCCGTAATCGCACCACCCACCGTTCCAAGCGCCGATAGCGCTCCCCTGAGTAACGCCGGCAATAGGAAAAACGGCAAATACGGCAACAACATCGCCACCACCCACTGCCAAAGCTCGTCGCCACTACCTAAAAGCCCTCTTACCATCACACTGATACCACCAAGCGCTCCACAAATCGGAAATATCACCAAAGCCGCCTCGAATAGTTTCCACCATCTCTTAAAGAAGCTTTGCGTGTTCGGCAATATATACGCCACGAACGCTATCGGTGCCAGCACTATACACAATATAATAATAATCTGTCTCGCCCCTAGCATAATAAAGAATGTTAATACCGCCAACAGTATCGGTATTAAAGCTAGTATTACTATAATCACTGCTAACCCTCCCCCCGTAACAAATGCCGCCGCCCCCCCTGCCATGCCGACCACCGTCCCAAGCGCGCTTGAAGCCGTAAAAATTCCAGCAATTGCTCTCCCAATGAATTCATTCCCTGTAAGTTCGGGGTCATCCAAGGCGCCACCAATCGAGCCAAATAAATTTCTCAGCCCCACACCCAGAATATTTGAAGCGTCTACCGCCACTTGGCATATCACAAAACTCAAATTTATTAATATCGCCACCAGTATCAACTTTGGCAACATCTTCTTAATTCCATAGTTGTCAATCCCGTATCCCGTAATTTGCGAGAATATAATCACCACCAGCGCTCCAATCATTGCTATATTTGCCACATTTCGCACTACTTCCCAACCAATACGTAGATTAGAATTGCTATCATAAGAATTAGATTTGACTTCCAACCAATCTTGCACAATCTTATCAAGCCCACTTGCCGTATATTGCATATTTTCCATCGCCGGGCAAAGTATCCACTCCGTACTCCCTAAACTCGAACCATAGCAACTACTGTTGCTATTACTGTTGCTACTGGTATTGTTAGTACTATTGCCATTAGATCCGCCACTACTTCCGCTAACCACCCCCGGATTATCCGTGATATTCATCGACTTTATTCTTTCGACCAGCTGTTCCAAAGTAATTGCATTGCCAAAATGGTTTCTTCGCTCTCCATCGTCAAACACCCCCCACACTTCAATCGTATGTGTTTGAAAAGTCGAGCCACTCTGTACACTTTCTGTCCCATTTGCGTCAAAATTACAATGCTCCATCCATTTTCCGCTATTTGGATCCCACATTTTAATATCTTTAAAATTCCGATCCGTGCTAATCGCCGTGTCACTACATTGAAAATCTGACATCCCAAAATAATCTTGCAAATAGCTATAATACAACTTATATACCTCTTTTTCAGTCAATGCTAATCCGCCATAAGTCTTGTACTTATCACCGGAAAGGTTCTGCAAAATTTTCGGGATTACGGTACTACGTCCCGATCTATCCACGCTTGGCTTATTATATGTACCCGACAAATTTGCCGCGCTACCAAAAGTTCCGCCTAACTCATCGAGGCTAAAACCCGATTCAGTACCATTACAAGTCAACCTATTCGTACCGACGGTAAAGCTATAACAAGCCGCATAGAATCTAGCAGTTATAGGAATATTACCACTAGTTCCACTACTTACGGTTCCTACGCTCTTCGCAAATTTAGCTTTAGCGTAATTAGTATCGAGTAACCCCGTTAATGCATCGCCTATTGTCTTAAACGCCTCACCATCCGACTTTCCGCTCAACTCCACATTCTGCGTCTCCTCGTGCGGAATAACATTCGCCGGCCCATTAGCCGACACCGTAATAGTAAGTATGCTCGTCCCTGCTCCGGTAAACGTAATTATTCCACTTCCATTGTCTATAATTTGCCACACTCGGTTTCCCCCACTCCCCTCGATACATGCCGTCGGCGTATCTTTCAGCTCCCGATCCTGATCGCTCTTTGCCTGCACATACTTAAAGCTCAAACACTTCTTACTATCGCTTGCCGTACTTCCACTTTCTAACGTATATTGCAAATTTTCCAAAGTCTTCTTGTTCTGTGCCGTATCTCTGCTCGCCCCACTCGAAACTTTCATTGCTGTTTTAGATGACAAAAGCGTTGCACACGAAATACCCGGTAGCCCATTGGACAAACTCCCTTTATTACTTCCCAGAATCGGCACAACTTTTCCGCCCTCCAGGCCGTTAGCGTTTGGCACCAGCGCGTTCACCGAGCCATCAAATGTATTCAGTTCGACTTGCCCCACCAACCCGCCTGCACTCTCATTGGTCATGTAACAAGTCACCACACCCTCGTAAAATGCTTTCTGATAAATCGCATCGCCCTCATTAATTGCCGCATGAGTTTCTGAAGTCGCAAAAACCGCCACTATCATACTACACACTAGCCCCGCCAATATTTTCTTTAGCACCTTATTCATCCACTACCCCCGCGCTCAAATTATCATGCAATCCATAGACCGTCTCAATATAATACGGCACCGCTACACTTATTACATAGACAACATCATTTTGCAACGTAAGCACTTCATCTATCTTACCATCATAAATCCCTCTCGCTTCTTCCGATAGCTGACAAGCTTCTAGCTCTTCCAAGCTATTCACCGCACACCCATTGTCCTGTAGCAACGCGCTCACCTCACCAACTTTCGTCAATATTGCCTTTTCATTTTCAACATATTGTGCAATATATCCATTAAAATTCGTATCTAATCCATTTAGCTCGTTATTAATTGATTCCGATGTAATTTCAAGCTCGCCCATCACTATCTTTTCCATTAAACTTGATGGCCCAAATTGTTTTAAATTCCGATATACGTTGAAAAAAGCCAGCATCTCTTTGTGCCCATCAAAAACTTGCGTTTCGTCACTTATTTTTCGCTGTAGCGCGTCCAAAAGCCCATTTGTCGTACTCAAAAAACCACTCCATTCAATATCATCTCCATAGTAAAAAACCTTTGCAAAATAATAGCCCCTCTCTCCGGAATAATTTGTGCCTACTTCCACATTATTATTCACATCTCCGTTCACCACGTAATTCAAATATTGTTCTGATATACTCACTGCATCATGACCGTTGTTCTTCCCATTTAAATTACTCACTATCACCAGAATCGCCACTATAATTACAAGTATTATGATAGCCAAGATTCCACCAACTAACCACTTTCGCGAGCCTTTGCCACCTTTACTGGATGACAAAATCACATCACCACCACCAGAACTCACCACCGGTGCCTGTGGCATCATGCCAAAACTAGCGTTGTATGACGAATCCATATATACCCATTATACCACAAGCTCTTTCAAAAGCACAAAAATACGCCGAGCTTACGCTCGGCGTATTGTAATAAAGAAGTTGGAAAAATCATTTGATTTCTATCGCTGCACCACTCTGGTTTACGTAAATTCCTGCAGGAATACCCGACAGATCTACGACCGCATACCCTTCCGTCGTCGCTTCACCTGGCGCCGTTAAACGATCGCTTTCGTCATACTCCAAAAATTTTGCATCTGCCACAACGTTCAACTCGCGCAACTGAGAACCTTGTACCCAGGACAATTTATATTGCCCATTATGCTCCAACGCATTAATGTTCTCAACTTCCTTACCATTTGCGTCTACCAGCTGAAAATGGTCACCACAGCCTTCTGAGTAATCAGGGTTAATAGTAACAATTTGTCCCGCTGTACTTCCGTAATGCCTAAATGTATAGGTTACTTCGGTTACCGGAAACAGCGTCCAAGCTCTCCAACTACTGCTATAGACAACTAGCTGATCGTCAGGTTCAACGGTAACTATCGGAATCTCCCCCATCATAACTCTTCCTTTAGTGTCTGACGTTGGCTTCATAGACAAACGCGCAATATCTTCCATCGTTAGCAGGGTAAACCCTACGTTCCACTGACGTGCCTGATCGATCGGAAGATAATCCAGTGAATATATCTTGTCTCCGCGTTTTAAAAAACAAGCATCAATAACAAACTGCCGGTGTGATTCGTCTTTCATAAACTCCTCGCTAACCATGAGCATCGCATACGGATCGTCGCTCACCGGCGGTTCCGTCTCAGCTGCTTCCGCAACCTCAGCCGCCTCTATAGCAGCAACCACTTCTGCCTGCCCAGCGCCATCATTGTTATTCCACGCCTCATAATCGTCCAGCTCATCCAACGCCGCCTCGATATTCTCGGTCAGCGCCGCCTGGTCTTCCGCGCTATCCACAGCCGCCGCCTGCTCGGCCAAGGGCTCATAAGCCCCCGCCGAACCAGAAGAGCCAGCAGAACCAGAACCAACAGACCCGGCGCTACCATTACTGCATCCACAAATCAACATAACACAAACGAGAGCTACTAACATAATTTTCTTCATTTCTCTTCCCTCCTTACTTTGAAGAAACTTTCACGATACCCGACCCCGTCGCAGTCCCAGCCAGATAAATCCCGCCAGGCACCCCGTCAAGATCATACACAAAACTCCCATCCTCCAAAATTCGACACCCCAGAGGATAACTAACTTCGCGGTTCACTCTGTAACACCGGCAGTTGGCCTTCATCTCGACCTCACGCCTCGCGTCACCATCCACCCATGACACCGTATACGTTTCATTGTGTTTCAGGTTGTAATGGGACCAAACCGCCCGCCCCTCGGCATCAGTCACCTTGAGCTGGCTAGCACCCTTGCGGTCCAAACCGATCGTCCGATCCGCCGTAAAGATCAATACCTTCGGCAAATCATACGAATGCTCGACTACCGGCACCGAAAAGCCCAAGAACTCCGCCGGATAAAGCGTCAGCGTTTCCGAGCTAAAACTCACCAGCTGGTCCGAAGGACCCGCCTCGGGCACCGGGAAATCTCCCAGCGCCAACACTGAGTTAGCTCCAAAATGGTACAGATCAAAAACATCCGCGTCACCGGATACCAAAGCCCCGATGCCGTTTTCGTTCTTCGGCACCTTGCACAGTGCAAACAACTCTTCCCCCTTCATGAGGTACAAGTTGCCGTGCACCTTGAGCGCCTCGTCTCTCGACAGCTTCAAGCTCTCAAGCGTCCCACTGTTTAGACCATCATCGATAGCCACAACCGGGCTTTCCCCGCTTTGACTCGCGGTAAAAAGCCCATCGTCACCATCAAACTTCTGATCTAAAAACTGGGAGCAATGCTGGTAAAATAGTACCAGCAGTATGAGCACTATTAGAGCACTCACAATCTCAACTGTCATCATTATCCTCCCCTTCTCGCCATCATCCATTTCCATCATGTTCCAACCTCCTTTTTAAGCTACTAGCCCCTGTTCATGCCAAAACGCACGTTGGGAGCCCTACATACTTCCATTATATCACACTTATGCCAATTTGTCAACCTCACCCCTGTCGCGCCACCCCATCACGCCACCCCATCACGCCTCACCATCGCGCGCTATCACACCACACCAAAACCACCGCACAAAAACCACCGCACAAAAACCACCGCACAAAAACCACCGCACAAAAACTCCCCCAAAGGGGGAGTTTTTGCTCTGCGTTTAAAGCGATCAGGGTAAACTACTTGCGCGAGCGACGGCTCATTACCGCATAGCCAGCAACCGTAGTCACAGCACCGGCACCAAGCGCACCAACCACGATAGCTTCAGGACCAGTCGAAACGATCCGCGAAACCGAAGAACCACCGTTGTTATCTTGGGTATTCTTCTTGGAATCGTCACCACCACAATCCTTCTTTACCATCACCGAAGCGTCGTCCTTGGTCACCTTCGTATTGACCGTCGAGCTTGCCCAGTTCACGAGTTGGTTATTACCACAGGCCATGGTCTTGTCAACCACCTTCGCAGTAAACCGCACATAGGCGTTACCCTTGGCATTGTAGCTACCAATGTTGATACCAGAGGTAGTTACAGTGTTATCCTTGAGCAAAGTACCGTTCTGATAGTTCGAGTTGTAAAGATAAGTCGAATTCTGCACATATTCCATGTTGGTCGGCAAAATGTCGCGAATCATCACATTATCCACCTTGTCAGAGAGCAAGTTCTTGTACTCAATCTGGAACTCTACTTCGTCACCAACCTTAGCGTCAACCGACTCAGTAAATGCATTACCAGAGCCCTTGATCCGCACGGTCTTCGACAGCTTAGCCGTCACCGAAGAGTGCACCTTCACCTGGATGGTCACCTCGCCGTCGTAATCATAGCAGCCAGGAATCTCGCCATTCAGAGAAGAGTAGCCTAGTAGCACGCCACCAGCATTCGAGATGATTTCATCCGAAAGCGACACCGTACCCATCTTTTCGTTGCGATACTTCGCCGAACCCATTACATACTCGATGTAGAATTCGTCGCTAGACTTCAGCGTCACCTCATCCCAGTAACGGGTCGGGGTAGCGTTCGAAGAGTTCAAATAACCAATAATGGTCTGCGAAGTGCTCACCGTCGTCGGCAAAGAGAAGTTCGCCTTCACGTTTTTCGCAATCGCACTAGTACCCTTCGGGCTGTTATTGTGGACATATAGACGAATCGTGTAAGTCTCACCGTCCTTCACCTCGATTTCATTGGCGTTGTAGGTCGTAGCGTTCCCAGAAGTCAAACGTGCACCCACGAAGTTCTTCTCATCGCCAATCTTACTGTTGGAGATAGAGTTAAAGGTAATAGTATCGCCAAGCTTGCCATCGTTAATCTCAGCAAGCGTATAGCTCTTCCGGCCGTTACCAGACTCGGAAGAATCACCCCAAGCGTTTACTAACGCCGGAGCAAGCGAAGCACCAGCTACCGCAGTAACCGCCGCCATCGCGAGAACAGATTTGTAAATCTTATTCATATTATCCTTTCTATTAATGATATTTAGGGTGCTTTTAAAACACACCTTCCGTCAGCAATCGAATCATCTCAAGCTTCAATAGCGGGCCTCTTTGGTAGAGCCCGGCGGTAAAAACCGCCGGACCAAGTAAAGTGCTTGAGCTTGTCCTGCTCACCGGGCCCCACCATGCCTATATATGTCAAACAATCAAAGCGAAGGACCTTCCCATTCATCCCCCGCTTTGTCGTCTGAAACCGACGACGAACTACCGGTTGACCCACCGTTACCGCTATCCGAGGTAGTTGCCCCGCTACTAGTTTCGGTCGGATGATCTATCCCACCGTTACCAGTACCAGAATCGGCATTTGAGTCAACCTTGGTATCCGATGACGATGCCGAAGTCGACGGCGTATTACTATCGCCGCCTTCCTTCTGGTGGTCATTGATATCCTTCAGCTCGCTCATGTCATCCTTGTAGTCATCCAAGGATTCATGATTCGAGTTGGTCGGCAAATCCTCCGTCGAATGCGACGGGTCGGACGGATCGATGGTCTTCGGTCCCGGCCCGGGATCGTCGTTTGGCAACGTATCAATCCCATCAGTGGGATTTTTCTTCTTGATGCCACCACCACCTCCGCCACCGGAGCCAGAGCCACCTCCGCCTCCACCAGAGGAGCCAGAGCTAGAGCCACCACCGCCACCAACAGCCTGTGGCACCGGTGTCGGCTTGTTCGGGTTCTTCTTCGCCTTTACTCCGAGCACCTTGGCTACATTGCAAGGCTGGAAGCCACAGTTGATGCGGTACGAAACCTCAACGGTCTTCGTTTCCTTTATTACATATTTAAAGGTTACGAAATATCCGTCGTGGTTTGCCGATTCCATGACGATGACCTTCGGTCGCTCGCCAATCGTCAGCCCGTCCATGTACATCTGGTCATTAATCCCAGACTTTACGTACTGGACGATAATTTCGTCCGCATGCTCCAGGTGGGCGTAGAAATTATCCCTCGCCGCATAAAAGAGCTCAGGATCATCCGCCCATGCACTCGCCGCCGACTCGATGATGGTCATCCAGTCGGCCGTCTTGGACTCGTTCTTCCAATCCGTGAAGAACTCGCCCAAGATGTCCGTGTGCATGTTGGCGTCATACCACGCCGCCATACCAGCAATGCCAGCCGGGTCAAGCGCGTACCAATCCTCAATTACCTCGAGGATGTCGTCCGCGTCTTCTCCAACCAGCAGCCCGTATAATTGCTTCTCGGACTTGTTGGCGAGGTCCTTGACGGAGAGTTCTCCGTTTGACGCTCTACGCGTCAAAATCGTGTCCAAAGGATCGTTACTAAAATCGTAATCATCCTTCTTCGTTTCGTTGTCAAGCACCCCGTCATGCCGATACTGCCAAGCGGTCAGCCCCGCTGCCTCCACGACCCCAGCATTGAAGCTAAGCGCTTCGTCAGCTTCCGGGACTACCGTAGTAGTAGTGGTAGTCTTCTCCGTGGTCTGGATCTGCGTTGTTGCAGCCGGAGCAGCCATTGCCTCTCCGGCACCGGTAGCATTTCGCGTTACATTGGCTCCACCATAGACGACCATAATAGCCGCCACGATGATGCCGGCCGCTACTACCAGCTTGCCGACCTGCGCCAGCGACTTATTTCCACTGCTTTTCCCATAGAAACTCACTGCGTTTCCAATGGCAAAAACTATGACCGTCGCCATCACCGCCGCCGGAAGCCACAAGATCACTCCAGCGATCCACCCAGTTACCTGAGTAGCTACCACTTGAGCCGCAACATTGCCAACTCCATAAATTAGTAGTACGATCACGGCGTAGCAGACAAACTCCTTCAGGCTACTACCTTCCTTTAGCCAAAGATACGCCACGTATATCATGGCAGATATGGCGAAAATCATGGCCACCAGGCTCACACCCCAGGGCGTCTTCGGAATCGCATAATTAAAGATTCCGAGTGCAGTCCCGACTACGATGCTCTCAGCCACTTTGACTATAGTTTTCTTACCCTCAGTCCCGACTGCGGTACTCTCAGCCACTTTGACTATAGTTTTCTTACCCTCGAACAGCATGTTATTTAATGCCATCCAAAGGCTCATTACCACTACTGCTAAAACCAAATTTAGTAACATCATTATCATGGCATTGCCTCCTTTTTTTGTAGTTGGGGGCAACGCCCCCAGTTGTTGGGGAAGTTACTATATAGGCATTCAGGTTATTAAAACCTGAGATGATTCGACTGTTAACGATCGTCTTGTTTTGAAAAACACACCCAAAACTCAGACTGATTCCATTGTATCACACTTAAGCGTTTTTGTCAATACTTTCAACATATATTCCGCTTATGTCTAGTCGGGCTAAGCTCCCCTGTTAGCACAAAAAATAGCCCCCAGTATTACACTAGGGGCTAAGGTACGGGTAGCTTACAGGCTTTCCAGCGCTGACTTAATATCAGCGATTCTCTGCTTCATCCGAAGCTCAGCCTGCGCTTTCTCTGCTTTCAGCTTCTTGACCACAGCAATCTTGTTGTCCAAAAGCACAATCACCGCGTTCATTTCAGCGATCGCAGCAGCAAGTTTCCTGTCCACAGAGTCAATTTCAGACTCCACAGGGAGATGCTTCGCCGGCGCCGGCCGGGATGCCGGTGACGATGTCACCACCGTCTCAGGCACAGTTTCGGCCAACACAGCATCCGGAACAGGTTCCGCTTTCGCCTCCGCTTTTGCCTCCGGCTCTACCTTCGGCTCTGCCTTCGCTTCCGGCTTCGCCTCCGGTTCTGTTTCCGGTTTCGCCTGTGGCTCGGGCGTCACCTCTTTCACGGGTTCCACCTTCGCTTCGGGTCCAACCTTCTCCGTCTTTACCTCTTCGGGCTTTGACGCCTCAGCTACTGCCTTCGCTGCCATCTCTTCCAAAACTTTGCTCTTTGACATCTTTTCCACCTCCTTATTTTCAATAAAAAATGGCACTTGTTAAGCTACATAATTCCATTATATCACACTTTGCTCAAAATGTCAATGCTAAAACCACAAATTCTAAAAATCTCCAACGCACCCCGGCCCACACCCCCTTGCATTTTTAGAGAAACCCTGTATAATAATACCTATGGTGGGATTAGCTCAGATGGTTAGAGCGTCTGATTGTGGTCCAGAAGGTCGTCGGTTCGATCCCGATATCCCACCCCACGCGCGGGTATAGTACAGCGGCTAGTATATCAGTTTTCCAAACTGAGGATTGGAGTTCGACCCTCCATACCCGCACCAACCAGGTAAAGCCTCAGGCTTTATTTTTTTCTGGCGAAATCGGCGTATATGGCTTCGCCTTCGGCCCTTGCGCCCTCGAATTATTCACCACCCCAGACTCGCCATACCCCCTCACCACTCGCCGGTTCAAATCCACCGCCCGCCGTTTCGCAAAACTCTCCGTCGACGCCACCCCCATTCCGGCCCCGTTCTGCGCCTTGCCGTACGCCGACGAATGAAAAATATCTTCCTTCTTATTCCCCTTCATCACGTATTTCATAAACGGATTTTTATCCATCAAACCTCCGCCACCCGTTAAACTACTTCGGCAGTAGCAAAAACGCCACCGTCCCAGCTGCTGCTCCCAGAATAATCGTCAAAATAATCGCCACCACCATCCCCACTTTCGAGTCCTTCTCTGGCTTCTCGATAATCGTCGTCGGCCCCGACGGCTCTTCCTTCGGCACCACCACCTTCTTCTTGTACACATTCTTCGACAAAGGTCGCTTCGCTATCTTATCAGTGTTCACAAACGGCACTCTCGGCATCTTCAAAAGCTTTGCCTGCTTCTTCGCCACTGCCTTCGACGCCCGTGGCTCCCGCTCCGAAAGCGTTTCTACCTTCTCTGCCACCGTTTCTAATGGTCGCTTCACGATTTTCTTCTGCTTCGCATCCGTCAATGTGTCCCTCATAGCTTGCTTCGACAGGGGTCGCTTCTTCACTTCGGTCTGCACAAATTTCGGCCTATAATCTTCCACCACACCATACCGCGGTCGCTTCGACGCCGACACCCCAGCCACATGTCGTTCTGCCATCACTTGCGTCACATCAAACTCCGGCTTCGCTACTGCCCTCGCCGGTTGTGGTCTAGCAACTTTCTTCGTCCCAGCGCTAGACGGGGCAGTTCTCGCCGGCATAGCAACCGGTTTCACCCGGGCTTCATTCGTAGCTACACTTGTAGCCACCTTCGTATCTACCTTTTCTGCACCCTTGACTGGCACAAAATCAATGTATCGCTTATTCATGAGTTTACTCGCTTTGCTACCTCTATTATATCAGCAAATTCCGAAAGAATCAAGCTCGACCCACCGACGAGTAGCCCAGAAACCCCCGGCACCGTCAAATACGCCCCCGCATTCGACGGATTCACGCTTCCGCCAAACATCACCGTCACCGCTTCTGCCGTCTTTTTCCCGTACACTTCCGTCAAAACTCCCCTTATCAGCTTCACCACTTCCGCCACCTCATCCGGCGTCGCTAGCTTCGCCGCCGACACCGACGAAATCGCCCACACCGGCTCATACGCCACCATCACCTTCGTCACATCCTCTTCCGATACCTCCGACAACCCTCCCAAAAGCTGGTCCCGTATCACATCCGCCGTCTCCTGAAACGCCCGCTCACTCTCCGTCTCGCCAATGCACAAAATCGGCCGAATTCGATTCCGCACCGCCGCCGCCACCTTTTTCGCAATCATCTTATCGTCCTCGCCAAAAATATACCGCCGCTCCGAATGCCCCACCAAGCAATAATCCACCACCCCTCTCAGTTGCGAAAACGACGTCTCTCCCGTAAACGCCCCATAGTCCCGGTAAAACGCATTCTGCGCACACAGCTTCATCTTGTGCCGGTCCACCTGCAAAGACAATGGCTGGAGCGCCAAAGTCGAAGGTGCTACCACCACCTCCACATCCCTGTAATTCGGTATTTTCTTCATCAACTTATGCAAATAAATCGATGCCTCCCCCACCGTAAAATTCATTTTAAAGTTGCCCACGATAAAAGTCTTCATAAACCCATTATAGCATGCTATAATCAAAATATGAAAAAAGTTCTAGCATTTGATATTGACCAAACCTTAAACATCGCCAAAACCCCCATCGACGACGACATGGCAGAATTATTGACCAAATGTCTCGACCACTTCGAGATTTGTCCTATTTCCGGGCAAAAATTCGACCAATTCCTCATCCAAATCGTCGACCGCTTGCCTCACCCCACTCCAAAGCAGCTCAGCCATCTCCACCTTTTCGTCGCTCAGGGCACTCAGTATTACAAGTACGACACTACCACAAATAACTGGGTCCAGGTCTATAATTACCCCTTAACCGACGAGCAAGTCGCCAAAATCAGCCAAGCCCTCGAAGAGGCCGCCAAGGAGCTCGGCTTCTGGGAGGCCGACCAGCTCGCAGCAGGCGACGAAATCATCGAAAACCGCCTCTCCCAAGTCACCTTTTCCGCCCTTGGCCAGCATGCCGGCACCGAAGCCAAATACGCTTGGGACCCCGATTGCAAGAAACGCGAAAAAATCGTCGCCCTCGCCAAAGAAAAGGCCCCCGAGTTTGACTACGAAATCGGCGGCACTACCTCTATTAACGCCATCACCCCTGGCATGAACAAAGAATTCGGCATGACCCACCTCCTAGAGGAGCTCCACGTCGCAAAGTCCGACATCCTCTATTTCGGCGACATGACCGCCCCCGGTGGCAACGATTACCCGGTCGTTCAGATGGGCATCGACACCATCACCGTCCGCTCCCACGAAGACACCGCTTATGCCTTGCGCGGAATTTTAGGTGTGATATAATAATATATATGAAGATCTTAGTAGTGGGCAACGTCATCAAAGACGTATATCTAAATATCGACGAAAGAACCGAAAACATCGAAGCCGACAGCCGTCAGATTGACTGGCTCGACCTCAGTTTCGACGCCAGCGAGCATCACTTTTTCAACCGCACTAGCAATTTCGGTGGCGCCGCCATCACTCTAGAAGTTCTCCAAAAAATGGGGTTAGAAACCGCCATTTCCGAAACCGATTTCCACTTCGACGCCACCGGCCCAGTCCCGACCGCCCCAGTTTCCACTCACCGCTACATCTTGACTACCGAAAACGGCGTCACCTACTTCACCCCTTCTATCGCCGAAAAATCCCTCTTCGCCACCCCGACCGAGCCCATCGATTATCTCTACATCGACCGCTCTGCCAACCTCACCCCTCAGGTCGTCGACCGCATCAACGCCTACCTCAGTTACGCAAAGGATGTCAAGCTTATCCTCTATCTCAAGGACCAAACCAACCTCATCCTCACCGGCCTGATTCGTCGCGCCAGCCTCATTTTCCTCGAAAAACCGCCTAAAAGGCCGGAATATCAAACCGCGCTTACATCCATGCCTAGCGTTTTAAAAGACTTCCCAAAAGATCGCATCATCACCATCGCCGAAGACCACTTAGCCTACCAATCCATCAGAGAAGACGTTTCCATCGAACGCATCAATACCCTCACCCACCTCAGTGCTTATTCCATCATTAGCGCCACCATCCTCGGTGGCTTCATCCTCGGCAAAACCGTCGAGTACAGCCTCCGCATGGCCCGCGTCAACGTCGAGCATTCCACCTTGAGCTCCACTCTTAACTACGCTGAGCTCGAAAACCTCGTCCTTCACGCTTCCAAGGGCAACCTCGAGCTCGTCGCAAAAAGCCTCATGCTAAAAGGCAAAGGCATCCTCGCCGCCGATGAATCCGGTGGCTCCATCAAGAAGCAATTCGAAAAGCTCCACATCCCGAACGATTTTCGGCATCGCCACGCCTATCGCGACATTTTCCTTACTCTCGACGACCTCAACCAATACGTTAACGGCGTCATCCTCTTCGACGAAACCGCCCGCGACCACACTTCCGCCGGCCAAACCTACCCCGACTACCTCACTGGCCACCGCATCATCCCTGGCATCAAGGTCGACCAAGGCCTCGTCCCCTTCAACAACTCCTCCGAAACTTACACCGACGGCCTTGATTCCCTCCCCGCCCGCCTGCGCGAATATTACCAAATGGGCCTCCGCTTCGCCAAATGGCGCGCCTGTTTCAACATTACCCTCGGCGAAAACGGCCAAATTCTCACTCCTACCGAAGACGCCATCCGCGAAAACTGCCGTCGCCTCGCCGAATTTGCCAAAGATTGCCAAACCTTTGGCCTTGTACCCATCGTCGAACCAGAAGTGTCTTATGATGGCAATTATCCCATCGAACTCTGCGCTACCGTCACCGGAGTCGTCCTCGATAACCTCTT
Organism: uncultured Candidatus Saccharibacteria bacterium; assembly: GCA_964639835.1. Taxonomy (GTDB): domain Bacteria; phylum Patescibacteriota; class Saccharimonadia; order Saccharimonadales; family Saccharimonadaceae; genus Nanosyncoccus. Next base: position 27,795 of record CAZXEG010000001.1, on the reverse strand, counting down.
CGAAGCCCTCCGCGCCTACGAAGTTAATTTAAGAGCCTGTATCTTGAAATGCAACATGATCCTCGCCGGCAAAGCCTACGACGAGCCCTCCACACCCGACGAAGTCGCCCACGCCACTTCCGAAGTCCTCCGCGCCCACGTCCCCGAAGATCTCGCCGGCGTCGTCTTCCTCTCTGGCGGTCAAACTCCCGACCAAGCCACCAAAAACCTCGCCGCTATTATTGCAAGTGGCCCTTATCCCTGGCCCATTTCCTTCTCCTTTGCCCGCGCCCTGAAGGAGCCTTCGCTTGACCTCTGGCAAGGGGCCGACAATAACCTCGAAAAAGCCCGCCAAGCTTTCCTTGACAGGCTCATCGCTAATACTATAGTGTTGTAATTTTTACAACACTATAATTGTTTTACTACTCTTGCGAAGCTTCCTTGTTCTCTTCCGGTTTCGCACCGTTTTCTGCTGGCACATCCGCCGCTTCTACCTCTGGCTTTTCATTCTCGGCTTCCCGCGCCGCCGCCTCTGCCGCCGGGTCGTAGAGCGATGCTACCACCTGCTCTGCGAAGAGCTCCTTATCGGCCAGCTCCACCCCGTTCGGTAGCTTAATGTCCGCAATTACGATCTTATCATCCACATCCTTCATGAATCCTGCATCCACCTCAAGCTCTTTCGGTAGATCCGCCGGCTTCGCCTTTACGTCGATCTCCTCTATCGCTTGCGTCATCGCAAAGTGATAAAGTTTCGACGCTTCCGATGCTTCAAAGTTCACAATCACGATTGGCGTCGTCGCCACCACTGCTTCGTTCGCCGAGACCGCCTGGAATTCGATGTTAACGATCTTCCGCGTCACCGGGTCAACCTGCACGTCTTTTACGATTGCTAGTTGCTTCTTCCCTGCGATGTCTAGATCGATCGGGGAGTGATACCCTGCACCAAGCAGCACCTTCTCCGTCGCCACGTACTCACTCATCGCCAAAGTCGGCTTGATATCTCCGTACACCACCGACGGAATCATCCCTTCCGCTCTTAGCCCCTTTAATTTCTTGCCTGTTATCTCACGCTTCTCTAGCGTCAACTTATACTCAGCCATTTAGTTTCCTTTTTCTACTTTTAACTTCTCTTAATTCTACCACCAAAACCCCAAATTGTAAACCCCTTGCGCTACCACCGGATAATTACCTCTCCGGCACCCGCAAGCGTTGAGGTCGGAACTTGTGGGTACCGGGGAGGTAATTATCTACTGCCCGCTAATCCGCGAGCATACACCTAACAGAGCTACCGACGGCGCGATAAGCGATATTGGCTGAATACACGACGTCAGAAAGGAAAGTGAGACTATAGGCAAAGGTAGCAGATCTAGAAGTAGAAGACCAATAGTCGCCGATGGAACCTCCATTGTAGAGCAAGCCGGTATTGTAGCCGCCGGCGAGCAGGAACGACGCAAGCGTGCCAGGACCAGCATTCGTAGTAAATGGATTCGGGTTAGTATTGTCATAGTAGCCTCGGTTAAGCGATGTAGCGCCATTCATATAAGGCATAATCAGCTTGTAGAAATCACCACCGGTGTAGCCACCATTGTCTCGCGAGACATCTTCTGTCGTCGCAGTTGGCAATTTCCAGCCCTTCGGACAGATGCTATAAGACGCACTCGTACCATCAGCCGAAATGTCTACGCCAGAGCCAAGTGTCGCCGCCGTCCAGGAATAGTAGCTATAGCAAGGCACGTTCTGCCCACTCGCACCACAACCCGATGTAGTACCAGAGTTAAATACGTACGCCATAGTATTAATGTTGAACTGAGTACTATCAGTCAGGTTATTGTCGCCCGTATTCTTGGTAGCCGAAGCTGGCAAGGTATTATCGGCCTGGAACCCATTTGCAGTTGGCATCACGTAATCATCCGCCATATCCGTAGTGGTAGAGTTAAGCTTCGTACCGCCAGCTAGGTTTAGGTTCTTAGTCATCCAGACCTTACCATCTTTCAACTTGGCAATGGTATAATCTTGGTCGTCGCGGCTGTCCTTCAAAGTGTAATTAGTTTCCATAGCCATGCTATTTACGACGGATTGCTTGTCGTAGGTATCGAGGCTAGCAAAATCTTGCATCGTTCCAAGATCCTCAATCGTCGGCGCGTTTGCGTCCAATATACAACGAACCCCCCTGCCGGTACTACGATCACTACTTACGGCTGAATCCATATTGCTGGAAGTGAAGTGAAGATTGTATGCGCTGGTAGACGAACTAACAGTGGATGACCAATATAGTCCATAGTCACCACCATAGTCAAACAAACTAGAATAATAGTTGCCTGCAGGTAAAAAGTTCGGTACGGTGGCGTCCGGCCCGGCATTATTATAGAAGTTGGCGCCAGTCGTAACGGAGTTATCGTAGTAGCTGTTTTCCAAGTTGGCCCCGTATGCAGTGCCGAGGGCATAGAGGTCGCCTTTTTTCCAGTTATTGGCATTGTCGGTGATTTGGTTGCCTGATGTAGGTAACCTCCAGCCTTTCGGGCAGATACTATAAGGAACATCCTCGCCATCCGTACTGACCCCCGTTCCGGAGCCAAGGGTAACAGTAGCCCAAGAATAATAGCTATAACAAGGCGAGGATGAACTACAAGTAGTGTTATTGCTATTAAAAACATACGCGGTGGCATTGTCACTAAATGCTGAACTATTTGCCAGCGTAGTACCGCTTGAAATGGTTTCCGAAGCTGGGAGTTTATTGCCAGATTGGAATCCATTAGCAGTAGGCAAAGCATAACCACTTGGCATATCAGTATCATCAGAAGTTAGGGTAGTGCCACCAGCCAGATTTAAGTTCTTCGTCATCCACACTTTTCCATCTTTAAGTTTGGCGATGGTATAATCTTGCTGGTCACGGCTATCTTTTAGGGTATAGGTCTTTGATTCTACCATGCCATCTACTACTGCCTGTCTTTCGGTAGAGGAGAGATTTGCAACGTCTTGCATGTAGGTAAAGTTAGTGATACTAGCACTACTATCTACATTAGCTACAATGGAGAAGTTTAGTGTAGTAGTATAATCACCAGCTGGTTTAGTATAGTCTACTTTAGCAGCTAGAGTTACTGGTACAGTACTACCACCTTTAGTATTGGTAGAAGTGATGGCTCCATTAGTACCGATACCACCATAGTTACCACTACCTACTTTTACTCCCCAATAGTTAGCAGGGAAGTTGGCTTCCGTATAAGTAGTAGTTAACATAGGAATTACAGAGCTAGAATCAGTAGTATTAACAAGATTATAGTTACTAATCTCACTAGCATTATGACCGGATTGCATAATAATAGTATAGCCATTATCATAGCTAGTCCCAGCTTCTATATTCAGTGTAGCAGAACTAAAGGCACTACTCCCAGGGTTAATAGACAAATTCACCGGGTTAGAAGGGACCGTAATACTAGCAGAAGGCCTGACATTGATCGAAAAGTCCATGTTCGTAGCATAAGCATTGCCACCACCAAGCACCTCCAGCACGCCCAGCGCACAAAGCGCCAGCATCCCACAGCCTCCCAGCACTTTCGCTACCCAGCGATAACCAAATTTTGTATGTATGACTTTCACGTCCGGACCTCCTATGTTTTTATTAATTTTCTCACGAGGCCAACATACAAATCAGCACCCGTAGGCTTTGACGACTAAGTGTCATTGAGAACAAGCGTTTCAACAGCAAATAGTACCTACTGGTGCTGATTTATACTGTCGAACTAACTCGCTAATTCCATCTAATGTACACTTAGTCGTCAAACTTTTATACTACCATTGTACCATTAATCCTCCGCCCCCGCAACCACTTTTTTCATCAAAATTTGTCACCCTATACAGGTAAAAGCCACCACAAAATCCCCAAATTTTTACCCTATAGGGTGAAAAACTTGACATAAGCGCCCTCTTTTGCTAAAATTATTTTAAGGAGTAACATGATAGAACGACCATTGTATTTAAAGAAAATCGAGCCCTACATCGATCAGCCACTAGTTAAAATTTTAGTGGGCATCCGCCGTGGCGGTAAGTCCACCGTACTAGAGCAAGTCAAGGAGCTCATCGTAAAGCGCGGCGTCCCCACCGAAAAAGTTGTGCATATCAATTTTGAGCAATACTCATATTTAAACGTTCGCACGCAAGCAGAGTTTATGCGTCTCATCGACGGCATTCTTGCGGGTGACGGCCGGCACTACTTGCTCTTCGACGAAATCCAAAACATCGAAAACTGGGAAATCGTCATCAACGGTCTCCTCGCCGAAAAGGACGTAGACATCTACCTCACTGGTAGCAACTCCAAGCTACTTTCCAGCGAGTTATCGACTCTGCTCACCGGTAGGTACATCAACATCCGCGTATTACCATTAAATTTCTCAGAATACCTAGCATTCGAGCGCGCCAAGGGGCGAGCAGTAAGCAGTCTCGACGCAGGGTTCGCTACCTACATGCAAAGAGGTGGCTTCCCGCTTGTACATATCGCCGATTACACCCTAGAGCAGAGCGACGGCATCGTCAAAGACATTTATAACTCCATCCTTTTTCAAGACCTCGTAGAGCGTAAAGGCATCCGCAACACAGAACTTTTATCCCGGGTCATCAAATACATCTTCGACAACATCGGCAACAATTTCTCCGGTAAGTCTATCATCGACTACCTCAAATCAGAACAGCGCACCCTCAAACCCGAGACAGTCTATAACTACTTAGACTGGCTAGAAGAAGTCTACGTAATCTCGCGAGCCCACCGATACGATCTCCGCGGCAAAGCCATCCTGAAATCAAATGAAAAAATCTTCCTCGGCGACATCGGGCTCCTATTCGCTATCAACGGCCGTCACGCTTCGATGCAACCGGGAATCTTAGAAAACATAGTCTATAACGAATTAATTTCGTACGGCTACACCGTATACGTGGGCAAGAACAACGAGCAAGAAATCGATTTTGTCGCCGAAAAAAACGGAGAAAAACTATATTTGCAAGTCGCACTCACCATGACCGAACCAAAGACCATCGAGCGAGAATTCGGCGCCTTTGCAGGCATCTCAGATAACTACCCGAAATACGTCCTCACGCTAGATAGAGATTGGGGAGAAAACCAAGACGGTATCAAGAAAGTCTACTTGCCCGAATTCCTCACCGAAATTCTCCCTAAAGGGTAATTAACAAACTTTCACCATCGCCGGCCTTAGCACTTCGCCATTATAGATGTACCCCGGGCGCAAAACTTCCGCAATTTTTCCTTCGTCCCCTTCCGCCATCACTGCCTCGTGCCAATCCGGGTTAAATTCCTGCCCCACCTCCGCCGGAATCTTCGCAAGCGTCAGTTCTTTTAGCGTCTTCTCCAAAGTCTTCTCTAGTGGTTTCAATTCATCATAGGTAGAAATCGCCCTATCGATATCATCTAAAAGCCCCAGCACTTTATACACCGTCGCCATCCGCGCCGCACTCGCTGCCACCTCTCTTTGCGACTCCACCTGCTTCCGGTAATTCTCAAAATCCGCCCGCGTCCGTTGCAAATCATTCAACATCTCCGCATTTTTCGCCAAAAGCTCCGCCACTCGCGCATCTTGCGCTCCATCGCCCGCCTGTTTCGCACCTGCCTCATTTTCCGTTACTTTTTTCTTGTCTTTCATTTTCCTCCTTACCTATATAACATTTCCTCTAGCACCGCCCCCGCATGCTTCACCAGCGCCGTCACCCGCGCGTAATTCTGTCGCGTCGGCCCCAGCACCCCGATATAGCTCCGATCCGAAAACGGCGACTTAAACCTCGACACAATCAAAGACGCCTCCGAATTCTTCCCGATCGGGTTCTCATGCCCAATGAAGATATTTAAAGCCTCCCCCGGCGCTGCCTCCCGAAGCCACGGCTCCAAATTATCCAGAAGCTTCGCCACCGACTGCACTCGCCTAGTATCACCAAACTCCGGTTGCATAAATAGCCGCGTCAGTCCCGAGAGGTACAACTGTCCATCCACCGTCGCCAGCCCCAAGTTCCCGGTTAGATCCACCAAAGCATCCACCGCCCCCCGAATCGCTGCATCCGCCCGCGACTGCGACGCCACCCGCACCTCCAGCGCATGCGCACCCCGCTCCAAAGTCGACCCTTCCGCCACTTCACTCTCGTTACCACTCATATGGTTCACATAATACCGATACCCCGCATCCGTCGGCACCCGCCCCGCCGAAGTATAAGGTTGCGCAATCAGCCCCAGCACTTCCAGCCGTGCCATCTCTGCCCGAATCGTCGCTGGCGACACCTCAAAAAGCTTCCGAATCGTCACGCTCCCCACCGGCGCCGCTGTCTCGGCGTACTCCTCGACAATCGCCTCGAGAATCTGTCTCTGTCGCTCAGTTATTTCCATACCCCCATTATACAAAATTAGCACTCAAATTGCAAGTCTGCCAATGTTGCACCCGAGCACCAAAACTGTGCTATTATAATAATATGGAAGACAAAATCGCACAAATCAAATCTTGGCTCGGCACCGGCTCCATCAATTTCTTCGGCCTCCCCATGTCTGGCAAGGACACTCAGGGCCTCAAGCTCGCCGAAGCCATCAGCGCCAAATTCCTCTCCTCTGGCCTCATCATCCGTAAAAGAGAAGCCGAAACCCACCAAGATCTCACCGGAAACGGCGCCCTCATCCCCACCAATGTTTTCTACGATTGGGTCTTACCCTACTTTGAACGCAAAGATTTGCGCGATTTTCCACTCGTTCTCTCTTCTATCGGTCGCTGGTCCGGCGAGGAAGACACAGTCATGACCACCGCCGCCAGCGCTGGCCACGAAATTAAGGCCGTCATTCTCCTAGATCTCACTAGAGAAGTCGCCATCACGCGCTTCGACGCCGCCAAAACCTTAAACGACCGTGGCCACCGCACCGACGATAACGACCCAGAAGTTTTCAAAACCCGTCTCGAAGAGTTCCAGGAAAAGACCCTCCCCGTCCTTGAACACTACCGCGACCTTGGCCTCCTCATCGCCATTGACGGGAACCAAACTCGCGAGCAAGTCTTTGCCGACATCATAGACCAGCTCTACACAAAATCTCTGTCCTAAGTCACCTCCATCGTATTTTTTCCATCACCCATCTCCATCCTTTTGCGATATCTCGCCGAAATTCCCATCCCACATACAAAAGTCCCAGCGCCACCACCACAAGCACCGCCGTCACCGCCACAAACGACGTCCCTTCCTCATAAGTTTCCGGCACCAAGGCGTAATCCGTCCCCGTATTTTCCTTGATCTTCCGACACCGCCCCGTCTCCGGATTCAGCTCGTACCCTTCTTTACACACCGTCGCCGTTTCCGTGTCATATTTCTTACACCTCCCAGTCAACAAATTCAAATACTGCCCCTCCGCACAAACCTTCTCTGTCACTTCCGTCACCTTCACACAATTTCCCGTCGCCTCGTTAATCACCTTCCCCTCCGCACAACTCCGAAATTCCTGGTAATTATTCGGCTCCCCTGGCGTCGGCGCATACGTCACCCGCCACATTTCCTCGCCATCCTCACCATACCCCACCATTGCATAAGACGTTCCCTTCCGCTGTCCATTCGGATACTCCAGCGCATCCACCACCACGCCACTACCATCCAAAAGTTCCAACAAATTCGTCGACGACGGATTCTTCGTCAACGCAAAATCCGTCGCCCACCGCACCGCATACCCCTCCGGCTTCACAATACCGCTCAAAGGGTACGTCTTCTTCTTATACCGCAAGAAACACCCATCAAGTAGCACCTGCTCCGCCCCTGTATTGTAAAATTCCACAAACTGCTCCTCCCTAGACTCCTCATAGTAGCTCAGTATCTCCGAAAACACCACTCCCCTACACTGACCACCGCCAAAACCGCCAGAACCGCCAGCCTCACCGGAATAATCATCCGCGCCCCCATTCTCCGCGTCATCTGGTGGCAACTCGTCCACCAGAGCCTCCGTATTATACTCCGGTTCGTACACAGCCACATGCTCAAACTCCCCCGTCGCCAGATTCCGCACTAAACTCGTCGGCTCCGCCGAACGAAATTCCCTCGCACAGCCCTCCTTCCCCGTCCAACATACCGTATCCAGTACCTCCTCACCTCGCCAGAGCGCTAGCGGCCCCGCCTTAAACGCTAGCGTCTTGCTGTAAGTACCATTTGCCAGCTCGCTCTCAGGCGAGCTGGCAAAACGGAGGAGGATAGTCTCGCCGGCCATCTTGATGTACTCGGAAAATTCGGCCAAAATCACCTCATTTCCGCTTGAATTAGTATAGCTTACTTTCAAACCAGCGAGCGAAACCAAATTGCTAGCCCCCTCGCTAGCCTCGTCGGAGCGTCTACGTGCAATCTCAATCATCTCTCCAACGTTATTTACTCCATCCACCGTGTACCCAGGGTTGACTGCCTTGATGTAAAATTCCGGCAAGGACTCGAGCGCTTCATCACCACCCTCTGCCCGCGCCGCCGTATCAAAGGCGCCACTAAAAACCCGAAATACCCCACCACAAACCACCACCGCCATCACTACTAAATAAGTCAAAATTTTTTTCATGCCTTGAACTCTAGCACAAACCCACTAGAAAATCAACCCCCCACATGCTATAATTAAAGCATGAGTTTTTTCACCTCTTTAGGAATCCTTTTAATTTCTATGCTTATCCAAGGTTTTTTGCAACTCACACCCGCCACTTTTGCGATTTTTTACCATTCCACCCTAGCCAATTTTAGTCGCAAAAAAGCCGACGACGAAAGCCTCAGCTTCATCCTCGGGCAAGAAATTTTCACCGCCATCATTTTCCTCACCGTCTATTCGCTCGTCGCCTTTAGCTTCCAAGATCCCAACTTCTTCACCACCAGAATCCTCCCTTGGCTCCTTACCGGCGTCTTCATCGCCGAAGCCATCTCCGTCTTTTTCTTCTACTTCCGTCGCGGAAAAGCCGCCAAAAACTCCACCAAACTTTTCCTCGCCCGACGCTCCGCCGCTGCCCTCACCCTCCACACTAAAGTCGCCAAAAGTCGCTCCGACGGCATTGCCCTCGGCCTCATCACCGCCAGCCTCGAACTCCCCTTCACCCTCCCACTCTACGTCATCATGTCGCTCTGCATCACAAGCCTCCCCGCCATGAGTATCAGCCTCCTTATCATCCTCTACATCATCGTCGCCGCCCTGCCCCTCTTTGCCACCCGCCTCTTCTTCGTCCACCACAACCTCGCTATCATCGAGCGCCTCCGCATCAAATACAAACCCTTCACCCGCATGATTCTCACCGTCAGTTATCTCCTCATCGCAATTCTTATCATCATTAGGACCACGCTATGAAAACTCAAGAAATCACCGAAAAAACTTGGCAGGAAATCGAAAAAACCCTCAAATTCCACGCTCGTGGCCTCGAAATCCCTTCCGGCGCCGCCAATGATTTTATCGCCCGCGCTATCAAAGATGCCAAGCACTCCCTTGCCCAGAAAAAAATCATCACCAAAAACGACCTCACTCGCGCCGTCACCAAATCCCTCCAAAAATACCACCGAGATTTGGCTTACGTTTACAAAATCTATGATAAAATTATATAAAGATGAGCAGTAAATACGACTACAATTATATCATCCTCGGCGGCCACCCCGCCAGCTATTCGCTAGCCTTAGCACTAGCCAAATCCGGCAAGCGCCTCGCCATCGCCGAAGCCCCCACCGCCGGCTACACCGACTTCAGCACCTACGACATCGCTAGGAACCTCAGTCTAGATTTTTCTCACCACTATTATAATATACTGCAGGAACCTGCCGTCCACGGCCAGCCCCTCCATTATAACCTTCCTACTCTCGTCGCCCATCAAGACCGCGTTTTCACCGCCACCAGAGAATCACGCATTAAAAGCCTCGCCGAAAAAGGCGTAGAGCTCTTAAACGGCCCTGCCCATTTCCTCAGCGACCATTCCGTCGCCATCGGTAACTCTGAATATTCAGCCGACAACTTCATCATCGCTACTAAAAGAAAGCTCAAAACCACCGAAATCTCCGGCCTCGACCACGTCAACTACCTCACCCCCGATACCGCCTTCAGAATCCGTCGCATTCCCGAGTGTGCCCTCGTCGTCGGCGGTGGCCCTACCGGTGTCGAAATCGCTTGTTTTTACGCCGAGCTTGGCGCTAAAGTCATCATCATGGAGCGCATGAGCCGCCTCCTTCCCAAGGAAGACAAAGAAATCTCCGACACTATAAAGCGACATTTTACCGAGGATCTCGACATCACCATCCTAGATAACTCCCGCCTCACCGCCGTCAGTAGCGACGAAGCCTCCAAAATCGCCATTTTCACTAACAAAGCCCAGGAAAAAATGGTCCGCGTTGACTGCATTGTCCTCGCCACCGGCTCCGTCCCCGACGTCGAAAGCCTCGGCCTCGACAACGCCGGCGTCAAATACAAACGCGCCGGCATCATCGCCGACAAATACCTCACCTCTTCCGCAAGAAACATCTACTGCCTCAGCAGCTCCGTAGACACCGAAGAAAATTTCTCCCCCGAGCGCACCCTAGAAGAAGCCCACGTCCTCGCTAGCAACCTAGCAGGCAAGCTCAAAACTTCCCCTCGGTACAGCTCCATCGCTCGTGTTATTCGCACCAACCCCGAAATCGCCATCGTCGGCTTGAACGAACGCGACCTCCTCGCTCGCGACCTCAAAGCCAAGCGCACTATCATCAATCTAGCCACCCTCCCTCGTCTTCACACCACTGGCCTGGCCAAACTCATGACCGACCACACCGGCCATCTCCTCGGCGCTTCCATTATCAGCCCCTCCGCCTCCGCCCTCAGCTATACCTTCTCCCTCACCATCAACCGCCACCTCACTTCTATTGAAAATATTTTATAATCAAAATCAAAATGAGGACATGTGCCTCATTTTGATTTCATACTGGTTTCTTTTGCTGGACTTTTCTTTCAAGAAAAGTCCACTTCGCGAAAATGGACCCACATTAGGGGGGTAATGTGGGTCCATTTTCGCCCTGAATCTTTTATAGTCCTTCAGAACCCTGAGACTTGGTTGTGGGGGCTAGATTTGAACTAGCGACCTTTTGGTTATGAGCCAAACGAGCTACCAGGCTGCTCTACCCCACGACATAAGCATTGTGGTATCACCACACTCTCTATTATACACCACTCATCACAAAAAGTCAATACTTATTTATAAAAATTATACTCACTCGTTACCGTCATATCTTTAGTCAGAGTACCTTCGTTCCCTAGAAGTTGCAACGCATACATCGGGTACGCGAACGATGTATCTGATGTCTCTAGTCGCACTTCTACCCGCCTAACCAAATCATTCGTCCGCCCCGTCGAGTCCACCACCACCTGTGCATCACGAATCGTCGTCCGCTTCAAATTCCCATCCGCTGCTCGATAATAAAATTCCATCGCAAACTCCGTATCCGGTTGCCCATACGGCAAATTCAGCACAAACATAAACGTCTCATTACTCCGTCCACCACCCACTGCCTCCGGTAGTTGCACCCTCACCGAGCATGTAAACTCTTGCGTCGCCTCCTCACTACAATACAGGCCAAACGGCTTATTGCTGATATACCGATCGTTCGTCTTTGCGACCTGCGCGCTCGAAACCAGATTCACCGGATTCCCCTCCGTGTCATCGCCTTTATAAACTCCATCGTAGCTATTGCCACTCCTTCCTGCGATCGCCTTGGCAGTGGCATCGTTCGCAGCGTTAGTCCTCCCAATCGGCACCAGAAACAGCGTCGCCCTGTCCGTTTGCCCATTCACCGTCCGGTCAAAATCCGTCAGTCTAAAGTTATTCGCGGTTTGCACCAGTTGCAATTCTATCGCCGGTGGCGACGCCACCTGCACGCTTTTTGCCGGCAAAAACGCCACTCTCCCCGAAGACGTCGTCAAGTAATTCGCAAAATTCAAATTCATATCCTCCCGCGTCAAATACCAGCTCAACCTTATTTCCTCTATCATTCCTGCGGTCACCCGCTCACCATTTTCCCCGTATATCTTATCAAAATTCAACGCTATCATCCGATTCGAGTTCGCCGACGACAACCCCGCCCGGTAATCTTCCTGCTCCGTCCGAATTTCCACGCAAGTATACGCCTGGTTCATCTCGTCAGTCGTGCTACCACTACTAGTCTGTATCACATCACCCACCTTCACCTCTCCCGGCTCACTATTGTCCGATAGCCTCCCCAAAATCCTCCCCACCATATAGCAATCCGGATTCTGCATCCAGTAAATAATCTCTTCACAAGTCACCACTCCGTCCCCGTTTGGCTCCCTGGCAACCGACGTCCGCTCCCTGCACCTTCGGTAATTCGAATACGCCAATTTCGCATCCTCAATCCCCGCCAACGCCGAATCATACGCCGATTGTGACAAATCATCATTCGCCGTCCTCGTCACTTCCGACAAAATCACCGTTGCAAACCCCACCGACACCACCGTCAAAATCAACGTCGAAAACGCCACGATATAAAACGACGCCACCCCCCGCCTGAACCCTCTGCGCATTTTTTTGCTCATCTTGTTATGTCTCCACTTGCCTGTACGGCAAAATTAAATTTGTTAATCGCACAATAATCAAAATCTTCCTTGTCATATTCTGCCGGTGGCGTACAATTTTGCCCCGTCCCCGCGATGTCAATTCCTCCGCGCACCGTCCCTACTATAAATGATACCGCATAAAACATATTATTTCTAGTCGAACTTATCGCCGGCCTCGACGTATATAGATCATACAACACCAAATCATTGTTGCTATCCTTTGCCAACACTTCCATCGGCAACTCGCTGGAATCTTGCAACGAATACGAATACAATCCGTCCTGACTAATATCAAAAACGTTTGTCATCAAATTGCGGTTTGCTTCTAACGTTTCGTAGTTCATGTAATTGCTCGAACCATAGCCACTACCGTATTTTACATCCACTACTTGTCGCATCGCCGCCACGCAAACCGCTCGCGTATCGTCCCTCACCTTTAAAAGCCTAAATGCTTTCCCAGAATCCGCATCGTTTTCACCTTCACCATTTGGCCAATTTTCATTGCCTACCGTACGCACCACCACTTTGTTGTTATCGTCCCTCGTCGAATATCTCAGCACCGCCGGCTTCGCTCCTACCACTTCACGCACCTGACCAGCGCCATTCGCGACCACGTTCGACTCCTCATCATCCCAAAAATACCCAGAATTCCAAATGTACGAGTACGAGCCCGTACAAAACGCTCCCGACACCGGCATTTGCTCACGCACCGTCCCGTCCGACAGTATCACTCTAGCGTATTTCGTAATCCTCACAAAACTATCCGCTTCGTCCTCAATACAAGCCTGTCGCCCCGCCGAACCTTCCGGATAATAATCCACGCAAAGCGAAGTCACCGCATCCGACGACGAATTTTGCACCGCCGACCGGAAATCGTCCACCAGATCCATCCCTGCTGTATTGATTTTATTCAGCGTCATCCCCCGCTGATACGACGAAACCGTGTTCTGAATAATCACTATCATCATGATCGACAGCGTTCCCACAAAAACCAACGACAAGGACAATTCAATCAGCGTAAAACCACGTCGCATTCTGCCACTCATACTTCCATTATACCATAAGCACCATCTATCGACACCTATTTTCGTCGCTATCCAAATCAATTATCTGCACTCCCGACGAATTTCGCGCATTTTTCGCCAGCCTAATATCGCGCCGGTTATCGGTCGCCACCCCATACCCATACGGATTCAAGCAAAAATCAATCTCACTCGGCTCAAAACTATCCAATTTAGACTTCAAAAGCCTCTCCATCACTCCAGTACTACCGTTGTAGCTCTGCAAAGCTCCGTTAACTTGTATCACTTCCTTGCTCACCAGCGTATTAATCGTTCCCGACTGCGGGTGCCTCACCACCAAAATCGAGCCCGTAAACGGCTCCGCTTGCGTCGTCGTCTCTATCTCCGCCCCCCATCTCGGTACGTAATCCGTCACTTCCCCCGCCGGTATCCACTCCGTATTGCCTCTGCTATCTAGGACTTTCATGATCACATTTGCATTCAACCCGCTCAGCATTTCCACAACACTACCGGTCCCCGTCCCCGTCGCATCCCCCACCACATCGTAAATAAAAATCTGTTGCCCATAATTCGCGTCCGTCGTCGCATTCACACTGTTGCCTTGCAAATCCACCGACTCCCCAAACACCACCAATTTCCCATAAATCGCCGTCTCCGTGTTCCCTTGCCCCACCGTCTGCGGATTCGAAACCTGCGAGTAAATCCCCCGCCAAAACTCCGCATAGCTCTGTACCGAATCGTAAAACCTCTGCTGCCATATCGAACCCTGCGTCGCCGTAATTATCCCCACAAACAGCACCGCCGTCACCGCCAAAAACAACGAAACCTCCACCAAAGTAAACCCGACCAGCCTACGCTTACGCTTATTCATATAACAATTATATCACGGGAATAAAAACATCATCCACTTTTCAAAATTCGAGTAATCTTTTTTCTCTTCTGAAAGCGTCACTTCTTCCTGCTTATGTTTGTTCTTGGCTGTTTCCGAATTTTCCGGCAAGTACACCATATGTTCATCCGGAAGTTGTTTATTTGCCAATTTTCGCGCCGCAAGCTCCTGGTATTCCTCACTTTTATAGTATTCATTCGTCAGCTCCGCCGTCTCCACTTCCATTTTCAAAAGTTCCAAATTCTTCTTTTCGGCGTTCAACCTTTCCGAAAGCTCCCAGTTTTTACTCATCGACGTAATTGAGTTATACGTCCACACTAGGCATAGTACCACCGCCACCAAAAGCGCCACGTTCTCGATCGAAAGATAGTCGTGCGTCAATTTATACTTCGCCTGTCGCCATTTTAACCCGCTCATGTTTCTATTATACCATTTTTTGTGTTATCATATATATAAGTGGGGATGTAGCTCAGTTGGTTAGAGCATGCGTCTTATACACGCAGTGTCCCTGGTTCGAGTCCAGGCATCCCTACCACGAAATTATTATGGGTGGCAAGATCAAACAACTACTTCGGAAATTACGCCACGCCCGCATCAAAACTTGGGTGTTAATTTTACTTTTGATTCCGCTCGGTTTTATTGATGCTTCGCTCATGCGTCAAGATCACATCAAAATGACCAAGCTTCGCGACCAAGTCCTCGCCATCGACGCCAAAATCAGCGAAAACGCTACGCTAGAAGAAACAGAGCAAATCGACGACGAGCTAAAAACCGCCCTCATCGCACTAAAAGAATTCGTCTTTTCAAACATCGTCATCAACGTCGTCGACGACAACGGCATCCAAAAAGTTACTTTCGGCACCGGCCCGTTCTACCTTGAGCATCAATACCTCCGCGCCGCTCGCCAGGCCCTAGACGAAGCCGAAAAATCCCTCACTTCCGACAACAATCCCAACGGCAATATCTACGGTGAAGCCGGCGCCACCTGCAAAGCCGCCGCTCTCGCAAACGGCTGGACCTGGGACGACGTTAACTTTATCAACTGCATGATGACCGAGATTAATAAATATCCTTCCGCCGCCGAAATCCAAGATACCATCATCGCCAAGTTACCTTCCACTGAACTTTATCGCCACAACTATGCTTCGCCCATCTGGGCCCCCACCCTCACCGGCTTTATGTTACTTCTAACTTTGCTTGTCATCGTTGTAATTATCATTCGTTTTGTCATTTTTATCGTGCTTAGGGTTTCCCTGTTATTTGTCTAAAATCTCCACTTTTTTCAAAAAATAGCGAAAAACCCCTTGACATTTTTCCTCCAGAATCATAAGATAAAAATATACTAACTTAAGGAGGAAGTCTAAAATGGCTTACGAACACACCAACGGTAAAGGGATCAAATACTATCTTCACAAGTCTGAAGTGACTTTGCGTGGTGGCAAAAAACAAACTATCTATTTCTTCACCAAAGACGCCAACGGCGGCAAAGGCACTCCATGTGACCTTCCAGCTGACCGCATGGTCTGCGAGAATCCTCGCAACGGTTTCTTGACCCTCAAGAAGAAAGCCTAAGTTTTAAGGTCAAAATAGTCCACCACGGGTGGACTATTTTGATTCCTTGTGCTATAATCACAACATGGATAGACTACAGTTTGATGGGCCTGTGGTGCTCGCAATATTAGATGGGGTGGGCCTAGCGCCAGATGGGCCAGGTAACGCAGTCAGCCGGGCACGCACGCCCTTTCTTGGGAAAGCTGCCAAAGATTATCTTCACGTTGCGCTCGATGCCTCCGGCGAAGCCGTTGGCCTTACTGCCGGCCAGATGGGCAACAGCGAAGTCGGCCACACCACCATGGGTTCCGGGCAGATCCTAAAGCACGGCATCGCCCGTATCAACGCCGCCTTTGATTCAAACGAAGTCTGGGGTTCCGAATCTTGGCGTACCGCCATTACCAAAGCTTTAAACGGCGGTACTTTGCATTTTGCTGGTATTTTTTCCGACGGTGGCGTTCACAGCCATATCGCTCACCTCGAACAGATGATTACCAAAGCCGTAAACGACGGCGTCACCCGCATTCGCGTCCACGCCATCTTTGACGGTCGCGACGTCGACCCCTTCAGCGCCGAAAACTACATCCAACGCTTCGAAAATTTCGCTCGCAAATTTGACAATGCCGACATCAAAATCGCCTCCGGCGGCGGTCGTATGGTTTGCGTCGCCGATCGCTACGAAAACGATTGGAATGTCGTAAGACGCGGTTTTGACATGATGGTACGAGGCGAAGCCGACTTCTACTTCCGTACTCCCGAGGAGGCTCTAAACATCCTCCATCGCATCGCTCCCGACGTCCAGGACCAAAACCTCGAGCCTTTCGTCATCGTTGACGACATGGACCGCCCCATCGGCCTCGTAAAAAAGGGCGACGCCCTCATCTACTTCGACTTCCGCGCCGACCGTGCCATCGAAATCGCCCAAGCCTTTACCTACTGGGACTTCCCTTATTTCGACCGCGGCAATTACACCCCAGACGACGTCTATTTCGTCGGCATGACCGAGTATAATTCAAACACCCACGTCCCCGAGCATCGTCTGGTCCAGCCCCTCACCGTCCGCGAGACCTTAAGTCGCTTCCTTAGCATGCGTGGCGTTTCTCAGCTCGCCGTGTCCGAAACCGTCAAATTCGGCCACGTCACCTATTACTGGAACGGCAACAGTTACGACAAATCCACCGGCGAAGAATTCATCGAAATAACTTCCGATACCGAGCCCCTCGAAACCCGCCCCTGGATGAAAACCGCCGAAATCACCGATGCCGTTATTAAAAACCTCGACAATTACAAATTCATCCGTCTCAATTTCCCCGGCGGCGACATGGTCGGCCACACCGCCGACATCGGCGCCACCATTTTAGCCATGGAAGCCATCGACCTTTCCCTCGCCCGTCTCGCCACAGCCATCGACCAGAAAAAGGGCCTCCTAGTCATCATCGCCGACCACGGCAACGCCGAAGAGCTCCTCGATGCCGACGGCAACGAAAAGACTTCCCACACCGTAAACCAAGTCCCCTGCATTTTCTACGACAACACCAAAAACCGCGTTTTCTACGACCTCGCCAACCTGCCCCACCCCGGCCTCGCCAACCTCGCCTCCACCCTCGCCACTCTCCTCGGCTACCACGACCACCCCGCCTCCTGGCAACCCTCTCTCATCAAACTCAAATAACCCCATCTTCTCGGCAAAGCCGAGAAGATGTTATAATCAAAATTAAAGTCAGGACATGTGCCTGACTTTAATTTCTTACTGGTTTCTTTCGTTGGGACTTTCTTTCCCAAAGAAAGTCCCATTTGGAACCTGTTGCGTGATACAATGTATATTGCCCCCACCCAATAGAATTTCCCTTGCATAAATCGGCTCGATCACTCGATCCGGGAACAATTCCTTCAAAACCCTTACCGCATCTGCATCATACGGATCATTAAATATCGGCAAGATAATCGCCCCGTTGCAATTATAATAATTCACATACGACGCCGGCAGTCTATCGCCTTCATTCCGCGGGAACGTCCCCTCCACTACATCCACCCCCTCCGACTCTTCTTTTGTAATCGTCACCACTCGCGGCACGTGAATTTTATGCACTTCCAACTTCCGCCCCTTCGCATCCGTTACTGATTCCAAATACTCAAGGTCCGCTTTCGAACGTTCATATTGCGGATCCGATTCGTCATCCTCCCAGGCCAAAACCACTTTCGCAGGCGCCACAAATTGACAAATATTATCCACGTGGCCGTTTGTATCTTCATCCTTATATACGCCATATGGCAACCACAAAACTTTCTCACATCCCGTATATTCTATCAATTTCGCCTCAATTTCTTCGCGCGTCATTCCTGGATTCCGCCCTTCCGACAACAAAGTTTCTTCGGTTACGAGTAGCGTTCCCTCACCATCCGAGTGAATCGAACCGCCTTCCAACACGAAATCCTCCGCTCGGTATCTATCTACACCCTCAATGTTCGCCATTTTTGCCGCAATCATATCATCTAGATCCCACGGGAAATAAATACCATCTACTAGTCCACCGTAGCCATTAAAACCCCAATCTACCGCTCGCATCTCACCCTTATCATTCACCACCATCGTCGCGCCAGTATCCCGTATCCACGAATCATTATTCGATATTTCCACTACCGACACATTTTTCATATTCATACCCAGAACGTGCGCATACTGCGATTGGTTCACGCCCAGTACCACCGGTTCGTATTTTGCAATTGTTTCCACTACTTGCCGAAACGCCTTCTGCGCCGGTTTCGCCCCTCCGCGCCAGTTATCTGGTCGCTCTGGCCATAGTAGCCACGTACATTTATGTGGCGCCAGCTCCGATGGCATGTAGAACCCATCTTGTTTCGGTGTTGAAGTTAATTTCATAAAACCTCCTTTATTTTATCGTTAAAGCCTAAAAAGACTCCCGCAGGAATCTTTTTAGGACTTTTTATTTTAAGCCTTTATTGCCTTTCTTGAACTTTTTCTTGCTAGTTTTTTCTTGCGATCCTTTCGCGACATGTTTAGTACCATTATTTCACCGATCACGATACACACAACCGTCGAAATAATCAACACGTTATTTTCTTCCCAAGTCGTTGCAAGATCGTCCGGAACCGGCACTAGCGTAAAGAACAAAGCTATGCCTAGAAGTATCAGTGGCACCACCCCCATCAGCCACCTAAGCACCGGCCCAATTTTGACCCAGTAGCCATTCTTAACCTGCGGACCAGCTTTGTGAAGCTTAATAAACGCCGCAAACATCGGAATGTAAGAAAGAAGTAGACATACCAAGGACAGCGAGAAGAATGCCCAGAACATATTTGAAAAGCCTTCTAGGAATCCTTCATCCACGCCCATCTCCGGCAACGCATAAGCGATAAACACGCCCGCCGCAGACAAAATCGCCGCGATAATGCCCGTCCAAATACTTACTACATACGGCGCACCGTCTTTGTTGCGCTTTGCCCAAGACTTCGGGAACGCTCCATCTTCCGCTGCGTACGCAGTCACCGAGTACACACCAAACGTCCAAGAGGAAATGTTAGAAATTAGCGTCAAGATGAATAGACCTCCCACCACGATCGTAATTGCTTGAATCGCGGCTTCGCCAATTCCGGCATTCGCCATTAATACATTATAGGAATCGAGGAAACCAGTATTAGTCTGGATCTCTTCAAACGGCGTACCTACGCCCATGCCAAATGACGGGAAGATGTAGAAAATCGCAATCAAAATCCCACCGAGCACAATTGCCTTTGGAATTTGCGATTTCGGCTTGTCCATATCATCGTAAAACGTACCTACCACCTCAAAGCCAAGCATGTTAAAGATGATCAGCGATACAAAACTAAGCCCGGCCCAATCAATCCCCCCGTCCGCCGATGCTAGTGGTACAAAATCCTGCCAACCTTCAATCGGGTTCGCTGTCCCCTTCGTGAATAGCACATAGAGCCCCAAAAAGCCGATCGCGCCAAGCAGTATCATCTTGATTACCGCACCAATGTTCGATACCCAGTCGGACTGCGAGATTCTCAGCATGCCGAGCACCGTCACTAGCGCAATATAGAATAGCTGAATTGCCAGTACCATCCACATTTCCATCTCGATGCCAAACATCTGCATGATCATCGTGGTAATAAGATCAGCCAGCGAAGCAATCCACAGTGGGAAATTCACCCAATAAAACCACGCTACCCTAGCTGCCCATTTTTTACCAAAGGCTTTTTTAATCCACGTATACATACCGCCTTCAGACGGATATTGCGTACCAAGCTCCGCCGAAATCAGCGCGTATGGCACGAAGAAACCGATGAGCATAATTGCCCACCAAATATACATTGAGTTGCCGATCGCCGCCGTTGGCGCCACTGCATCCCCAACCAAAATTATACAGACCGTCGCAAAAACCGCCGAAAGCAGTCTGAACTTATATTTTTTCTTTGGCATTTTTTAACTTTCTCCTTTCTTTTAATTTTTGCCAATCTTCGTATATCTTTTGAGCTTTCTAACTAGACTGCCTCCTTTTGGCCTTTAATGTAATCGAGCGTACTCTGCGCTGCCCCGCCAAAATAGAGCACCAGCCCTCGCTGCGCTGTCAAACGATTTTCCGCTTCATCCCACGCCACCGAATTTGCTCCGTCTAGCACTGCATCTGTCACTTCTTCATTCCGGTTCGCCGGCAAACAATGCATAAATTTGCAATTTGGATTCCCGGTCGCCATCATTAGTTCTTCATTTACTTGATATTTCGGGTAAAAGTCTTTCATGTACTCTTCCTTCGGCGTCTCCGCGTCATAAAGCCCATACCACACATCCGTATAGATAAAATCTGCTCCTAAAAGGCTCGCTGGGTCATCGCTCCACGTGCATGAGCCACCGTACTTCGCCACATTCGCCGCTCCGATCCCCAACCATTCATCACTAATCCGGTGATTTTCCGGTCCATAGTGTACAAAATTCATCCCCATCTTAGTCGTCATTTCGCACAAAGTATTGCAAACCTGTGTCGCATCCCCCACGAACACCACCTTGATCTGCGAAGCCTGTTTCCCAGCCGGCCAATGATCAAAAATCGTAATCATATCCCCCACCCCCTGCGTCGGGTGCACTCGGTCGCTCATCCCATTGAGCACCGGCACCGCCGAATACTTTGCCAAGGCCTCAATTGACTCGTGACGATCCACACGCGACATCAACATATCACACATCCGCCCCAAAACGTGCGCCGTGTCCTCGATCGTTTCATGTCCACCCAGCTGTATCGCCCCTGGTGCTAGGTTCAGCGCATATCCTCCGAGTTGCGCCATCGCCACCTCAAAAGACACCCGCGTCCTCGTCGACTTTTGTTCAAATACCATCGCTAGCGTCTTATGGTACAGCGAGTTCAGATAGCCACCCCCCTTAATATACTCCCGCACAATTCGCGCAGTATTGATAATATCAAGTATCTCCGACTGATCAAAATCCGCCGTATCGATAAAATCTTTTCTTGTTGGTGTTTTATGTGTTAGTGTATACCCATCCATACTGAACATTATATACCAAGTCCATTCTAAGCGCAAGCGTCTTCTTTCGGCACCAAAACACCTACAGAACTTTTTTCAAAAATTCTTGCACTCGTTTGGTTTTCGGATGCGCAAAAAATTCTCTCGGCGTACCTTCTTCCACAATTTTCCCTTCGTCCATAAACACCACTCTCGTCGCAATTTCTTTGGCAAAGTTCATTTCGTGTGTCACGATCACAATCGTCATCCCTCTTTCCGCTAGCTCCCGTATGAGCGACAGTACGTCACCAATCGATTCCGGGTCAAGCGCCGAAGTCGGTTCATCAAACAGCAAAATCTGCGGGTCCATCATCATCGCCCGTATAATCGCAATCCTTTGCTTTTGCCCGCCCGACAAACTCGCCGGATACGCCTTTTGCTTGCCAAAAAGTCCGATGTGCTTCAAAAGCCGCTTCGCCTTTTGCTCCGCCGCTTCCTCATCCATTAACTTCAATTTCACTGGCGCCAAAGTCAAATTCTCCATCACGGTCAAATTATTAATCAAATTAAAATGCTGAAACACCATCCCAATGTGTTGTCGCATCTTCGTCACATTTTTATCCGTTATCAAAACTCCGTCAAAAATCACCGCTCCGCTCGTTGGCTGTTCCAACCTATTTATGCATCTCAAAAACGTCGACTTACCCGAGCCACTCGGCCCCAAAATCACTACTCGTTCCCCCGTTTTTAGTTCAAAATTCACGCCTCTAAGCACCGCGTTTTTACCAAAAGATTTCTTTAAAGCCGCCACTGTCAGCAACGTGTTTTTTGGTTCATTCATACGCGCGCCTCGCTTCTTCTTAACCGCTTCTCGATCATTTTAACCGCAAACGCGATCAAATACACCGTCGCAAGGTAAAACAGTGCCGCCGTAAACATCGGCACCACATAGCTCGCCATATTCTGTCCCGACCCGATATCCTTAGCTGCCATGTTTAGGTCATACATCCCCACCATACTCACAATCGCCGTTTCCTTCAAAACCGTGATTATTTCATTGCCAAGCGCCGGAATGATATTCTTGATCGCTTGCGGTATCACAATTTTTCTCATCACTGTCACATTCTTCAGTCCCAGCGCCAGCCCCGCCTCTTTTTGCCCCGGATCCACTGACTGTATCCCACTCCGAATCACCTCCGACGTATACGCCGCCGAATTAAACCCAAACGCCAAAACCGCCGTCACAATTTCTGGAAACCCCCGAATCGCAAAAATAATAAAAAACATAATAAACAATTGTAGCGCCATCGGCGTGCCACGAATCACCGTCGTATACACCCGGCAAACAAACTTCGGCAAAGCCAGCCACTTCGACTTTTCCGCCGTCTCGACTAGCGCAATCACCGTCCCGAGCGCCAACCCCACCAAAATCGCCAAAAACGCAATCTCAAGCGTCAGCAAAAACCCGTGCAGTAGTGCATCAATATATTCCGGCGTACTAAATAGCTCTACTATCTTGCCCCAAAAATCATTCATCCGAAAAACCCATGTATTGTAAGATCAGCCGGTCAATCTCCGTTTTCCCCTCTGCGTCTTCTGTCAACATCTCCGCCAAAACCACGTTAAACGCTTCCAGAAGCTCGCCCCGCTCCTTGTTCACCGCGATAGCATAAGCTTCCTCCGTCGCATAATCTTCTGCTGGCGTTTCACCCGCATAGTAAAGTGGCATCGCCGCCAAATTATCATTTTTCGCCACAATAAATTTTGCCGCCAACTCATCCGCAATCGCATAATCAACCAAATGCGAAGAAATAGCATCCGCCGCCAGCTGATACGAATCAAATCCCTTGGTTACCGCCCCCGTATCCTTCAAGACACCCGTATCAATTTCATCCGAAACAAACAAATATCCCGTCCCTCCGGTCTGCGAACCCAGCGTCTTTCCCGCCAAAGCATTCCACAGAATATGCCCATTCCGCGACTCTGGCTCCGCCGTCTTACTATATATTACATACTGCACCGAATTATAATACGGAATCGAAAAATTCACTTTCTCCGCCCTTGCCGGCGTGATCGTCAACCCCGCCGCCCCCGCGTCCGCAATCTTCCCTGCCTCGACGTTATCGATAATCACGTCAAACTCCACGTCGACAATCTTAATCTTCTTCCCCATGTGCTTCGCCACCCGGTTAATGATTTCCACATCCACCCCCTTGATCTCTCTCCCCTCGTAAAATTCAAACGGCGCAAAAAACGCATTCGTCTCCACAATGTAATCTGCCGGCTGTGCCTGCACCAAAATCACCCCCACCATCACCGCCACCGCGATCACAAAACCGCTTATCAGCGCCACCCATTTTGGCCATTCAAGTTTCTTTTTCTTAGTTCGTTTTTTCTGCTTCATAACCCCATTATACCATAAGCCTTTTGTGCTATAATAAAATTATGGCAAAGAAACGTATCGTACTAGCCCTCGGTGGCAACGCCTTGCAAAAAAACGGCGAAGTCACTGCCACGGCTCAAAAACAAGTCGCACAAACCGTCGGCGAAGTCATCGCGGACTTATCTAGCAAATACGAAATTATCATCGCCCACGGCAACGGCCCCCAAGTCGGCAATATTCTCATCCACGAAGAATCTGCCGCCACCGAAAAAGCCCCCGCCATGCCCCTCGAAACCGCCGTCGCCATGAGCCAAGGCCAAATCGGCTACTGGCTCGCCCAGGCCATCAACAACGCTTTTTTGAAACGCGGTCAACACAAAAAGATCGCCACCATCGTTTCCCAAGTCGTAGTAGACAAAAACGACCCTGCCTTCAAGCGCCCCGAAAAACCCATCGGCGAATTTTACGATGCAAAAACCGCCAAAATGCTCGCAAAAACCAAAGGCTGGACAGTCAAAGAAGACGCCGGCCGCGGCTGGCGTCGCGTCGTACCTTCTCCTAGGCCTATCGATATAGTCGAGAAGCGCACCATCACCGCGCTCGTCGAAAGTGGCGTCATCGTCATCACCGCCGGCGGTGGTGGCATCCCCGTCTACCGCACCAAAATTTTGAAACGTCTTAAAGGCGTCGATGCCGTCATTGACAAGGATTTTGCCGCCGAGAAACTCGCCGAGCTCACAAAAGCCGACATTTTCGTTTCCGTCACCGCCGTAAAGAACGTTTACATCAATTACGGCACCAAAGACCAAGTCGCCATCGGCAAAATTACCGCCCACGAACTCGCACATCTCGAAAAAAGTGGCTACTTCAAGCCCGGCTCCATGCTTCCCAAAGTCGAGGCCGCCATCGCCTTCGCCAAAAAAGGCGGCACCGGCATCATCACCGACATCGATTTCCTCGAACTCGCTCTCGCCGGCAAAGCCGGCACCATCGTCAAGCGATAAGTTTTTTGAGCTCCGCCTTATACCGCTCCACCCCCGGCTGATCAAACGGATTCACCCCCGCAAGTTTCGCCGAGACCGCACACGCCACCTCAAAGAAATAAATCAATTCCCCAAACCCCTTTGCATCATACGTCGGCACGTCCACACAGAGTACTGGTATCCCACCCTCCGCATGCGCTATTCTAACCGCAGTCACCACTTTCGCATTCAGCTCATCCGTCGGGTAATTAATAATCGTCTCCCACAAATTCCGCCGCCCCTCCTGCATAAACTGTCCCAAAGAATGTAAATCCGTCGAATAAATCACGCTCGCCGGCCACGCCCCCTGCCCATTCTTCCCCTCACTCTCACCAAACAGTTGCTTTAACCACTCATTGAAATACCTCGTCGCCGGCTCAAAACTCGCAAACACCTCCGTATCATACCCCCGCATAAATAACGCATGTCGCATCCATGCATATTTCGCACACGCAAGTTCAGAAGCTCCCCCGTCCCGCATCGCTAGAGCCACTCGCTCCGCTTCCTCCGCCGCCCCAGAGAGCAGCGCATCAATATCCACCCCCATCACCGCCATCGGCAAAAGCCCCACCGAAGAAAGCACCGAGTACCGCCCGCCCACATTATCCGGCACCACAAACCTAGCATACCCCTTGCTCACCGCCTCATCGAAGAAAGCCCCACTCTTCGCATCCGTCACCGCATAAATCCTAGGAGCCGCTCCCTCTTCGCCATACTTCTCCACCAATTTCCGCCGAAACATTTGGAACGCTCGCGCCGGCTCCAGCGTCGTCCCTGATTTTGATATCACAATCACCGAAAAATCCGCTTCCCCTACTTCTTCTACCGCCCTTTCCAGCTCTCTCGCGCTCAGCGAATTCCCCGCATACACCATCCGCACTTCACCCGGGTTCAAAAGTGCTTCGATTACCGCTCGATGCCCCAGATACGACCCGCCGATTCCAATACACACCACCACCTCAGATTCATCCCGAATTTTCGCCGCCGCCTCTTTCACCCGCGAAAGCTCCGCCATATCAATTCGACGCGGCAATTCCAAAAATCCCCCCATCTCGTCCTTCAAAATCTCCTCTAGAATCTCCCGCGTCCTCGCCTCGTCCACCTCTGGCGCACAATTTACTGTAATCATAAAACCTCCAGCTTATTATTCCCATTATACTAAACCTTGCATTTTTCCGCAAAGTGTGATATAATATATATTAATGGGGGTAGTTCTTTTCCATCTGAGGAGGCGAGAACGCCACAAAACCAAAATTTTAGCTGAGAAGGCCACTTAAAATAATTATTATCCCGCTGCCATCTGCATATTTCATTTATATTGTATGAGGTGTGCCAAATATGCACACATGGCGGCATTTCCGTTCCACCCCCTTACCCCCGGGTCTAGCGCCCGGGGGATTTTTATGGTATAATTGAATTATGCCCGAGTGGCGGAATTGGCAGACGCGCTAGCTTCAGGTGCTAGTGTCTTCACGGACGTGCAGGTTCAACCCCTGTCTCGGGCACCACTAACAGCATCCTCACTGCTGTTTTTTATTGGCCCGACGTTTTCG
This sequence comes from uncultured Candidatus Saccharibacteria bacterium, assembly GCA_964639835.1. GTDB lineage: Bacteria > Patescibacteriota > Saccharimonadia > Saccharimonadales > Saccharimonadaceae > Nanosyncoccus. The sequence continues at coordinate 1,353 of CAZXEG010000001.1, read as the reverse complement.
CTATTTTCGCCAATTTCTGACGCACCGCCTCCCCATCTTCAGCAATCAGCTTCAATCTCGACAAAATCTCCCGCTCACCCATCGCAATCGCCCGACTCAGCGCCGGATCGGCCGAAAGTCCCTCAAAGAACCCTCGCCACTCCCCATATTCCTTCTCCGTCCGCACCGAATTCGCCGTGTACCTCGGGTAATTCTCAAGCGACTTGTCCCCCGCTATCTTTTTCACCTCCTCCCAGTGCTTCACGAGCCACGAGAAAGCTTGCTCCCGCATCACCGGATTCCGATAGAGATAAATAAACAGATAAAACTGGTCCTGCGGCTTCACTACATCCAACCGGTGTAGTAGCTCCATCGCCTTCGCACCCGTTTTCGGCTCCCGCACCATCGTCATCGCAAACAGCAAATCATACTTAATCTCCGGGTCCGCTACCTCCTCGTACTTTTTCAAATACTCATCAAAACACTCTGGCTCGAGATAAATTTTCGCCCCCAAAATATCGCCCCGCATCTCCGCATCAATCTTCGCCAAATCATCGTTATAGCCCGCCGCCAGCTTCTCCAGATTCTCAGTCGCCCCAGGCTCATCCGTAAACGTCGCTCCGTAAAAGTCCAACCCCGTCAGAATCGACCTCAACCGCAAAGTGTTTTCGTCATCCCCCTCTCGCGTATTTAGTCCTACTTTTAGAAGCCCAGGCAATGCCAGCTCCCGCACAAACCGCTTATATCTCCGCTCGTCCTCCGACCCCGCATCGAAAAACACCTTCAACATCGACACAATCGACAAAATCACTCCCCACACTGCCGCACTCTCCTCGTTCTTAAAGAGTGGTAAAAGCTCCAAAAGCGATGCGCTTTCCGCCAGCTTCGTCCGCGCCACCAAATCTCGGTCGATCAGAAGCCTCAGCTTCTCCTCTAACCCAAGTTCATTAAACCGCGCCAGCCTCTCGTTAAACTCCTCGTCCGACAAATTCAGCACATAGTGCCCACTCATATCTTCACGCACCGACAAAAGCGGCCAGTCCGATTTCTCCATCGTGTCATCCAGCAAAAATCGCTTCTGCCCCTTCACCAAAGACGCCCCAGAGGCCTGTTTTTTACCCAACTCCACCACCGGGTATCCCGGCTGGTCGATAAAGGCGTGCATCATTTTCCCCACCTCAAAGTCCGCATACCGGTCCAGACACTTCCAGAGATCATCCCCCACCGTATTGCCATAAGCATACTCCCGGAAATATTCTTGTATCCCCTTGCAAAAATTCTCCCAACCCATCATCCGTATCACCATCAGCATCAACCTTGCCCCCTTCGCATACACAATCGCCGGGTCAAACAGCGTCGCAATCTCCGCCGGGT